>JBQTIE010000399.1:0-8476 GCA_052389315.1 Acidobacteriota bacterium
TCGAAGTTGGCGTGACGCCGTTTCTCGCCTGCTGGTGCTGGAGAAAGCACAAAGCCGCGAAGTTCCTTGCGGTCAGGGGTGCGAACGTGAACTACCAGGACTCCAAGGGCAAGACCGCCTTGCACTACGGGGTTGAGAAGAAGTTCGATCCGGCGCTGCTCCAATGGCTGGTCGCGCACGGCGCGTCGCCAGACGTCGAAGATCGAGACGGCGTCACGGCCAGAGTGAGAGCCTCGCGCAAGCGCAGGAAGGCATGGCTTGCGGCCCTGTCGTGAGCCTCGTGCCTCGGCATCCACGATGGACGCAAGCGCTGGCCCACGACGCGGCCCCGACCGCCTCAGGCGATCTCTAGAACGCGAGGTCCCAGGACATCCAGCCGTGGTCGCACGCCGAGCCCCGGGGCGGTGCTGGCCGCCATGAAGCCTGCCTCGCGTGAGGGAGCGCCGACTGCCGTGCTCACCGTCACGTAGCTGTTGAAGTCCGTGGCGGTAAAGCGCAGTGCCTCGGGCGTGCTGTGGGCGAGATGTGCAATGGCCGCCGTGGTGACGTCCCCGCCCCAGCTATCCTCGAGCGTCATGGCGATGCCCATCGAGACACACAGGTCGCGCACCTGTCTGGTCTTCGTCAATCCTCCCAGCTTGCTGATCTTCAGATTCACCACGTCCATCGCCAGATCCGCGCGCGCGCGGAGGAGGACCTCGACGCTGTCGATCGTTTCGTCGAGCACGAATGGATGATCGGTCTGTCGCCGGACCGCGAGACACTCTTCGTAGGTGAGGCAGGGCTGCTCGATGTACACATCGACATCCCTCAAGGCGCAGACGACGCGGACGGCGTCGTGTTGTGTCCATCCGGTGTTGGCGTCGGCCACGAGGCGGTCGCCCGGCTGGAGCAGCGCGCGCACGGCACGGATGCGGTCGATGTCGGTGTCCGGATCCCCGCCGACCTTGAGTTGGAATCGCGTGTAACCCTCTGCGCGATACCCGGCCACTTTTCGAGCCATCTCGCCGGGTGTGTCCTGTGAAATGGCGCGGTAGAGCCGCACGCGATCGCCGAAGCGACCGCCCAGGAGCGTGCAGACCGGCAGACCGGTCGCCTGTCCCAGGATGTCCCAGCACGCGATGTCGACGCCCGATTTCACGAAGGGATGACCCTTGAGGGCGGCGTCCATCCGGAAGTTGAGTACTCCGAGCGCGGTGGGGTCCGCACCGATGAGGTGCGGACCGAGCTCGCGAAGCCCGGCCCGCACGCCCTCGGCATAGGCGGGCAGATAGAAAGGACCCAACGGACAGACCTCGCCGCAGCCCACGAGCCCGTCGGCGGTCTCGACGCCGACAATCGTGGAATCGAACACGGAGACCGACTTGCCCCCCGACCAGGCATAACGGCCTTCCCGCAGCGGCAGTTCCACCCGATGGGCAAAAATGCGAGCAATCTTCATTTCGTGCAACCGCCCCCGGCGCACCGATCGCTGAGACTGCGCGTTCTCTGCAGCCCCTGCCCGTCTGGTCACCATGAAACGGTGACCGCCTCTCCGGCGTCTACTGCGATGTGGATCCCTTGGCGGCGACGATCTTGTTCCTGAGGGTGCCGACGCCTGGGATCTCCACCTCGAAAGTGTCACCCGGCTTCATGGCTTCGGTCGTCCCCGGTGTCCCCGTGAAGATCACGTCGCCCGGCTCCAGCGTCACATAGCGGCTGACGTAGCTGACGATGTGATCGATGGAAAAGATGAGCAGGTCAGCCGTCGTCTCCTGGACGACCTTCCCGTTGTGACGTCCAATGAGCTTGAGCTTGTTGTAGTCCACGTTGGTGACCAAGGCAGGACCCATCGGGCCGAAGGTATCCGCCGCTTTTGCGCGGAACCACTGAAGATCCGCTTTCTGCCAGGCGCGCTCGCTCACGTCGTTGCACGGAGTCACGCCGAAGATGTGGCTCCTGGCCTGGGCCTCGGTGATGTTCTGAGCCTTCTTGCCGATGACGACGCAGATTTCCGCTTCGTAGTGGAGCGTGGTGGCATCGGCCGGATAGATGATGTCGCCTTCGTGCCCGGTGAGCGAGGTCGGGAACTTGGCGAAGAGCCCGACGTACTTCGCGGGGGAGGCCTGGCCGATGTGGCTGCGGTAGTTCAGGCCGGCGGCGATGACCTTCTTGGGATCAGCCGGTGCGAGCAGCTTGACTTCAGCGAGCTTGACGGTTCGGCCGGTCGGCTTGGCGTTGTCGAAGATGGAGCCCTGGAGCTCTCGAATGGTGGTCTCGTTTTCGAGGATCCCCCACGCGGTGCGCCCGGCGGACTCATAGCGCACGTAACTCACGTGGGCCTGGGCGAACGCGCTCGTGGCGCAGACGAGCACCCCGCAGACCAGGCCCGCGACGTTCCAACGGTTGACAGTCATGGTTCCCTCTTTGAATGGGCGGCCCCGAATCGGGCGACGTGGGCCCGCGCCATTCTAGCTGCAAAAAGAGGCAGTCCCGGTCATATGGGTGACCTGAAAGAGCAGGTTTCGCGACGGATGAGACTGCAAAACTCGACGGGTGTGAGTACACTGCTGTTTCGGAGGAGAAATCCGTGGCCCTTCACGCCCCTTCCGTTCACAAGCTACCAATGCTTCCTGAGAAGGCCGAGTGCCTGTTGGCGGCGCTGGTCATCGCGATGGCCGCCGGCTGCGGCGGCGCAGAAGCACCGCAAGAAGCCCCGCCGGTCGGCGAAGAGCTGGCCGCACGGTGGTGGGCGCACGTCGAGATGTTGGCGGCCGATGACATGCGCGGTCGCGAGACTGGCAGTGCCGAGCACGCGCGCGCGGCCCAGTACGTTTCGGATCAGTTTCGGAAGGCGGGGCTCGAAGCCGCCGGCACCACGGGCTATCTGCAGCCTGTCGCGTTCCGCTCACGCCGCATCGTGGAAGACCGCTCGAGCCTCGCGTTGGTGAGCAAGGGTCGGGCGCATGCGGTGGTGCTCGGCGAGGAAGCGACCTTTGGCATGCGGATCGATCCGGCTCCACGCGTGGACGCGCCCCTCGTCTTTGCAGGTCACGCGCTGACCGTGCCAGAAGTCGGTCATGACGACTTCGCCGGGCTGGACGTCAAGGGCAAGGTCGTCGTGCATCTCTCGGGCAGCCCATCCAGCGTGCCCGGACCGCTCAGCGCCCACTACCAGTCCGCCGCGGCCCGGTGGGCAAATCTGAAGCAGCGGGGCGCCATCGGAACCATTTCGGTCGCCAATCCCCGTAGCATGGACGTGCCGTGGGAGCGCTCGTCTCCCAACCGCCTGAACGCGGCGATGGCGCTGGCCGACGGATCGCTAGACGACTCGACCGGCCAGCAGGTGTCGATTGCGTTCAACCCGGCGAAAGCCGAGCGATTGTTCGAAGGCTCGGGCCACACGTTTGCCGAGATCCTGAAGGTGGCCGACGAAGGCAAGGCGCTGCCACGATTCCCGTTGCCGGCGACGCTGCGCGCCGAGGTCAGCGTGGAGTCGCAGGCCCTCGAATCGGCCAACGTCGTGGGCCTCGTGCGCGGGACCGATCCGGCGCAGGCGCACGAGTACGTCGTGCTCACGGCGCATCTCGACCACGTGGGTGTCGGCGCGCCAATCGACGGCGATGCGATCTACAACGGCGCGATGGACAATGCGTCGGGCATCGCGACGCTGATCGAGGCGGCGTCGATGGTCGTGGCTGCGAAGCCGAGGCGATCGGTGGCCTTCGTGGCGGTGACGGCCGAGGAAAAGGGCCTGCTCGGCTCGCGCTACTTCGCCCTCAACCCCACGGTCCCTCGAGACGGCATCGTCGCCAATGTGAACATGGACATGTTCCTGCCGCTGTTTCCGATGAAGCTGCTCATGGTGCTCGGGTTGGACGAGTCGGATCTCGGAGCCGACGTCCGGGCCGTCGCAGCGGAGATGGGCGTCGGTGTTCAGGCCGATCCCGAGCCACAGCGCAACCGCTTCATTCGCAGCGACCAGTACAGCTTCATCCGCACGGGTGTTCCGGCGCTTGCCATGAAGGTCGGCTACGAGCTGGATTCACCGGAGGCCAAGGTCTCCGCCGAATGGACCAGGGTTCGCTACCACGCACCCTCGGACGATCTGTCACAACCCGTGGATCGGACCGCCGCATCGGCGTTCACCGATCTCATCGCACGGCTGTCGGCACGGATCGCCAACCGGGACACGCGGCCACGCTGGAACGACGAGAGCTTCTTCCGGCGCTTTGCCGCCGGAGGCGATGGCGAGGCGGGAGGACAGGGAGCCGCGCGGCCCTGATCTCGTCCCGCGATCAGGCGGCTTCTCCACTCGTGAGCGCGTGAAGGGCGCTTCGCAGCCGCCGGACCTCCTCTTCGACGCACGCCAGCAGAAGGTGTCCGTCACTCAGCTGGTGAGTCTGGCCGATGTTCTCGAGGGCCTGGAGGGCGTCCATGGCCGGACCCGGACCGAAGCTCACGACCGACCCCTTGAGGAGGTGCGCGTGTGCCTGCACGCCGGCAGCGTCATGGCTTTCGACGCTCTGGCGCAGCGAGGCCAGCATGGATGGCGATTCGGCGACGAAGATGTTGATCAGTTCGTCGAGGAGCGCACCGTTGCCGCCGAGCCGAGCCAGGATGTGGTGCCGGTCGAGCCACATGGGCGCCGGGTTCGGCGTTGATGCGGCCGATGTCGAGCCAGACGTGGACGGCTGGGCCTTGAACCGGATGATCTGGCGGACCATGGCGAGCAGGTGATCGGAGCGGAGCGGCTTGGACAGGTAATGGTCCATGCCCGCGGCCAGGCAGAGCTCGCGGTCCCCCTTCAGCGCGTGCGCGGTGAGCGCCACGATCGGGACGTGACTCCCGGTCGAAGCCTCCGCTGACCGGATGGCGGAAGTCGCCTCGAAGCCGTCCATCTCGGGCATCTGCACGTCCATCAGCACCACGTCGAAGCCGCCGTGCCCCCACGCCTCGACGGCTTGGCGGCCGTTCTCCACGGCGTGGACGGTGTGACCGGCCTGCTCGAGCATGACGGTGACCATCCGTCGATTGGCGTGGTTGTCTTCGGCAACGAGGATGCGAGCGCCCTGCGCAGCCGAGCCTGCCTGGGCAGACTTCGGAGGCTCGTCGGATGGGTCCGCACGCGGCTGATTCCCCGCGAGAACGGCCAGCAGCGCGTCCTTGAGGGCAGACTGCCGGATCGGCTTGGTGAGCCACGCCGATACGCCAGCCGCCGCGGCGCCTTCGTCTCGCTGTCCGCCCGCTGACGAGAGCATCATCACCACCGTCGGGGCCCTTCCGCCGGCTTTCGCGATCCGCCGCGCCAGCTCGAGGCCGTCGACGTCGGGCATCTGGTAGTCCACGAGCGCAAGGCCGCACGGGCGACCTTCAACGCTGGCCCGCTCGAGGACGCGGATGGCTGCCTCAGCGCTCTCGACCACGGTCGGAGACATTCCGAAGCTGGCGAGCATGTCACGCAGGATCCGCCGGTTGGTGGCGTTGTCGTCCACCACGAGGACTGGCATGCCGACGAGAACGGCTTCGGATGGCGAGACCGCAGACGAGGCCGGGTTCGCCCCCTCACGAAACGGCAAGGTCACGCGGAAGATGCTGCCCTGGCCTGGCGCGCTCTCGACCAGGATGGTGCCACCCATCAGCTTGATCAGCTGCGCCGTGATCGCGAGACCAAGACCGGTTCCTCCGTAGCGACGCGTCGTCGACGCGTCCTCCTGGGTGAAGGCATCGAAGATCATCGACTGCTTGCCCGGCGCGATGCCGATTCCAGTGTCTCGCACGGCGAACTCGACGACGACGCCGATGTCCTGGTGCGCCGCGGCAGTCACCGTCAGCACGACTTCGCCCCGCTCAGTGAACTTGATCGCATTGCTCAGGACGTTGAGCAGGACCTGACGAAGACGCCCCGGATCCCCGATGAGGGTCCCGGGCAGGTCCGCCGCCACATGGACGGCCAGCTCGAGGCCCTTGGCGTGAGCGACCGGCGCCTGGACGGCGACGGCCTTGTCGATGAGATCCGAGAGGTCGAAGGTCAGCTCATCGATCGCCAGTTTGCCGGCTTCGATCTTCGAGAAATCGAGGATGTCGTTGATGAGCCTGAGCAGGGCATCGGCAGACGATTGCACCGTCCGCAGGTACTCCCGCTGTTCGTAGGTCAGCCGGGTGTTCAGCGCGAGCTCCGTCATGCCGATGATGCCGTTCATTGGCGTGCGAATCTCGTGGCTCATGTTTGCCAGGAACTCCGTCTTCGCCCGTGCCGCCCCTTCGGCGGCGACAACCGCGTGCGCCAACGCGGCGCTCGCGTGCTTTCGGTCCGTGATGTCGATGAGGGTTCCCTCGAACATCACGCGGGCACCGGCGATCGACGGCAGCAGCGTGGCATTCTCCAGCACCCAGATCGTCGATCCATCACGCTTCCGGACAGGGATCTCGAAGTCGCTGACCGTGCCGTTCTGCTGCAGTGCGGTCAGGAGCCGCCGGCGATCGGCAGCCGACACATGATCGGTCGTCACGATTCCGGCCAGACATTCCTCGCGATCTGCGTATCCGAGCAGCCGTGCGAACGCGTCGTTGCACTCCTGCACCACGCCGTCGAGCGTGGTCTGGTAGACGGCCGTGGGGCTCCTGCGCACGAGGGTCCGGTACCGCTCCTCGCTGGCAGCCAGCTCCTGGGTCTTGGCCGCCAGACGGCGGTCGCTGCTCGCCGTGAGGAGCGGCGGGGCGCAAAGGATGAGCACGGCGACGATCGCACTGAGATCCGTCAAGGTGGATGCCGCGACGGTCCAAGACATGGACGAGGGCACCGCTGGCACCAGAGAGGCGCCATGGTTGGAGAGGTAGTGCACCGCCAGCGCACTGCCTCCCATGATCGCCGCGCTGGCCAGCTTGGCGGGCGTGAGCACGCGATGCTCTCGGGGCGCGTCGAAGGCCAGCCTCAGCGACGGATAGAGGAGCGCCGCTCCAGCCACGGCGAACAGCAACGTCCGCCAGGCCTCGCCAGGAGCCCCCTGCACCAGCATCGCGGCCACCGCCAGGTCATGCCTGACGACGAAGGCCGTACCCATCAGCAGGCTGGCCGTGGCGACTTGTGGGACGCCCACTTGCGGACGGCTGACGACGGTGAGGGCCGACAGCATCAACAGGAATATCACCGCGAACGACAGGACCACGGTTGGGCCGTGATAGCGGAGCAGCCCGACATTCAGCGCTTCAATGCCGAGAAAATGAGTCGACGACAGGCCGATCGCGAGGCTGGCAGCCCCCCCTCCGAGGTACCAGCGGCGCGCCCAGAGCGGAGCAGTCGAGGCTCGAGCCGCGAGATCCATCCCGACGAATGCCGAACTGATCGCTGTGACGAGCGAAAGGGCGAGCGCGGGAGACGCCACGGAGCCGACCATCGACGGAGATCCTCCGAGCAACGCCCCAGCACAAGCAGTGCCACCGCCTGGCATCCGTGAACGTACCGAGGCGCCTGCGCACGGCGTACGGAGGTCTGACGCGGGCACCCCTGAGCGCTTCGGCGGGGCTCCCGCGAGTGACAAATTCAGTGTCCGGCGTGACAGGAATTATGTGCTCAGGCGGGTCGGCTGCGGCGTGTTGCCGCGAGGTTCACTGCTCGACGCGGATCAGGCCCCGACGCACGCCGTACAGGACGACGTCGGTTTGTGAGCGCAGGTGGAGCTTCTGCATCACATGCGCGCGGTGCGTTTCAGCCGTGCGGGGGCTGATCTCCAGGCGCGCACCGATGGCCGGGTTGGACTTGCCTTCGGCCATCAGCCGGAAGACCGCGCGCTCGCGATCGGTCAAAGTGTCGTACGGATCCTTGAAGGGGTCTGACGGATCGAGAGCAGCACGCACGAGAAGGTCGGCAAGTTCCGGGCTGGCATAGCGTCCACCACCGGCGAGCGCTTCGACCGCCGACACGAGCTCTCGCACGTTACCGCCCTTGACGAGGTAACCGCTGGCGCCCCCGCGGAAAGCGCCCAGCACGACCTCTTCGCGGCAATCACCCGAAAGGACCAGCACCCGCGTGTTGGGGGACCGGCGCACGACGGCGTGGAGGACGTCCAGGCCGTGCAGGCCCGGAAGCTCGAGATCCAGCACGAGCACGTCGGGCTGCCGATCCTCGACGAGGTCGGCTACGCCGAGGCCTTCTGATGCCTCCGCCACGACGCTGATACCCGCGGCCTGCAGCATGCGACCCAGCGCCTGCCGCACCATGGTATGGTCGTCTGCGAGCAACACTCTGATCATTGGTGACAGCCCATGATCGCTTGTGGCACGCCATGTCACCGAACTCGAGCACGACGGCCGGCTCCTCAGCCGATAGACAGACCCATCGCGCTGAATTCCTAAAGAAGATTACGTGACGCACCTGCTCGGCGTTTCGACGCCGGAGCTCGGAAGCCCAGCCTACCCGTGCGCGGCACGAAAGTTCAGGGTGACGCTCGTTCCCCGTTCGATATCACTCGACAGCTCGATGGTGCCGCCGGCCGCT
>JBQTIE010000400.1:0-1950 GCA_052389315.1 Acidobacteriota bacterium
GCCTGGAAGAAGGCAACGTCGTCCCGGATGCGCAGCGCCTCGGCGTGCGGCACCGCCAGCGCGAAGGCCTGCGACAGCTCGCGCACGGCGCGCAAGCAGCGATCCTTGCCGTTCTCCTGGCGAAGAATGTGCTCCTGCGCGGCGGGTAACAGCCCCAGCCGCTCCTGCGGCGTGCCGGTCGTCCACATCGACCAGTCGAAACCGTGGAAGAGACCGCAGCAGACCTCGCACTTCTCCAGCATCACGGCGACCGCCTCGTCCTGGTCGAGCGCGGTGCGTCCCGTGCCCCCGCTCTCGGTGTAGGTCGCGAGCGCCGCCTTCAGCTCGTGGGCGAGCCCCAGGTAGTCCACCACCAGCCCTCCAGGCTTGTCGCGAAAGACCCGGTTCACCCGCGCGATCGCCTGCATCAGGCCATGCCCTCGCATCGGCTTGTCCACGTACATCGTATGCAGGCTCGGCGCGTCGAAGCCGGTGAGCCACATATCCCGCACGAGCACGACCCGCAGCGGATCGGCGGCGTCCCGGAAGCGGTTAGCCAGCGCCTCGCGCCGCGTCTTGTTGCGGGCGTGTTCGGCGACGCGCGGGCCTTCCGAAGCGTTGCCGGTCATGACAACTTTGATTGCTCCCTTGTCGTCGTCCGCGTCATACCAATCGGGCCGCAGCTTCCGGATCTCGTCGTGCAGGTCCATACAGATCCGTCGGCTCATGCAGACGATCATGGCCTTGCCATCCATCGCCTCGAGCCGTCTCTCGAAGTGCTCGACGATGTCGCGACCGACTACGTTCAAGCGCTTCTCCGCTCCGACGACGGCCTCGAGCTGCGCCCACTTCGACTTGAGCTTCTCCTTGCGCTCGACTTCCTCGCCCTCAGTCGCTTCCTCGAACTCCGGGTCGATCCTCGGTCGCTCGGCCTCGTTCAGAGCGAGCTTGGCGAGCCGGCTCTCGTAGTAGATCGGCACCGTGGCACCGTCCTGCACGGCGCGCTGGATGTCGTAGACGCTGATGTAGTCACCGAACACGGCGCGCGTGTTGGCGTCCTGCAGCTCGATCGGCGTGCCGGTGAACCCGATGAAGGAGGCGTGCGGCAGCGCATCGCGCATGTGCCGTGCGAAGCCGTCGATGAAGTCGTACTGGCTGCGATGCGCCTCGTCGGCGATCACCACGATGTTGCGCCGCTCCGAGAGCACCTCCATTCTTCCCCCTCTCCCTGCGGGAGAGGGTTGGGGTGAGGGGTCTTCCGGGAAGAACTTCTGAATGGTGGTGAACACCACGCCGCCCGCCGCCACGGACAGCAGTTCGCGCAGGTGCGCCCGGCTCTCCGCCTGGACCGGTGGCTGCCGGAGCAGCTCGCTGCACCGCGAGAAGGTGCCGAAGAGCTGGTCGTCGAGATCGTTGCGGTCCGTGAGCACGACGAGGGTCGGGTTCTCCATCGCCGGCTCGCGGATGATGCGGCCCGCGTAGAAGGCCATAGTGAGGCTCTTCCCAGAGCCCTGCGTGTGCCAGACCACGCCCACGCGCCGGTCGCCGGGCTTGCCGCCGGGCTTGCGGCCCGCCTCGTAGCGTCCGCCGGCCTCGGCCACACGATCGGCGCGCGCCAGCTCGGCCGCCCGCAACGTCTCGCCCACCGCTACCTGCACTGCGTGGAACTGGTGGTACCCCGCCATTTTCTTAACGATGCGTCCGCCGCCGTCGTCCTCGAACACGATGAAGTCGCGCACCAGATCCAGCAGGCGCCGGGGCGCCAGCAGGCCCTCCGTCACCACCTGGAGCTCGGGCATATGGGGATCGGCCAGCGTGTCGCCCGCGACCGTGCGCCAGGGCTTGAACCACTCGCGCCCGGCGGTGAGTGTGCCGGCCCGCGCCTCGACGCCGTCGGATACCACCAGCGCGGCGTTTGGCGCGAAGAGCGACGGGATCTCAGCCTTGTAGGTTTGGAGCTGCTGGAAGGCG
>JBQTIE010000401.1:0-13367 GCA_052389315.1 Acidobacteriota bacterium
GCAGGTTGCCGGTGCGCAGCGGCGTTTCCCAGACGAGCGGCAGGCCAACGACGTGCGTGGCCATGCGGCGATTGGGGATGACGTACATGTCGGACGGCGTGGAGGCGCCGCCGCGATTCGGCGTCGACTTGTGCTGCCCCGTGAGCTGCGCGATGAGCACCGTGTCGTGCTCGTTGTAGCCGAGATGATTGTGATCGACGCCGCGGGCGTCGTAGTCGTACGCCGTCAGGTTTCCCTGCGCGTCGAGCCCACCGCGCATCCGGATGGCGTACGCGGGACCTTTCGTGTCCCACGCCGTTTCCTCGTCGCGCATCCACTGCACGCGGACGGGACGTCCGAGCTCTTTCGCCAGAAACGCCGCCTCGAACCCCGCATCGTCGGCCGCCGTACGGCCGTACGCCTGCGACCCTTCCATCCACACCACGCGCACGCGGTCGCGCGGGATGCTCAGGAACTGGGCGACGCCGTTGCGCAGCCCGTACGACTTCATGTCGTTCGAGTAGATCGTCATCTGGTCGTTCGACGGATCGGCCAGGGCATGGGCGGGCCCGAGCGCCGTGTGCCCCTGGAAGGGCACGTCGTACTGGGCCTCGACCACCGTCGCCGCTCCGGCGAGGACCGCGTCCGGATCGCCAGCCACGTTCGGCGCTCCGCTGAAGGTGGGCGTCGCGCGACGCATGAACGCGTGCAGGTCATCGGATGACGGGAAGGGCGCGGTCGCAGGTTTCCGCCACTCGGCCTTCAACTGACGCGCCGCCTGAATCGCCTGCTCTTCCCGCTCGCAGAGGACGGCCAGGTAGTTGCCCTTGCGGATCACGCGGACGAACCCGGGGATGCCGCGCACGGACGACTCGTCGACGGCGACGAGCGTGGCGCCGGCAACCGGCGGCCTGACGTGGCGCGCGTGCACCATGCCGGGCAGCTTGACGTCCACGGCCCATGTCAACGAGCCGTCGACTTTGGCAGGAATGTCGTACCGCTGCGGCGAGCGGCCGACGTTCTTCAGCGCCTGCACCGGTTTGATCGGCGCGACGCCGGTGGTCGTGTCGGTGTTTTTTCCGGTCAGCGTGACGTTGAAGCGCCGGCCGCCGATGAGCTCGCCGTAGGTGATCCGCCTGGCGGGATCGGCGGCGACGGACACGACGCTGTCGTTCGCCGCGAGCCGCTCGACAGGCTGGCCGAAGTGCGCGGCGGCGAGCCCGAGCAGCACGCGTCGCGCCTCGGCCGCGACGCGGCGCATCGGCCAGCTGTCAGACTGCAGCGCGTCGGAGCCCCCCGAGCCACCCTGATCGACGGTCACGTCGGTGCGGCCCATCACGACGCTTGTGCGGTCGTAGGCGAAGTCGAGCTCGTCGGCCATGATCTGCCGGAAGGCCGTCCCCGTGCCTTGGCCGAGATCGGTCTTGCCCACGTAGAACGTCGCCGTGTTGTCCGCGCGGATCACGATCCACGAATCGAGCTGCCTGAAGTCGGGGTCGGGATACGGCCCGGCGCCCTGCCCTGCCGCCGCGGCCGGCCCGGCGGCGGAGCCGAGCCACTCGAGATCGGCGACCGACATCGCGCCGACGCTGACGACGAGCATTCCGGAGCCCTTGATGAAGTCCCGTCGGGAGGTGGTCATGCACCCTCCTTCGCCGCCCGCCTGATGGCGGCCTGCACCCGGTAGTACGTCAGGCAGCGGCACAGCGTCCCCGCCATCGCCTTGCGGATCTCCGCATCCGTCGGATGCGGGTTCTTGTCGAGCAGCACCTTCGCGGTCAGGATCTGCCCGTTCTGACAGAACCCGCACTGCGGCACCTGTTCGTCGATCCACGCCTGCTGGATCGGGTGCAACGCGCCGTCCCGCGCCAGCCCCTCGAGCGTCGTGATCTCGGCCCCCTGCACGGCGGACACCGGGCGGACGCACGATCGGACGGCCTCGCCCTTGATGATCACCGTGCACGCGCCGCACTGGCCCAGCCCGCACCCGAAGCGCGGGCCGCGCAAGTCCAAATCGTTTCGCAGGACGTAGAGCAGCGGCGTCGAGGGATCGACATCGATGTCGTGGGTTCTGCCGTTCACGTTCAAGGTGATCCTGCTCATCGGTGTCACGACTCCATGGCAACGGGCCCGCGCACACGGGTTGGCCGCGGGGGCTCGGTGGATTACGGGCAGTCTGGCGCCGGGCGGGCGGGAAATCAAGGGTGCGGGCAGCCCGCACCGGTGCGGGCACGGATTGACATCCCCTGGTCATCAGACAACGATGACCCTCATGCTTCGCGCGATCGTCCTCGCGATGCTCTTCGTCGCTGTCACGGGCGCCGGCGCCAGCCAGCCGGCCGGCATCCTCCAGATCCGGGTGGCCCTGGTGGACGCCGACCAGAAGGCAACGCCAGTCCCGCGCCATGTGCTGCTCATCAGCGACAACCCGGCCACTGCGGGGCCCCGGCGGATCGTCACGGCTTCCGACGGCACCGCCACGGTGAGCCTGCGTCCGGGGTCTTACATCGTGGAATCGGACCAGCCGCTCACGTTTCTGGGCCGCGCGTACCAGTGGACGCAGGTCGTGGAGATCGCCGCCGGAGGCGGCACGACCCTCGAGTTGACCGCCGACAACGCGGAGATCGGGCCAGTCACCGCCGCGACGGCCACCGCCGCACCGGTGGAGGCTGACGCCTCGGCCCTGCTGATGCCGTGGCACGACAGCGTCCTCGCCGTGTGGACGCCCACGGCCCATGCGTCGGGATTCGTCGTTGACGCGAAGGGGCTCGTCGCGACGAACCAGCGGGTCATCGGCACAGCCACATCGGTCGAGGTGCAGCTCACGCCAGCCGTCAAGGTGGCGGGGACCGTTCTGGTCGCCGATCCGGGTCGCGATGTCGCCATTCTCCAGGTCGATCCGCACGTGCTCGCCGCGGTACGGCCAGTGCCGCTCGCATGCTCACGACCGTCCGCGACCTCGCTCGGCGACGGGCAGGAGGTGTTCACCATCGGCACGCCGCTCCGTGAGGGCAAGGGCCTGTCGTCTGGAGAGGTGAGCCGCATCGGACAGAACACCGTCGTGGCCGATTTCGGGCTCGCGCACGGCAGCACGGGTGGGCCGGTCTTCGCGGCCGACGGTGGCGTCATCGGGATCACGTCGGTGGCGGATGAGAAGGACGGAAGCCGGCGCGGAGACGCGCGAGTGGTTCACATCGACGACGTGTGTATCGTCGTCGCGGCTGCGGCGGCGAAGATGACGAAAGCCACGCCGCCGAGCGCAAGGCATCTACCCGTCGAGCCGGCGCGGCCAATTCCCGTGGAGGTGCTCGAGGCCAGCGTCGAGCGCCGTGCCGGCAGCCTGAGCCCCTACCAAGTCTCCTCGTCTGACTTCGACATTGCGTTCATCACGCCGGTGATGCTCTACGCCGCCGCGCAGCAGTCGGAGCAGTCGAGCGGGCGCGAGCGTCGCACAGGCGCGCGAGGGGCCGACATGGCGCGCGAGCTCCTCGGCCCGCTCACGGACTTCAAGAACTGGTCCGAGTACGCGGCGGAGGTTCCGCCGGTGCTCCTGGTCCGCGTGACGCCGAAGCTCGTGGAGGGCTTCTGGACGATGGTGGCACGCGGCGCGGCGCAGACACAAGGGGTCTCGCTGCCTTCGATGAAGCGCTTCACGGCAGGCTTCGCACGCATGCGCGCGCTTTGCGGCGACGCCGAGGTGACTCCCATCCACCCGTTCACGATCGAACAGCGCATCTCCGAACGCGACACGATTGCCGAAGGCCTCTACGTTTTCGACCCTGGCGCGCTGGGGCTGCACTGCGGGACCGTCAAGCTCGTGCTCTATTCGGAGAAGGCACCGGAGAAGGGCGACACGCGGGTCGTCGATCCCAAGCTGCTCGAGCAGATCTGGCAGGACTTCGCGCCGTATCGAGCGCTGCAACCTCGCGCGGAAGCCGGCCCGCGCGGCTGAGGCGGCTACTTGATCGTCACCTTCACGTGCGCGGTCGTCCAGCAGCACTGATCCCCGCCGCCGTTCGGACCTGACTCGTCGGTGATCTGCGCCCGCAACGTGTAGTCGCCGGGCGCCGAGAAGGACGCCGTGGTGGTTGCCTCGACGAACAGCGCGGCGTCGCCCTTGGTGACGAGCGGCAGGCGCCGCTGCCCGAAGGTCGCGGTGCCAGGGCCGCGGTACTTGTGCCAGTTCACCACGATGTCGGGCGGATCGCTTCTCGCACGCGCCGCGCCGGGACCACCGAAGGTTTCGTTCCCGACGATCGCCACCGGATCGACGATGCGCGGGGTGCGCCCGCGGAGCGCCGCGAGCTCATCGCCCGCGCCCACCGCCGTGCCAGGGACGTCCGACGCCCACAGCCTGAGCGTGACCGGCTGACCGACCGTGCCAGAGAGTGTCTGTGCGGTCGCGATCGGAGGGCCGGTGTGGGTCGGGCCATCGGCGGCGAAGCGAACGACCGGCGGTTGATTGCCGCTGGCCGCGTGCCGGAAGAAGTCGATGAAATACGGCGGGTTGAGCCAGAAGCTCACCCGGGACGACTGGCCGTTGACCGTGATGGTCCACGTGAGCCGGTTCGTGCCGAAATCCGGCGGGACCTTGATCGCAAAGACGCCGTGCTGCTGCCCGGGCTCGAAGTGCGTGGGCTGGCCGTGGTCCGGGCCGCCCGGTTCGATGCGGTTGTCCGGCCCGATGGGAATGTCCAACGCGGTGCGGCTGTTGCGGTTGTAATGGCCGAGCAGGATGACCGTGGATCCATCCTTCGCCGGACCCCAGCCCTCGACGACGGGGAAAATGGCTTCGCCGTCGGTGCCGAGCGGTTCCGCGGGCAGGGGCTGGCGCGTCTGGTGAGCGAGGCCTGACGCGAGCCACGGGGCCACGGCGGCGGCCAGGGCAGCCGCCAGCCACAGCGTCCGGGAGCGACCGCCGAGCGTCATGGGAACGGACTCCGTCAGCGTTGGCGGCCGTCGGTCGTGCGGGCCTGCCGAGCCTCGATCTCGTTGCCGTATTCCTGGTCGGTCAAGTAGGTCACGTTCACCCACGCGTGCGCCATCTCGTCAACGGTGCGGCTCCCGTACCCCACCCACACGTTCGGATCCGGGTTGGCCTTGTTGGCCGCGGTGTTGTCGTGCCACGCCTTGATCTTGATCAGCGTCCCGCGCGGCAGCAACGGAGCCGCGTCGTCAGCGTAGACGTAGGCCGCGTGCCAGTTGAAGCTGAACTCGGGCACGTGGCTCAGCACAACCGTCCGTCCGTTGGGCAGCACCGCCTCCATCGTCATCGCCTTGCCCCGCAGGTGCATGTGCGGCTGAAAGCTCTCGATGCGAGCGGCTTGACGGAGCGGGAAGTACACCTCCGTGAACTGGATGGTGTTTGGGGGAATGTCCACGGCGCCCACGCCGGTGCGCCCCATCCGAATCAAGTGCTGGCGGTACTTGGGCTCCTGTCCTTTCGGATAGAAGTAGATTCCGAGCTCGATCGAATCCGTGATGTCCTCACCACCATCCGAGAAGTGAATATCCCAGGCGATGCGCGAGCCCGGCAGCATGAGCATGCCGCTGTCGGGGCGGATCAGCTCGGGACCCTTGCCGACGGCCCATTCGCTGAATCGTCCCGGGGTCATCTCGGCGGACGGCGCGTCTGGATCGATCTGCAGGAGGTCGGCGTTGGCGTGGTGGGTGATCTTCCTGCCCTTGACGGTGCTCGGGCGCACTTCGACGGCGCGCACCCAGCGCGGCTCGGTGAGCCCGGTTTCGACGATCGGCATCCACCACGTATCGTTCGCGCCGGTCTTCTGGGTCCAGGGCGTCGAGCGCACGATCAGGTCCGGCTCGCTCTGACCGTAGGTCGGGGCCACCTGCCAGATCTGCTCGGTGGGCCAGATTTTCTCCGGCGGCAGGTCCCGCGGGTCGCCCTGCGGCGAGCCTTGATCGATCCAACGCAGGATCGTGGCGAGCTGATCGTCGGAGAGCGATCGGTCGTTCTTGAACTGCTGGATGCCCACCGTTTTGTCGATGTGCCAGGGCGGCATCTGTCGGCGGCTGACGCGGTCGCGAATCGAGCGCACCCACGGCCGCACTTCCTGATAGGAGCGCAGCGACATGTGGCCGATGGAGTCTGGCCGATGACACGCTTCGCACTTCTCCTGGAGGATGGGCGCGATGTCCTTGGTGAACGTCGGCTTGGCTGGCACGTCGGCGGCGGCAGGACCCGCCATGAGCCAACCGCCGAGCATCGCCAACCCCGTCAGCCGACCGAGCCACACGTGCCTTCGCATGATTGTGCTCCCGCGTCCCCGTTCGGGGACCGCCGCTCCGACCGGGCAACCGTTGACTTCGACGACTCTAGCACCCGGGCCGCGGCGGCGCAAATGGCAGCGGGCCGAGTCGGTAACTCGGGCGTCGATCACCGTCCGGTCGGCACGCGCTGCTTCACTTCTTCAATCCAGTTCATCACCACGCGAACGCTCGGCGGGGCCAACTCGTCCGGGCTCGGCTTGATCATCAGGAACCGCCCGTCCGGCGCCAGGTCGTAGTCGAGGCCATGGACGTCCACATCGCCTCGCACGTAAGAGCCCTCGAAGAGCACCGTGGGTGCGGAAAACCGGAGCCCACGCGACGTGTCCACCGAGACCGAGAACACCCGACCTCCAAAACGGTAGACCAGCTCACGGCCATCACGGCTCCACAGCGGCTGTCGTCCTCCACCGACGCTCACCTGCCTGAGTGGTCCGAGGCTCGGAAACGACGCCACGTGAATCTCGACGAGCTCAGCGATGCCGGTCAGCGCCAGCCATCGTCCATCCGGCGACACGCGTGGCATACGGGTGACCGACTCAGGGAACAGCGACCGTGGTTGCCTGTCCCCATCAACGGTCACCGCCATCGTGCGACTGTCGGCGGGCCCGCTGTCGCCGTCGGTGTACACAAGGGTACGGCCGTCGGCCGACCACGATCCGGGCGCGACGTACTCCCTGCTCGACACGAGTGCTTCCGGAACGCTGCTGCCATCCGCAGGCCGCCACCACACCCCGGTCGCCCCGTCGCGCGTCGACGCGTAGCTCAGCCGCTGTCCGTCCCGGGTCCACAGCGGCGCCCTGTTGTCGCCGTCCTTCGTCAAGCGTTCGATCTTTTCGGAACTCAACTCGTAGGTATAGATGTCGCGCCGGCCATCTTGGGCGGCGGCGGTAAACGCCAAGTGCGTCCCATCCGGCGACACCCGAGGCGTGCTGAACTCGCGAGGGGCCAGCGGAATCGGCGTCTCCTGGCCCGTGCGGCTCACCCAGGTGAGCGTGCGGCCCTCCCGCGACGGTTCGGGTCGAAACACGAGGCTGCCGCTGGCCGATACCTGGTAGCCGCCCCACCCGGAGGAAGGGTCGTCGTCCACTCGGTCCACCAGCGTCACGACTGGCCCCGTCAGTGCGAGCCGCGCGGCGTCGAACGGCGCGGCGTGAATGCGGCCGTTTCGTGCGAACACCAGATGACCTGTCGGCAGGACGTGCGCGTCGTACGCCGACTCGACCAGTACCTTCCGTTCGCCGGTCGCCAACGTCTGCGCCACCACGTCGAACCGCCCGCTGGCGGCGTGTGCCGTGAAGAGCAGGGCCTTTCCGCCTGGAACCGGTGCCGGGTTGTGATGATCGGATTCGCGGGGCGACGTGAGGAGCGACGTGATCGCGGCGGGCTCGCCGCCATCGGCCGACACGCGCATCAGAGGGCTGTTGAAGGTGGCGAAGATGATGGTGCCATCGGTCAGCCAGACGTTCCCGAGGCCACCGGCGCACTCGCACAGCACGACGGGAGCGGTGCCAGCCCTGACGTGCACTTTCAGCAGCCGCTGCCCCGAAAAGAACGCCACCCATTGACCGTCTGGCGAATAGAACGGGGCACTCGCACGCTCAGTGCCGGCAACGGGAGCGTCGTCGAACTGATCGAGGCGCCGCACGAACAGGAGAGACGGCTGCCCTGGCCCCGCGCTGCGCGAATACAGGATCTCGCTGGCATTGGGTGAGATGGTGGGAAGGCCACCAGACGGCGGCTGCATGGTGAAGCGCGTGACCGCGGGCGGTGCGGGCGGATCGCCAGACCGCGCCAAGGCCCATCCCGCCCACCCGGCCAGGACCGCGGCTCCCAGCAGGGCCACCGCAAACCTCCACCTGCGCGCGAGCACGGCACCTTCCGCAGGCGCGACTGACGGCGCGTCGTTCGAGCGGGCTCCGGGTGCCGCAGCCGTTGGCGCCGACTCCTCGACGATCCACTGGAGCGCATCCGTCAGGTCCCTCGTGGTCTGCCACCGCGCGTCCGGATCTTTGGCCAGACACTTGCGCACGACGCGCACGAGCGAGGGTGAGACCTGCCGATGGAGGGTGTCGAGCGATTCGGGCTCCGTGTTGAGCACCGCGGCCATGATTGCCGGCGCGCTGCCGCCGTCGAAGGCCTTGCGACCCGTGAGCATCTCGTAGAGCACGGCGCCGAACGCGAACACGTCCACGCGGGCATCAACCGGCTTGCCCTCGAGCTGTTCGGGCGCCATGTATTGCAAGGTGCCGAGAATCGTCCCCTTGGCAGTCAGAGTGCTCACGCCCTCCGGCCGCACGGGCTGACCGGCATCCGACGAAGGGACGTATCCGGGCGGGCGGAGGCTCCACTTGGCGAGCCCGAAGTCGAGCAGCTTGACGCCGCTTCGGGTGAGCATGATGTTGCCGGGCTTGAGGTCGCGATGCGTCACGCCGCGACGATGGGCGTGGTCGAGGGCGTCGGCAATCTGGACCGCCAGCCTCAGGGCCTGCGCCGCGGGAAGCGGGCCGCGCCTCAGGCGTGCCTCCAGCGTCTCGCCATCGATAAGCTCGAGCACGATCGCCCGGCGCGCGCCGGAGCCTTCCAGTCCATACACGGCGCCCACGTGCGGATGGTTGAGCGAAGCGAGCAGTCGCGCCTCGCGCTCGAATCGCGCCAGGCGTTTCCGGTCGGCCAGGAAGGCGGCCGGCAGCACCTTGATGGCGACGTCGCGGTGGAGCGCGTGATCGCGCGCGCGATACACTTCGCCCATCCCGCCCGCGCCCAGCCGTTCGCGGATCTCGTAGGCGCCGATGCGCGAGCCTGGGCTCATGACTGGCTCGCCGGCCTGCGGGGTGCCACCGGGGGAGTAGGTCATCGCGTCGGCGGCGAGCGCGTCGAGCGGCGTGGCCAGAAACGCCTCGGCGCGCGCATCTCGATCGATGAGAGAGGCCGCTTCGCGCCGCAGGTCTTCGTCGTCACCACAGCCTTCTGCCAGGTAGGCCGCCCGCTCGTCGGCCGGTCGCTCGAGGGCAGCCTGGACGAGGGATTCGAGCCGGCGCCTGCGGTCTGGGCTGTCAGCCATGGGACAGTTGGCGCGATTCTATCCCGGCCGCCTGACCACGCAAGGCGGGCCATCAATTGCGGTCCTGGGAAAGCCTCCCCCCAGCCGAATCTGGCCGAATTCCTGTGGGCCAACCGACATCACGGGGCCGAAGACCTGTCCGGTTGATGCGCTGATGCATGGCTGGTAATGATCATGCATCATGCGCACGACCATCACACTAGACGACCGGCTTCTGGCCCAACTGAAGGAGCGCGCCGCCGAGTCGGGCACGTCGGTCAGCCGGCTGGTTGAGCAGGCGCGGTGCGATTGCTCGTCAGGACGCGGCCGGCGCCTCGCCGAAAGGACCGATTCGAGCTCGTGACCTTCGGCGCGGGTGGGCGCTTCTCGCGACGGAACGTCGACAAGGCGTCGGCGCTGATCGAAGAGATGACATCGAGCGATTTCACCGGCAGGGGTGAGCGATGCAATTGCCGGATGTCAACGTGCTGATCTACGCCCACCGCGAGGACGCACCCGAACACGACAGGTATGCCGCGTGGCTGGTCGCCCTGACCGCCTCCGAGGAACCGTTTGCCGTGGCGGAAACGGTCATGGCCACCTTCCTCCGCATCGTGACCAACCCCAGGGTGTTCGACCCGCCCACGCCGATGGCCACGGCGATTGCGTTCTGCCAGCGCCTGGTCGACTGGCCCCGCGCCGTCCTGATCGCACCGAGCCGGCGGCATTGGGATCTCTTCGTGGGCCTGTGCGCGAACGTGCACGGACCGCGGGTGACCGACGCTTACCTGGCCGCGCTCGCGATCGAACATGGCTGCGAGCTCGTGACCACCGACAGTGGCTTCTCGCGGTTCGCGGGGCTCCGATGGCGCCATCCGCTCGGCGTCTGAGCCGCATCCTGGCCGGAGAATTCGAGAGTCGCCTTTGATGTTGCGTCCCGACGGCGTGACGCCGTCAGACCCCAAAGTCTCGGGTCGCCGTCTACCGACGAGTACAATGCTCCACGGATTCCAATGCGGAGAGTCACCGAAGAGAGCCCGGTATCGCTCGACGAAGTCCGTGAGCTCGCCGCGCAGCGGTTTGGGGATCTGGTGAAGGCGGTCGTGGATCTCCAGCGCGGCATCATGCTGCTCGACGCCGAGCTCCACGCCGACCAGGAAGCCGAGCTGCTTGCCGAGGGGTCGGCCCAGCGAGACCTGTGGGGCATCAACCTCTATCCCGGCGTCGAGGGCCGTGACTGGCTCGAGTTCGACTCCATGATCAACCTGCGACCGTCGTTCGGCAATCGGTCGCGCGGCGTCGACGATCCCGCGACCCGGGAGGCCATCGCCGGCTTCGTCGAACGTCTGGTGCGGCGGTGAGCGGCGTCGTGCACCGCGAGCTCGCGAGCGGACGCTGGTGGCAGATGCCGATTGGGGAGCAACTGGGCCATGTGGGCAGCGAAGTCAGCCGCGCCATCCACTGGACCGGCCGCAACACGGAAATGGCGCAGGGCGCGCTCCATCGCGCGCTCGAACTCTTCGCTCTCACGCTCGACGATCCCCGGCACCGGCAATCTCGTGCGCGCCTGCGGGAGATCGCGCGGGCCCGCGAGGTCGTCGTGGACTTTCTGGCCGGACCCAACCAGTACGGCTCAACGGCGCAATCGCTCCAGCGGTACTTTGACGTCTTTGCCGCAGCGGTCTCGAAGCCCCGAGCCAAATCCTGAGGGGCGAATCTCGGGACCGTCCTCATGAGTCCGGGCGGCACCCGCCGCGGCCCGGACGACGTGACCGGCCAGATGGGATGTTGGCAGGACGAGGTCTATCGGAACGGCGGCCGTGTACGGAGCGGGCAGCGCTCGTGATCGGGATTACTTCGGCTGCGTCCGTCGCCACCGGTCGTACTGGCGGCGCAGCTCGATCAGCGGGTTCTCCGCGCCTCGATCGACGCGCACGGACAGATTGAGCCACGGCGCCTTGTCGGTGCCGGCATCGGTCATGCCAATGTTCTCGGTGGCGTAGGGCGGGTCGGTGCCGCGCGCGACGAGAATCACGGCCATCGAGGCCGTCTGCCGGACGCTGCCCTGATTGCAGCGGACGTCGCCGCCCGCGATGGCGCCGGCCTCGAGGGCGCGCATCAGGCGATCGGCCAGCGTATTGAAACCGGCTGGGTCTTCCCAGCGGTAGGCGTCGAGCGGCCGCTGCACCACTTCGGCGCTGGCCAGCGTGTTGCCCTGCGAGCTCACACCCCGGCTCGGGTCCGCCATCACGCCCGCGAACCGGGCCACGCCATCGTCGCCCGGCATGGTGCCCTGCCGCGTGGGTGTCGTGAAGCCGGCCGCTCGAACGAACCCGTTGTGCATGGTGACCACGCCGTACTGCCGTCGATCGGTCTGGTTGTCCCGTTTGGGGTCGGTCACCTGGGCGATCACGTCCTCGGCCGTGAGCCCCTGCTTGATCGCGTCGAACACCTTGTTGCGGTTCCTGATGTCGAAGCCGGCCTGCGTGGCGGCCGCCCCTTTGCCGGGGACGAGCGCCGCCACCGCGTCGCCGTAGCTGGCGACGCAGGACGCGACGGCGACGCCCACGTCGCCCGTCTTCGGATCCACGCCGACGGCCGACCATGTGGTCATCTCCATCTCGGTGGGGAAGGTGACCCGGTCGCGGGCGCAGGCCGTCAGCGATACGGCGGTCAGCAGCACGAACACGCGGTGTGACATCGACACCTCATGGCCTCCAGTGCCGGTGGGTGGGCGGCGTCCGGCCATGCCGCGTGTCCAGCACGATCGCACGATGATGAGGGCCGTCCTCGACGCAGAGAATGTGTGTCGCAGACGCCGCGCGCCGTACATCATCGTCGGCGTGCGTGCAGAGCGGCCCTGCCGGTCACCAGGCCCGCGCGGCGTCAGGGCGTCTTGGCCAGCTCGTCGTACGCAATCGTCAGGGCCAACCCCAGGCGCGGCTTCTGTCCGCCGAAGTGCTCGAAGCCCTGGAGCACCTCCACCTTGGCCAGCTCCTCGCGTGAGCGGCCCTCCTTCCGTGCGCGCCGCGCGGCGTCGATCACGGCCGTGAAGTAGTCACGCTGGTACATCAGGTCCGCCCGGGTGCCGATGAACGGATGTCCGGCTTCGGCGTGGCCGTACACATAGAGCGCGTCGGCGGGATAGTGCGGGGCCATCTGCTCGAGCACGCGAATCCACCCCTGCACCGAGGCGCCCGCGGGGGCGTCCACGTTGGGATAGCCGCGGTTGTTCAGCAGGTCGCCCAGATGGACGACGTTGGCGCGTTCGAAGTGGATCGAGGCATCGCCGCCGGTGTGGGCCGGGCCCCAGTGGCGGGCGCGCACGGTCTCGTCGCCGATCGTGACGCTCCACGTGTCGGTAAAGGTCATGTCGGGGAGCGTCGGCTGCGTCTTGGCGCGCTCGGCGACGACGCGCTGATTCTCCTTCGAGCGCTCGTGCGCGACGATCTGCTTCGCGGCCGGGCGCAGCACGCCATTGCCGCCCGTGTGGTCGGGATGATGGTGGGTGTTGATGAGGACGTCGATCGCCCGCGGGCTGCGCTCCTTCAGTCCAGCCAGCAGATTGGGCGCCGTATCGGCGAACTGGCTGTCCACGACAAGCAGTCCGTCGCGCGTGATCAGCCACCCGATCGTGCCGCCCCGTTGATGGAAGATGCCCACGTTCCGCCTGAGCGGCGTGAACACGGCGGGAGCGGGTGGCGCGGCCGGCGCGCCTGGCGCGGCCTGCTGTGCCTGGGCGGCGGATGAAACGGCGGCGGCTGGAGCCGCCAGCACCGAGGCCTTGACGAAATCGCGACGTGTCCACGCCATGACGACCCTCCTAGAGTCTTGAAGGCCGAGAATCCTTACGAATGAGTCAAGTTTTGCAATCGGCCTTCAAGACTCTCGCCCGGCCGGAGGCCGGGCAAAACCAATACTGCCACTAGAGAGGCGGAGCCTCACCGCCCAACATGCTCGGCGGTCTGAGGCGAAGCCTCGCTATGAAATCGTCGGCATCGCGCCCCAGGGCTTCGCATACCCGGCTCGGGCGACGCTCTGGATTCCGCGATCGATG
>JBQTIE010000402.1:0-1648 GCA_052389315.1 Acidobacteriota bacterium
CTGCATCGATACTGGGTCCGCGCCGGCGCTCATGAGGCATCGCGGGTGCCGTGAGTGTCGCTCTCAGGCGAGGTTCACATCGGCGTCTACGTGCGATGAAGCCGCGCGTGCGGCGCGGCAAGTAGTCCCGAGGCCCCCTCGACGCCGCTCAAAACACGCGTCCGTCCCCTACAATGTGCCGACCAGGCTCGTCCTGTTCAACACGCGACCCGATCCGGAGGCACTTCCATGACCCAGCTCTCGCGCCGTCGGTTCAACACATCCGTCGTCCGGATGGCGGCGGGCTCGGCGCTCGCCGCGACCTTCACCACCCGCGGGCGGTCGCTGGCCGCCCACGCGGCACAGGCCCCGCGCGAATCGGCCGACGCACTCGCCGCGCTCACGCTCGCCGAGGCCGCCACGCGCCTTCGCGCCCGGACGGTGTCGGCCACCGACCTGGTCCACGCCTGCCTGACGCGCATCGACATCTATCAGCCCAAGTTGAACGCCTTCATCACGGTCATGCGCGACCAGGCGCTCGCGCAGGCACGGAGGCTGGACGAGGAGCAGCGTGCCGGCAAGCTCCGCGGTCCGCTGCACGGCATCCCCATCGCGCTCAAGGACAACATCGACACGGCCGGTGTGCGCACCACGGCCGCCAGCGCCGTCTTCGACGACCGCGTGCCCACCGAGGACGCCGACGTGGTGCGACGACTCACCGCCGCCGGCGCCATCGTGATCGGCAAGCTCAACCTCCACGAGTTCGCCATGGGCGGCACGTCGGCCACCAGCTACTTCGGCCCCGTGCGAAACCCGTGGGCTCTCGAACGCAACCCCGGCGGCTCCTCGGGCGGATCGGCGGCCGCGGTCGCCACCGATCTCTGCTACGGCGCGCTCGGGACCGACACCGGTGGCTCGATCCGCACGCCCGCGTCCTTCTGCGGCATCGTCGGGCTCAAGCCCACTCACGGTCTCGTGTCCATCCGTGGCATCGTCCCGCTCGTCGTCTCGTTGGACCACTGCGGGCCCATGACGCGAACGGTCATGGACGCGGCCATGATGCTGAACGTGCTCGCGGGCTACGATCGCCTCGACATCGCGAGCGTCGAGCACGCGCCGGAGGACTACGTCGCGGCACTCGGGCAGCCGGTCTCCGGATTCCGGGTCGGCGTGCCCCGCGCGCCGTTCTTCGACCACCTCGACGCCGATATCGCGAAGGTGACGGAGGAGGCGCTGCGCGTGCTGACCAAGCTCACACGCGGCCTGACCGAGACGGTGCTCCCGTCCACGCGCGAGATCACCGTCGGGGCCGAGACCTTCGCGTACCACCGGGACCTGTTCGCCAAGAGCTCCGGGCGATACATGATCCCCACGCGCCGATTGCTGCAGAACGGCGCCGACGCCAAGGCGGCCGACTACGTGCAGGGACGGTGGCGGCTCGACCTGATTCGCCGCACCATCGACGACTCGTTTCGCGACGTGGACCTGGTCGTCTTGCCAACCCGCAAGCGGACGCCGCGCACCGTCGAGGCCGCGATCAAACGTGAAGAGACGGACGTGCCGCGCAACCCCGAGCTCGAAAACACCGGACAGTTCAACTCCTACGGGATTCCGGCCATTTCGATTCCGTGTGGATTCACGTCGAGCGGGCTGCCGGTGGGGCTGATGA
>JBQTIE010000403.1:0-27645 GCA_052389315.1 Acidobacteriota bacterium
AGCGGCTCTGCTGAGACCGCACCCGCATCCGCACCGCCAGGGGCCCATTCCTTCTTACTCAGCGATCGTCGACGCGCAGCACAGGACCAAATGGCTATCACAGCGGTTACTCAGACGGGCTCCTAGAATGAGGACTCGCGGCATGTCACGTCCGGTCACGTTCCCCATGATTAGAAGGCGACGATCGAAGCTGCATGGTGTCGGTGTATTCGCCATCGAGCCCATCAACAAGAACACGCGCATCATCGACTACGCCGGTGAGCTCATCTCCAACGCACAAAGCGAGCGGCGCGAGGACCGCTACCTGCGTGAGGGGTGCATCTGGGTGTTCCGGGTCAACCGCCATTGGAGCCGGGACGCCCATGTCGACGGCAACATCGCCAGGTTCATCAACCACTCGTGCAAGCCCAATTGCTGGGTGCACGTCGTCGGCCGCACCATCTGGATCCGTGCCGCCCGCAATATCGCCGCCGGAGAAGAGCTCACCTACGACTACAACACCGAGGGCGACAAGACCTTCCACTGCCGCTGCCGCCCGGGCTGCCAGACCCGCCTGTAGGCGGCCGGACGGCGGTCAGCTCCGCAGGATGCTCTCCAACTCGTCCGGGTGCGCGGCGCGCGCTGAGGCGTCGGCCGGAGTCACCTGGCCGGCCCTGACCAACCGGGCCAGCGAGTCCTCGAGGGTCAGCGATCCCAGCCGGCGGGTGAGCGACATCTCCTGGTGCAGATGCTGCAGGGCGTTGCGCCGGATGTGCTGACGAGCGCCGTAGCTGACGATCAAGAGCTCCACGGCTGGCACGCGGCCGCCGCCCACGCGTGGGACCAGCGTCTGCGTCATCACCGCCGACACGGCCAGCGACAGCTCCTGGCGAATCGTGTTCTGCCGCTCGTTGGGAAAGGAATCGCAGATGCGGGCGATCGTGGAGGCCACGTCGGTCGTATGCAGGCTGCTCAGCACCAGATGGCCCGTCTCCGCCGCCGAGAGCGCCATGCGCATGGACTCGGGATCGCGCATCTCGCCGATGACGAGGATGTCCGGGGCCTGACGCACGACGGCGCGCAGGGCAGTGGGGAAATCGGGTGCGTCGATGCCGATTTCCATCTGCTCGATGACGCTGCGATCGTGCGCATGCTCGTACTCGATGGGGTCTTCGACCGTGACGACGTGGCGAGCGTCCCGGCGGTTGATTTCGTGCACCAGGGCCGCGAGGGTGGTCGTCTTGCCCGTGCCCGTCGCGCCGCCGACCAGGACCAGACCGCGCGGGAGTGCAGACAGGGCGTCCACTTCCGCGGGCAGATTGAGATCCGCGAGGCGGGGCACGCGGGGCGGGAGCACGCGAATAGCGGCCGCCGCGCGCCCCCGTTCGCGGTGCAGGTTGATGCGGAAGCGGCCGAGGGCCGGAACGCGCAAGGACCCGTCGGCCGCCTGCCGATCGTGATAGTGCTGGCGCGCGTGGGGCGGCAAGAGGGGCAGTACCATCTCTTCGATGTCGGCCCCGTCGAGCAGCGCCCCTTCCAGCCGCCTGACCGCCCCGTCGACCCGGATGGCGGGCGGGGCGCCGGCGACGAGCAGCAAGTCGCTGCCACGGCTCGCCACCACCTGAGCCAGCAACGGCTCCACCTGCCCGCTCACGTCACGTGCCGTGCGGTCCGGAGCACTGGACTCGTTGAGCGCCGAGATCAAGGCGTTGAGGTCGTCGTCGTCCATGTTGGCTGTGCCCATCGGGGCGAGGAGGCCCGTCTGCCGTTCGGGCCGGTGTGCGCCCGCCGGGCGTCAGGCTAACGTAGCATGGTCGGCGCCAAGCTGAACCGCTCTCGTGGAGTCCGTCAGGCCCTGTATCTTTGCCGTTCCGCGGCCGTGGACGACCGGTGGCTGAGGGCTCCAGCATCTACGATGTGTGAGGCTCCCGTCACGCCACAAGGCGGTATGATCAGGAGAGGACTGGCGCCCGCCGGATCGGCGTCCGGGCCAACCGCCGGGAGACACACCATGCTCATTCGCAAGCGAGTCGATCTCCGTGAGTCCGAGGTGACGCCGAAGGCGCTGTATTTGCGGCGGCGGGAGTTCCTCCAGGCAAGCGCATCGGCGGCCGGGCTGGCGGCGGGAGCGGCCCTGGCGGCGGGGTTCCCCGGCAGCGTCGAGGCGTCCCAGGATCCCAACGCGACGAAGTTTCCATCCCTCAAGAAGAGCCCCTTCAACACCGACGAAAAGCTCAACTCGTATCGCGATGTCACGACCTACAACAACTTCTACGAGTTCGGACTGGACAAGGGTGATCCGTCGCGCAACGCGCATACGCTCAAGCCGCGGCCGTGGTCGGTGGTGGTGGAGGGTGAATGCGGCAAGCCCGGCACCTACAACATCGAGGACATCCTGCGGTGGTTCCCGCTCGAGGAGCGCATCTACCGGCTGCGATGCGTGGAAGCGTGGTCGATGGTGATTCCGTGGGTGGGCTTTCCGCTCGCCGACTTCGTGAAGCGGTTCGAGCCGACCTCGCGAGCGCAGTTCGTGGAGTTCCGCACGCTCTACGATGTGCGTACCATGCCGGGTCAGCGCGAGCCCGCTCTGCAGTGGCCGTATCGCGAAGGCCTGCGGATGGACGAGGCCTTGCACCCGCTGGCAATCGTCGGCGTCGGGCTGTACGGTGAGGTGCTCCCGAATCAGAACGGCGCGCCGATTCGCCTCGTCGTGCCCTGGAAGTACGGGTTCAAGAGCATCAAGTCCATCGTGTCGGTGCGCTTCGTGGAACGCGAACCGCTCAACACGTGGAAGCAGCAGCAGTCCCGCGAGTACGGGTTCTACGCGAACGTGAACCCTGATGTGGACCATCCCCGGTGGAGCCAGAAGACCGAGCGCCGCCTGGGCGAGCTGTTTCGGCGCAAGACGCTGATGTTCAACGGCTACGCCGACCAGGTGGCCTCGCTCTACACAGGGATGGACCTCCGCAAGCTGTACTGACGTGACCGCTGCCCAGTTGATTCGACGCGTGGGGAAGCCGGCGGTCTTCCTCGCGTGCCTGGGCCCACTGACGTGGTTGATCGCCAGGGCCTTCCGGGACGAACTCGGCGCCAACCCGGTCGAGGAAATCACCAACACGACCGGGATCTGGACGCTGCGCCTGCTGGCGGTCACGCTTGCCATCACGCCCGCTCGCTGGCTGACCGGGTGGCACCCGATCGTCAGCTTCCGGCGCATGATCGGGCTGTTTGCCTTTTTCTACGGCTCACTGCATTTCATGATCTACTTCGTCCTCGATCGCTCGCTGTTGTTCGACGGGCTCTGGGAGGACATCGTCAAGCGGCCGTACATCACGGTGGGGTTCACCGCGTTCGTCCTCCTGATTCCGCTGGCCGTCACCTCGACGAAGGGGTGGATTCGCCGGCTGGGCGCGCGCCGCTGGAGTCTGCTGCACAAGCTCGTCTACGTGTCGGCGTCGCTGGGCGTCCTGCACTACTGGTGGAAGGTCAAGCTCGACGTCAGCGATCCGATGGTCTACGCGGTGATCGTGGCGTCGCTGCTCGGCGCCAGGATCGTGAGGCTGGCGCGTCGTCAGCCGGGCGGCGCTGCCAACCGCGCGGCGACGCTGAGGATCTGAGCGCGGTATCCGGGTTGCTCAGGCCGCGTGCCCGCTCAGACCCACCAGGCGCGGGCCGTCGGCGGCCTCGAACCGTCCAAGGGCTTGTTCGTAGCGGGCTTGCGCCTGCGCCCCAATCGCGCGGAACTCGTCGGTCGTCCGGAGGTCGGCGAGGGCCGGGTCCGTGAGGAGGAATGGGTGGGGCACGAAGCCGCTCTCGACCGTCTGGCGTAGCGTCGGGAGCGCTGCTGGGTGTTTCACCGTCGCCAGAAAGCGCGCGAGGTAGTAGCGCCCGCACGGGTCCCGCGGGGCCCACTGGGCCAGCAACTGGTCTGCCAGGCGGTAGGCTTCGTCGTGCTGGCCTTCGAGCCACGCGCGCGGAATCCCCGCAAACAGCCGGTAGACCCGGGAGAACGGCCCCTGTTCCAGCATCCTGGCCAGCTTCAGCGCCTCGTCTTCGCGACCCAACAACTGCAGCGCCAGGATGTTGATGAGCGGAGGCCTCTCCACACACGTCTGCAGAGCGCGCGGATACTCGCCGCGCATGAGATAGGCGTGCGCCACGCTGGTGCGCATGCCAGGGTCGAGCCGGCGCGCTTCCTCGTAGGCCGCGACCGACGCGTCCAGCAGGCCGCAGGAACGGCACGCCTGCACCAGGCCGGCGAACAGCTGCGGATCGCCGCCGCGATGGCGGGCGCGATCGAGGAGGCGCACCATGGCCGAGTCGGCCTGCCCGAGTTCGACCTCGAGATTGGTGTACAGGTTGTGTGCCAGCGCGAGATCGGGATTGATCTCGAGCGACCGGGTGAAGGCCTCTTGGGCCTTGTCATAGGCCGCCGCGGGATCGTCCAGGCGATAGGCGCCGATGGCGCGGTAGATGCGGCCCAGCTGCGCCCAGGCGGGCGCGAAGTTGGGATCGTCCTTCACACACTCGAGGTAGAGGTCACGCGCGGCAATCCATTGGTCCGACTGATAGGCGATCTGGTTGGCACGCAGATACACCTCGTAGGCACGCGGAGTGCGCGGGACGTCAGGCCGGAGCCGGCGCTGATCGGCCGGCGACACCGACAGCGACATCGACGACACGATGCGCTCGGTCAGCCGGGCGAGAGTCTTGAAGGCCGATTGAAAAACTTGACTCATTCGTAAGGATTCTCGGCCTTCAAGACTCTAGCGAAGGCAGGGCCTCGTTAGAATTGCAAGTGGAGGACCCGCATGTCCATCTCCGCCGCGCCATCGAGCATTCTCGACAAGCTGGGCGTACTGCCAGTGAACGCCGGGGTCTGCACCGGACCCGATGGGTGGATCGAGGAACGAGAGGCGCCCCGTCTCACCTCCACGAACCCGTCGACGGGAGAGCCGCTGGCCATCGTGGCGCTCGCAAGCACCGCCGCCTACGACCGCGTGGCCGCCGCGGCGCAGCAGGCGTTTCTCACGTGGCGCGAGGTGCCGGCACCCAAACGCGGCGCGCTGGTCAGAGATCTCGGTCAGGCGCTGCGCGACGTCAAGGAGCCGCTCGGCGATCTGGTCGCGCTGGAGATGGGGAAGATCCGTGCGGAAGGGCACGGCGAAGTGCAGGAGATGATCGACATTTGCGACTTCGCGACGGGGCTGTCACGGCAGTTGTACGGCCTGACGATCGCCTCCGAACGTCCCGGTCACCGGATGATGGAGCAGTGGCACCCCCTGGGACCGGTTGGCGTGATTACGGCGTTCAACTTCCCCGTGGCGGTCTGGTCGTGGAACGCGGCCATTGCGGCGGTCTGCGGTGACCCGGTCGTCTGGAAACCCGCGGAACCCACGCCGCTCTGCGCCGTCGCCGTTCAGCACCTCGCCAACCAGGTCATGGCCGATCACGGGGTTTCGGGTGTGTTCACGCTGGCGATTGGGCCGGGCCGCACGGTTGGCGAGGCGATGCTGGCCGATCCACGGCTGCCGTTGATCTCGTTCACCGGATCCACCGCCATCGGCCGGCATATCGCGGAGGTGGTCGCGCGGCGGTTCGGCCGGACGATTCTCGAGCTCGGCGGGAACAACGCCATCATCGTGGCGGCCGACGCCAACCTGGAGCTGGCCGTTCGCGCCATCCTCTTCGGAGCCGTGGGAACGGCCGGACAGCGCTGCACCTCCACCCGGCGCATCATCGCGCACAAGTCGGTGCTGCCCGCCCTGAGCGAGTGTCTCTGCGCGGCGTATGCGCAGGTGCGCATCGGCGACCCCCTCGATCCGGCCACGCTCATGGGCCCGCTGGTGACGGCCGACGCCGTGGCGACAATGGAGGCCGCTGTGGCCGCGGCTGTGGCAGAGGGAGGTGTCGTCTTGTGTGGCGGGCGCCGCCGCTCCGACCTGGGCACCCAGTTTGTCGAGCCCACGATCATCCGGATGCCCGCCCAAACCCCCATCGTCCGGCACGAGACGTTCGCGCCCATCCTGTATTTGCTCGAGTACGAGGCGTTCGACGACGCCCTGGCCCTGCACAACCAGGTGCCGCAGGGACTGTCGAGCGCCGTATTCACCGAAAGCGTGCGCGTGGCCGAGGAGTTCCTTTCAGGCCGGGGATCCGATTGCGGCATCGCCAACGTGAACATCGGTACCTCCGGCGCCGAGATCGGGGGCGCGTTCGGAGGCGAAAAGGAAACCGGAGGCGGCCGCGAGTCGGGCTCCGATGCCTGGAAGGCGTACATGCGGCGGCAGACCAACACCGTGAATTGGTCCACGGCCCTCCCGCTTGCGCAAGGCATTACCTTTGGCGCGTGATCCCCATCGGCGGGGCGCCAATCTGCTCGAGTCGCGCGTGCAAGCGGTGCAGCAGCCTGTCCAGCTCGGCGGCATCGTGCCGGCTCAGACTGGGCCCGGGCGCGCGCGTCCTCGCGTTCCGAATGGCGCCACGCCGCCGCAGAATCTCCTTGCGAACGGCAAGCCCAAACCCGGGCTGCAGCTCGTACATCACCAGCGGAAGGTAGCAGTCGTACACCTCTTCCGCCCCATCGTGATCCCCTGTCGTCCAGCGGGCGTAGACGTGCGTCAGCATCTCGGGATAACCAAACCCGGTCATCACGCCGTCCGCGCCGCGTGCGAGGCTTTGCGGGAGGAGCAGACCGCCGTTGCCCACCGAGAGGCTGATGCGACGCACGTCCCCTCTTGCCTCGGCCTCTCTGATGCGCGTGATCTTGTCGAGCCCTGGGTTGTCCTCCATCTTGAGCATGACCACCTGCCGGAATGTCCTGACGATGCGATGGAACAACGACGAGGAAAGAAAGACACCAGTGGTCGGCGGGTAGTCCTGGTACACGATCGGCACGCGGTCGCCGAGGGTCTGGCACACCTGCTCCACATACGCCATCTGCTGGTCGTCGGTCTTGAGACCCGTGGCGGGGGCGACCATGACGCCCGCGGCGCCGTGTTCCATCGACGCCTCGGCGAGCGCGCGCATGGCGTCGAGCGCGCCGCTGCTCACCCCGACGACCACCGGCACGCGGCCGGCGACAAGTTGGAGCATGGCTCGCACGAAGGTGGCCGATTCGCGCTCGGTCAGCTTTTGTGCCTCTCCCATCATGCCGAGCACCGTGAGGCCATGCACGCCTCGCGCGAGGTAGTAGTCGACGAGCGTCTCCAGGCTCGCGTCATCGACCGCGCCCTGGTCGGTGAAGGGCGTCGCGGAGATGACGAACACTCCGGTGGTGGACTCCGACAGGGTGGGGGGGCGTGGTGTGGCCATCGCGGTTCACCTGGTTCCGAGGACGCGGGCGGCCGCCTCCGCGGCCACCGACTGCGCGGTGATCACCGGACAACCGACGACCTGCTCGAAGAGTGCGGCGTAGGCGGCGTCATGTCCCATGCAGTCGAGCACGACGAGGTCGAGGTCTGTGGCGCTCAGACACGCCCCCGCGCGTTCGATGTCCTGATGGCCCATCGGGGAGGCCCAGGTCACGACCGGATGGAAGCCGTCGCCTACCCACTTGGACTGGGCCGCCGGGGCCTGTGACGCCATGGGCGTCACTACGCCGATGCGGCGCCGCGGTGCACGCGACGCTGCCGCGTGGGCCAACTCCCGCCCGGGCAGGATCACCGGGACGTCACATCGACAGACCGGGAAGTCGCCCGCGCAGCAGATCACCACGGCGTCCGCGCCGCCGGCCGCCAGCAGCTGGGTCTCCTGCTCGACCAGCGGGTGCAGCCACTCGACCCCGATCTCGCGCGTTGTCTGGTCGCGCAGGCGGACGAGCAACGGACACCGGGTTGCGCGCCGGGCGAGCGCTTCGATGTCGGCCGAGCTCGAGCCGTCGAGCGCCCCGCGCGTGACGGCCACGGCGTGCGGCGCCAACGCGAGCAGGGCCTGCTCGAGATCCGGGCGCGGCGAGTGTCCGATGGTGACCAGGCCCAGCACAGGCGGAGTCATCTGCCGACCTTCCAGTCCTTCAGCCAGTCGCCGAGCGCGTAAAGGTGGTCCAGGTGATCCGGCGCGGAGTTGCCCGCAAATCCCAACACCAGTAGGCCACCCTGGCGCGCAACGCTGAGCTGCTGCATGCCGATGGGCCCGGCGCGGAGGATTGGCCGGCGGGTCAGCCCCGTCGAGGCCAACAACACGTTGGCCGTGTCTGTGGTGCTCGCGTAGGTGCCCGGGTACACCTCCGAGTGTGTCACCCACAAACGCTTGCGGCCGGCCGCCGCGTCCTTGGCCAGGCGAATGAACGGATCCAACGTCGTCTGGTCCACCGGCGGATCGGTGGCGCGTGGAGCCGCCGGATCGCCGGCGAGCACATAGGAGGCATGCAAGCCGTCGGCGAGCAGGACAGCATCGACGCGGTCGTAGGCGGCCGTGTCCTGGAGGATCGCGCGGATGGCTCCATAGCCGGCACTGAAGGAGGTCAGCGTGACGCTGCGCCACGAGGGCCGCCTGCCGGTCAGGGACGCCGCCGCGTCGGCGGCTTGTTGGAGAAGCGCTGAGAGATGGCCCGGGTCGGCGAACGCGGTGGCATACCGCGCTGAACCAGCGCCGAGGTTGACGGCGACGAGCGCGGCGCCTGGCGCGGCCCGACGCACGTGGTGCTCGATGAGCCAGGGCGCGCCGTGAAAATGCACGATCAACGGCGCGCGATCGGGCCGACCGAAACGCTCGGAGACGTAGAGATCGCCAAGCGGCAGCGAGATCCGCAGGCCTGGTGCCCGCGACTCGCTTACCCGCATGTGCGGCCGGGTCGAGTCGGACATGGGTGACGGATTCTGAGGCACCTGCCCCCGAACGCCGCCGGCCACCAGGACCCCGACGACAACGCCACACCACGCGACCTGTCGCAGCACGCCGGACATCGTCGCACGAACGCGGGGCCGGTGCGAGGCTCGCTCACCGCAGTCGCGGCTACAATGCGCGAGGGTATGCTTCGTCCTGCGCTCCTCCTGCTCTTCTTCGCCAGCGGCACCGCTGCCCTGGTCTACGAGCTGGTCTGGTTTCACCTCGTGGTGCTGGTCGTGGGCGCGTCGTCGCTGTCGATCGCCGCGCTGCTTGCGAGCTTCATGGGCGGCATGGCCATCGGCAGCGCCCTGCTGCCGCGCCTGGTTCCCCCGACGCGCCACCCCCTGCGTGTCGTCGCGGTGCTCGAGCTGTGCATCGCGGTTTTCGGACTCGCCATGCCGTTCGTGCTGCCGTACCTCAAGATGGGCTACGTCGCCGCGATGGGCTACGGGTTTGAGGGCGTGCTCATGCGGGCGGCCGTGTGCTCGGTGGCGCTCTTGCCGCCGACCATCCTGATTGGCGCGACGCTGCCGGCCATTTCGCGATGGACCGAAGCATCGCCGGCGGGGGCATTGACCGTGGGTCTGCTCTACATGGCCAATATCGGAGGCGCCGCGTTCGGGACGCTGCTGGCCGGCTTCTACCTTCTACGGGTCCACGACACCATCGTGGCGACGGTCGTGGCGGCTTCGATCAACGTCGTGGCCGCGGCCGCGGCGTGGTGGCTCGCGGCGCGACACACCTACTCGCCGAGCGAGGTTGCCGTGTCCGAGGCCGACGAGCCGGGCCCCATCGCGGTGCCTGGACGCGCGCGCGTCGTCTATCTCGTTGCCGCGCTCTCGGGGATGGTCGCGCTCGGCGCGGAGGTCGTCTGGACTCGTCAGCTCTCGCTGCTGTTCGGGGCGAGCGTGTACAGCTTCGCGGTGATCCTCGCCGTGTTCCTTGGCGGCCTGGGCCTCGGCAGCCTGACGGGATCGGCAATGCTCCGTCGCGGATGGGCGGCGATTCCGGCACTCGGATGGTGCCAGCTGTTGAGCGTCGTGGCCATCGGGTACGGGTCGCGCGCAATCGTTGATCTGCTGCCGGGGTGGCAGCCAACGACCACCTTCCTACCCGACTTGCGAGCTTCGCCGGGGCTCCGCTTCGGCTACGACGCGGCGCGCACCGCCGTGGCGCTCCTGCCGGCCACGATTCTGTGGGGTGCGAGCTTTCCGCTGGCGATTGCCGCCGTGACCGGTGGACGCGACGCGGGGCGTCCCGTCGCGCGAATCAACGCGGTCAACACGGTGGGGTCGCTCCTGGGCGCCGTGGGATTCACGCTGCTCGCCGTCCCGGTCATCGGCAGCCAGCATGCCCAGCAGGGGCTGGTGCTCCTCGCGTCGGTGAGCGCGCTGCTGGCGTTTCTGGCGATGTCCGGCCCGTGGCGTCGCGTGTCGTGGGCCGCGCTGGCGATTGCCACGATCGCCGGCGTCGTCGTGGTGCCAGCGGTGCCGGGCCGCCTCATCGCCTACGGCCGCTCGGTGCACTCGTGGGACACGATCAAGCAGATCCTGTATCTGGCCGAAGGCGCCACCGCCTCGGTGGCGGTCACCGAGGGCATCGCGGGATCCCGCCAGTTTCACATCAGCGGCAAGGTCGAGGCCTCTGACATGGACATCGACATGCGCCTCGAGCGCATGCTGGGGCACGTCCCCGCGCTCGTGCATCCTCGACCGCGCAGCGTCCTCGTCGTCGGTGTCGGCGCCGGCGTCACGGCCGGTACGTTCGTCGTCCACCCCGAGGTCGAACGCATCGTTGTCGTGGAGATCGAACCGGTGGTCCCGGCCTCTGCGCGCGCATATTTTGGCGTCGAGAATCATCATGTCTTCGATGACCCCCGCGTGGAATTGATCTTCGACGACGCGCGGCACTATCTGCAGACGACGCGCGAGACGTTCGACATCATTACGACCGACCCCATCCATCCCTGGGTGCGGGGGGCGGCGACGCTGTACTCGCTCGAGTATCTGGAGCTGGCGCGACAGCACCTGAATCCCGGTGGCGTGTTCACGCAGTGGGTGCCTCTTTACGAGACCGACGCCCGCTCGGTGCAGAGCGAGCTGGCCACCTTCGTCCAGGCCTTCCCGGACACGACGTTCTGGAATCCGGACTTGCTCGAGGAGGGATACGACCTGGTGGCGATGGGCAGGCTCGAGAGCACGCCGATCGACGAGCAGGCCATCGAGGACCGACTGTCACAGAGCGCGGAACTGCGCGCGTCGCTCGACGGGGTGGTCCTTTCCTCGGCGGCGTCGCTGCTCGCCACGTATGCCGGAAGGGGTCGAGATCTGGCGCCCTGGCTGGTCGGGGCCGAGATCAACCGCGAGCGCCACATGCGCCTGCAGTACCTGGCGGGGATGGCAGCGAACCAGGACGAGCGCTACGCCATCTTCCAGGCGATCGTGGACCATCGTCGGTACCCGGCGGACCTGCTGTCGGTGTCGGCCACGACCGAGGCGTGGCTGCGCACGTGGCTGCCGCCGAGCGACTAGACGACTTCGACGGCAGTCGATCCCTTCAGCGCGAGTGGTTGGCGGATGTCCAGATGTTTCGCCTTGCCGGGAGGGCGGCCAAACGACACTCGCTCGAGGCGCCGTCGCCGAGCCCGCCGCGGTAAGCGGCTTGGCTGGCGCCACCGTAATGCAGGACACTATTGCACACCACGCATGCGGTGGCGGCGGACATTCGGCACACCAAGGAGAGCTTATGATTCGACGGAGCGTTCTGGGAATCCTCGCTGTCACGGCGCTGGTCTGGGTGGCGCCGACGGCGAGCGCACGGGACCAGGCTTCGACCCTCGATACAGGCAAGGCAAAGGCGTTCATCGGAGAGTGGGTCCTGACGATTGAAGGACGGCGTGGACCCCAGGAACGGCCGCTGAGCATCAAGGACATGGGCGGCAAGGTCGCGGCGGAACTCGGCGGCGGTCGCGGTGGCCCGATTACCATCACCGATATCTCGATGGCGGGCGCGGACCTGGTCATGAAATGGAATCAGCAGGGTCCCCAAGGTCAGATTGACGTCGTCACCACGCTCACGCTGAAAGACGGCATGCTCAGCGTCAAGATGGACATGGCCGGCGGCCAGTTCAACCAGACGGGCACAGGCAAAAAGAAGGGCTAGCCGGCGACTTTTTCGTCATCCTCTCGAAGCCGACCGGTCTGCCGGCGCTCACGGCTGTGCGCCGTCCTCACACAAGACGTCGTCGAGCTTCGAGAGCAGGGCGTCGGCCGCCGCCCGGTCGAAGGTCATGGGCGGGCGAATCTTCAGGACCGAGTCGTGCGGACCTTCGGTGCCGATGAGCACACGCCGCTCCCTGAGCCGATTGACCACGTAGCGAGCCTGGGCGGTCGCCGGCGTGCGGCCCGATGAATCGCGGACCAGCTCGACGCCAAGGAACAGTCCCGCGCCCCGCACGTCGCCGACGATGGCATGGCGGCCGGCAAGCTGGGCCAGGCCGCCAAGGAGGTGATCGCCAATGGCCTGAGCGTTGTCCCGCAACGCCTCTTGTTCCAGGACGTCGAGCACGGCCAGCCCTGCCGCACACGACACCGTGCTGCCGCCAAACGTGCTGAAGAACTCGAGGCCGCCGGCGAAGGATGCCGCGATGGCGGCGGTCGTCACCACGGCTCCCAGGGGATAGCCGTTGCCGAGGGGCTTGCCGAGCACGAGGAGGTCGGGCACGACGTCTTGCAGCTCGAAGCCCCACCAGTGCGTCCCGACCCGCCCCAGCCCGGTCTGCACATCGTCGGCGATGCAGACGCCCCCGACGTGGCGGACTGCGGCATACACGGCGGGCAGAAAGCCCGGCGGGAGCACCAGCTGGCCGCCGACGCTCGGGAGGCATTCCGAGACGTACCCGGCCAACCGGACGCCGCGGGCATCGAGATCTTCAATGGTGCGCGACACCATGGCGGCGAACTTCGGCCCGGCAGCCGGATCGTCGCGAAAAAATGGTCCGTGATACACGTCGGGCTGCGGCGTCACGTGGACCCACGGGGGGCATCCGTCACCTCGTGGATCCTCGAACTTGTACGGGCTGATGTCGATGGCGCCGGTCGTATGACCGTGATACCCGTGAGCCATCACCAGCATGTCGCGCGCCCCGGTATGCGCGCGCGCCAGCCGGAGCGCCAGTTCGTTGGCCTCACTCCCTGAGTTGACGAAGAAGCAGACCGAGAGCTGGCGAGGCAACCACGCCGTCAAACGCTCTGCGTACGTGGCGAGGATGTCGTGGAGATACCGGGTGTTGGTATTGAGGAGCCTCAGATGGCGCTCGACTGCCTCGACGACATGTGGATGGGCATGTCCGACGTGAGGAACGTTGTTGTACGCGTCGAGGTACGGACGGCCATGGACGTCATAGAGCAGATGACGCCACGCTCTGACTGGCCGCACCGGATCGTGGTAGGACAGCTTCAAGTTCTTGGCGATGCGGGCCGCCCTGCGCTGGAGCTGGTCGTCCTGTGCCGGCTCGCGCCATGACACCTCGGCGTGCGGGAGCCCGATGAGCGCCGCCGGGCACGGACTGAGTGCCGAGCGCGCCTGATAGTCGTCGGGGTCAGCCACGCCGTTGGGAACCTGGTCGGTCTCTCGGAGCGAGACGAGCAGCTGCACGTGGACATGAGGTGGCCAGTTGCCGTTGTCCGAGCGGTCGCCAATGGTCGCGAAGACAGCCCCCGCGGGGATCTGCCGGCCGATGGTCAGGGCCTCGACGCTCGCGCGCCCGAGATGTCCATACAACGTGTGGAACGCGTCGCCATCTGGAGTGGTGTGCCGCAGCATCACCATGCCGCCGTAGTCGAGCGCGTCTGGCAAGTAGCGGGCGGCGGCGACCTCCCCCTCGAGCGGGGCGTGCAGGGCCGTGCCGATGTCGGCGAAGACGTCCACACCGAGGTGGCGGGTGCGCCGCGGCGCGACGGGATCGGCGCCGAGACCAAAGGCCGGTTCGGTATAGATGGGTCGCGGCTCGCCGTAGCGCCCTACGCCGATCGAGCAGCCAGCCCGCGACAGCGTCTCGTCGATGCGCGCGGCGCACGTGTCGGGCTCGAACCGTTGCGGGTTGTCGCCACCGACGAGCGACTCGAACGACAGATCCAGGATGTGGGCGCGGCTCAGGGGCAGGTCGCGGCCGAGCAGCGGGTGCAGACGCTCGGCATGCTGCGCCAGCCACGTGGTCACACGCGTGGAGGCCGGCGAAGGGTCCCGCCCTGCGGCCGCCCGCCAACGTGCCTCGATCAGCGAAGGGTCGGCATCGGCGATGGCGCCCAGCAGGGCCCAGGCGGGCGCTTCGCTGATGGTGACGTACGGATCGGTGGGTCGTTGCCGCGACACGACGGCGGAGTTCACCACGCTGACGGCGAGGCGCGCGAGCACGAGAGGGAAGATGAGCCCGAGCTCGTCGTCGTCGAGCGGCATCACCCGGTCGTATCCCTCGACCAGCGCGTCGCCCGCCGCGAACGGGTCCTGCTTGCCGAGCATCGCGTACGTGACGGCGACCGCGACGTCGGCCACGATCGCCGTGCGATGCAGATCGCCGAAATCGACGAGGCCGATGCGTGGCTGGTCGCCTCCATCTTCGGCGACGATGACGTTGTGGTCGTTGGCGTCGGCGTAGACGACACCCTCCCTGACTCGGGCGAGTCGGGGCAGAGTCGAGCGTTCGAACTCCTGCAGCAGACTTTCCAGCAGCGCACGGCGCTTCGGCTCGGTGACACTCCCCACGTGCGGGCGCGCCCACAAGGCGCGGCGTGGGTCCCACTTGAGCTCACGGTCACACGCCGGGTGTTTGAAACCGCCGAGCGCCGTGGTCACGCGCCCGAGGGTCGATCCGAGCGTGCGAAGCAGAACCGGCGCGTGTGGACGGACCTCGGCCAGCACCCGGCCTCGCAGGTAGCTCAACAACCAGACCAGACGCGGTTGCCCGCCTTCGTCCATCCAGGTGGTGGTGACGGCGTCGTCGCGGGTGTGCACGACACGAGGCAGGAGCACGTCCGGGACTCGTTCGGCAAGCCACCCGAGGGCGGCGGCCTGCATCTCGACCAACGCAGGATCGCACTCGAGCCTCATGACCTTGAGGACGTAGGCCGGCGCCCCCGCGACGTCGACGCGAAAGTTCCGGTCGTGCTCTCCGGCGAGCGGGTGGACCGAGCCGTCAACGCCGTAGGCGTCGCGTAGCAGGGAGCGCACGTCGCCTGCGGGCGCTGTCGAGTCGGTGGACCCGGTCATCGGCTACTTCGCCGACGGTTCGAAACGGTACACCAGATAGCTGATGGGCCCGTCGAGGGCGCTGAAGCTGTGAGGCGTGCCCGCCGGAATGATGATGATGTCGCCCGGCCCCACGCGGCGGCTCTCGCCCCCTTGTCGGGTTCCCGTCTGGCTCATGCCGGCGTTCACCCGTGAGAGGTCGGTCGGCTTGGGGCTCCCCAGCGTACCGCCGGTGACCAGCGTGCCGGACCCCTCGAAGATGTAGTAGGTCTCCGTCACGTGGTCGTGAATCAAGGCGTTGGCTTCGGGCTTGGCGCGGAACAGCATCGCGACCGAGGCTTTGCCGCCCAGGACCTGGCTGGCTTTCATCGGCTGATCGACGACGTTGTTGGCCTTGGATTGCTGGAGGGTGGATGCCGCTTCGTCCTTGGTGATGAAGGTCGCCGGCACCGGCAGGGCCTGATCGGCCGCGAGCGCTGCGAGGAGCACGAGGAGGTTCAGCATGAGGACACTCTATAGCAGGCCGCCCCCGGTCGTGGACCCGGGCCGTCAAGAGTGACAGAATCGCGACCATGATCCTGCAAGATGCAACCGCACTCATCACCGGCGGCAGCAGCGGCATCGGCTTCGCGATCGCGCGAGCGCTGACGCACGCCGGCAGTCGCGTGGCCATCACGGGCCGTGACGCGACACGGTTGGGCGCGGCTGCCCGCGAGCTGGGCGCGGTGGCCGTGCAGGCCGACGTCGGCCGCGAGCACGACGTCGAGCGGACGTTCCGCGAAGTCCTGAAAGCATTCGGCCACCTCGACGTGCTCGTCAACAACGCCGGGTTCGGCGTCAACCCCAGCGAGGTGATGACCAGTTTCGTGGCCGCCGCCGGAGGCGAGCAGCACGAGAACCCTTCGAAGCTCCAGGCCGACGACATCGCGCATGCCGTGAAAGCGGTGCTCGAGATGGAGGACCGCGGCTTCACCCCGGAGCTGACGGTGTTTGCCACCAACCCGAAAGACTGATCGCCTCCGGCTCCCGGCGTCAGACGCCTGGGATCAGCTGCGCCCAGGCAGCCGCCGGTCGAGGTCGAACGCCGCGCTGATCAGGGCCAGGTGCGTGAAGGCTTGGGGGAAGTTGCCCAGGTGCTCTCCGCGCGGCCCCAGCTCTTCGGCATAGAGCCCAAGGTGGTTGGCATAGCCCAGCGCCTTCTCGAAGAGGAACCGGGCCTTCTGCACGTCGCCCGAACGCGCCAGGCACTCGACGTACCAAAAAGTGCACATCGAAAAGGTGCCTTCCGCACCCGTGATGCCTTCGAGGGCTTCGTCCACACGGTAGCGGTAGACGAGCGAGTCGTCCACGAGCTCCTCCTCGATGGCTCTCAGCGTGAAGAGCCACCGGGGATCGGTCGGGCTGATGAACTTGACGAGGGGCATCAGCAGCGTCGAGGCATCGAGCGCGGAGGCACCCTTGCGCTGCACGAAGCTCTGGCGGGCAGGATCCCAGAAGTTCGTGAAGATGTCGCGGTAGATCGCCGTCCGCGACGCGTCCCACCGCGCCAGCGGCGCCGGAAAGGACCGCTGCTGGGCAAGACGTATCCCGCGATCGAGCGCCGCCCAGCACATCAAACGCGAATAGAGGAACTCCTGCGGGCCCCCGCGCACCTCCCAGATGCCCTCGTCTGGCTGGTTCCAGTGCTCGCCGACCCAGTCGATCAGGCGGGTCAGGTTGGTCCACAAGTCGTGTGAAATCGGATCGCCGTACTTGTTGTACAGGTAGACCGCGTCCATGAGTTCGCCGTAGATGTCGAGCTGGAGCTGGGAGTAGGCGCCGTTGCCGATCCGCACGGGCGACGAGCCGCGGTACCCCTCGAGGTGGGGCAGGATTTCTTCGGTCAGCTGGTGGCGTCCGTCGATGCCGTACATGACTTGGAGGCCGCGGCCGTCGACCAGCTCGCCGCAGCGCGCCTCGACCCACTGCATGAAGTCGCCGGCTTCGCGCGTGTACCCCAACCGCATCAGCCCGTAGAGCGTGAACGCCGCGTCGCGAATCCACGTGTAGCGGTAGTCCCAGTTGCGGTGACCGCCCATGGTCTCGGGCAGTCCGAAGGTCGGCGCCGCCACGAGGGCCCCGAACGCGCGCGACGTCAGCAGCTTCAGCGTGATCGCGGAGCGGTTGACCATCTCGCGCCAGCGCCCCGAATAGGTGGAGCGACCGACCCAGCGGCGCCAGAAGTTCACCGTCTCGGTGAATGCCTGGGACACGTAGTCGGGGTGAAAGATTTCGGCGGCCTGACCGGGCAGGATCCACTCGAGGACGAAGGCGGCGCTCTGATGGCTGTGCAGCGTGAACTCCGCCACCGCGGCGCCGTCGCGGATTTCGACCGGCACGTCCGAGCGCAGCCGAAGCGCCGCGCCACTGGGACCTCGCGAGATGAACCGGACCTCGCCGTCGCGGCGCTCCACCGAGGGCTCGGCGCGCCCGTAGTCGAACCGCGGCTGGCAGATCATGCGGAACGTGAGCTCCCCGCGAATGGTCTTGACGCGACGCACCAGGTTGTGGGCGTGCCCATGCGTCGTTTCCTCGACCGGCATGAAGTCGGAGATTTCAGCCACTCCTTCATCCGCCAGGAAACGCGTGAGCAGGACGGCGGTGTCGGGCAGGTAGAGCTGCTTGTGCCGGGCATCCCCCATCACGGGCGCAATCTGGAACCGTCCCCCCTTCTCGTGGTCGAGAAGGCTCGCGAAGACAGTGGGCGAGTCGAAGTGGGGCAGGCACAGAAAGTCGATCGAGCCGTCCATGGCCACCAGGGCGACGGTGTAGAGGTCGCCGATGACCCCGTAGTTCTCGATGGGTTGGTAGGGCACGATGCGACTCCTCATGCACGCAGGTCGGGAGCCCTGCCGCCCGCCGTTCCGACCCGCGACAAGACCGCGGTGAGCGGTCGTTACTGCGGCCAGCCGGCCGTCGGCAGTCCCTTCACGACGCGCAGCGCATTCTGGAAGTACACCTTCTTCAGCACGGCGTCTGGCAGCTCCATCCCGTACAGCTTCCAGAACGCATGGTAGTCGCGGTAGTAGTCGAAGTACTCGTCGGCCGTCTCGAAGACGCGCCAGTAGTACGGGTATTCCTCGGGCTGAAAGGCATCCTTGCCGAAGAGAATGCGATCCTGGTACTTGATGAAGAATTCGCGCGCGGCGCGTGGCTGACGCCCCAGGTCGTAGAGGATCGCGCCCACCTCGACGGTGACGTTCGGGAAGGCGTCGAGCATGGCCGCGGCCTTGCGCAGATCGTTGGCGTGCCAGCCGAAGTGGGCCGCGATGAACCGCGTCTTGGGGTGCCGGCGAAACACGTTGTTGCGCTCCGTCATCAGCTCGTCGAAGCTCACCTGGCCGGGCTGATTGTTCCGCCGATTGGCGAACAGGGCGAGTTCGAGCCATCGCTCGTTGTGGTAGTCGAGGGGTTGAAAGAACTCCTGCGGCTCGGCCGTGTGAATGAATGCCGGGACGTCCAGACGCGCAAAGGCCTGCCACAGCGGATCGAGCTCCGGATCGTCCACCCTCAATCGCGATCCGTCGCGCTTCCGGATGTTCAGGCCAAAACTCTTCGGCACCTCGCCGACGCCGACCGCACCGGCCTTGATGTCGGCCTCGAGCTGGCGGACGGCGCCCTCCGCCCACCCCGGCCCGACATCCCGAACATCGATGCCGGCCAGGACGCGGAAGCGGTCCTTGTGCGGGCTGGCGTTGATGACTTCGAGCGTCCGGACCAGCCGCGTGCCGGAGGAGTTGTCGGCGCTGACCATCACGCGAAGGTTGAGCGCGTCCATGGCCGCCACCAGACGCGCCAGACCGTCCGCGGTCGAGAGCCCTGGGGCGTGCCCGTGGATGTCGATGGCCGGAAACTTCGCCTTCGGAACCTTGTGCTCGGCCGTGACCAGCGTGGAGCGAGGCCGGTAGTCGAGAATGCTCGGCGCGGGCATCTCGGGAGCCTGGCAACTGCCTGGGCGCGTCTGGGTGGTGCCGGGCGGGCACTGTTCGGCCGGACCGATCCGGCTGCCCCCCCGTCCCTGACGAGCGCCCACCCCACTGGCCAACGCGACCATCACGACAGCGATCCCGAGAGTTACCGTCCGCATTGTGTGCCTCATGAAAGCGATGCGTTCTTTTGAGCCTTCATCATACCCACGGTCATGTTCAGGCGGGCGAGACAGGCCCGCGGAGGCGCTGACGATCTTGTGAGGTCACAGGCGGAGATGGTCGCCGCGGTGTGACGAGGCGAGCAGCAGGAGTGCGCCAAGACGTGTGTTTCTGCGTCATTTCGCGGGCCGCGCGGATCATCCTGGCGAGGAACGGCCCTTGCACCCGAGCCGTCGGTTCAGCCCATGCTGTTACTCGCGACGCTTCTCTCGACGCTCCTGACCAGCGCGGATCCCCAGGCGCTCCAGGCCGACCGTTCGGTCCCTGTGGCCAAGCCGGCACCGGAGCACGGGGATCAGGTCGAGGCCCGCGACGAATCGACGCCCGTGGCGACCGCGAGGACGGCCACCGACCTCGCCGAAGAGCCCCGCAGCGATGGTCGTGAGGCAACGACGCTGAGAGCACCTTTCGGGAGCCCCGCGTTGACGATTCGCGAGGGTCTGGACGACTCGCGCCGCGTTGCGCAGGGTCTCGGCCCGCACACGTTCCAAGCGCCTGGTCGCGAGGTGGCGCAGAACGGAGGGCACGTCCACACGCTGGCGACGCGAGTGGACTACGAATCGTTCGGCAACCTGGTGCCCGCCGCGCAGGTCGTGTCGGTGGCGACAGGCTTCCAGCTTCGTGACGGCCTGCGCATCACCGGGCGAGGGCAGCGGCAACGCAAGTTCGACCTGTCGGAAACACGCGCCGGCGGCAGCGTCGAGTGGCAGCCGCAACCCTCGTGGACGCTGACGGCCGACCTGCTGGGCGGCCCCGGCAACCAGGTCCTCCCGGTGCTCGACGCCTCCGGTCGCGGCGCGTGGTCTCGCCGCCGCACGACGATTGGTCTGGTCGCGCGCCATCTGAAGTTTGCCTTTCCCGACACACGCGTCTGGATCGTCGAGCCCGAAGTGACCGTGCGTCTCCACGCGCGGGTCGATGTGACCGCACGCGTCGCGCGGACGATCACCCATTACGCGGCGGCGGGTGGCCCGTGGAGCCACAACAACTCGGCATTCTTCGCGTCCCGCGCGCGGGTGTTTCGGCAGCTGACACTCGACGCGGGGTACGCGCGTGGCGTGGACAGCCTGAACGACGACTCCCCGGACCGCTCGGGGCGGTTCCGCGCGCACACGGTCGTGGCCGGGGGCGAGTACACGTGGCCGTCGTTCACGACGATTCGCGTCCACGTTGAACGGCAGCACCGCAACACGGGCCTCCGGATCGTCCAGCTGAGCGCCGGGATCGTCCAGCGCTTCTGAACGCGCGGGCCTGCCTCAATCGTCGCACCCGGCCTTCAGGACCCTTAGAACCGCGAGGCGCGGATCCACGTGTCGGCGCGCGACCAGCTCGCCTCGAGGTCCTTGTCCACGTCCGTCGAGGTCTTGCCCTGCGCCTTCAGCGCCTGCTGCAACCCCAGCAGCGACCATCCATTGTGCGGATGGTCCTCGAGATCGTCCCGGTAGACCTGTTCGGCGTCGGCGTAGCGCTTGGCCTCGATCAGCGCGGCACCCAGCCAGTGCCGTGCCGGAAACGGAATCGGTTCCGGCTCGTCGTAGTCCAGCTCGTCGTCGAGCTTCACCGCGTGCTCGAGGGCGGTGATGGCCCCGGGGAGGTCACCCGCGGCGCGCGCGATCTCGCCCGCGAGAATGCCGCCGAGCAGGCCGAGCAGACGCGCGGCCGAGTGATTGCGGAACTCGAGTTTCGAGGTCTCGGCGGTCTTCTGCACGCGGGCCAGGTACAGCTTCGCGAAATCGGTCGCGCCCTTCCTGAGGTGCGCGTAGCCTTGTGAAAAATCCCAGACGCCGCCGGGGATCTCGCGCTCCGGGCGTTTGGTGACCTCGAGCACTTCGTCGAAGCGCCCGAACCGGATCAGGGTGAGCACCTGGTACATCGTGTCGTTGGTGCGCCTCGCGTAATCCTTGCCGGCCTGAACGGCGATGGCGCCCTGGCCGTCCATCGACGCGGCGTAGAGCAGCATGTGCAGGTTGTGATCGGGGTAGATCGCAAAGCCTTCGCCGAACTCGGCCTTTTGATCCGAGTGCCAGGCCTGGAGGTTGGCGCGCACCGAATCGCCCCAGCGGCCCACCTCGTTGAACGTATGCGACGGCATGTGGTTGATGTGGCTCGCGCCGGGGATGGAGTTGCCGAGGAAGACGGCGCACGCGACGGCTTTTTCCGGCTTCACCGTGGATTCGGTGGCGTGCACGTAGAGGTGGCACGCGCCGGGGTGTTTGGCGTCGCGGTTGAGCACGCTTTCGAGCACCGTGTGCAGCCGCACGATGTTGGGGGCATGGATGTCCCTGGTGCCGCGGCGCGGCTCGAGCAGAAACAGCGCGTCGGCGTAGAGCGTGCCCGCGTCGAGATCGTTGGGGTACGCCTCGTAGACGTTCCGCATGGCCTCGGCGTAGGCCTTGTCCTGCTCGACGCGTGTCTTCGGATCGAAGTCCTTCACGTAGCGGACCGACAGCGCCTCGATGAACGCCCGCTCGTTCGGCGTCGCCTTGTCTTTCAAGGAGATCGCCTTCTGCGTCGCCGCGTAGGCAAACGGCGACTGTTCGGCGATCATCGGGCCGTTGAGGTAGGACCCCCACGCCCATCCTTCGGCCCAGTAACAGATGGCGCACTCGGGATCACGCTTCCACGCCTCGCGAAACGATCGCACGGCGTCGAGCTTGGCGAAGGCGTACATCATCTGAAAGCCCTGGTCGAAGAACGCCTGGGCCTCGGCATTCGCCGAAGAGATGTTGCGGGTGAACGGGCCGAGGCCGGCTTTCTGGAGTGCGATCGGCTCGGCGACGTACTTGGGGAGCGGTCCGGGATCGTGCGCGGCCTGTGGGGCCGTGGGCGGGGCGGCTGGACCCTCGTGCTGGGCGTGCTGAGCCGCAAGGCCCGAGCCCATCAGCACGAGGGTGCTACACATGCAGAGCGCCCTCGCGAAGCGGGAGACTGGCGTCATCAGGGAACCTCACTTGTCGCCACCGCGCAAGTGGCGGACGGCACATCTTACCCGTGTCAGCCAGCCGCGCGGCGAATCCCGCTCGCGCCGGTGCATTGCGTTCGCGTGCTATACTGAGTATCTTCTATGTCGCGGGGTGGAGCAGTCCGGTAGCTCGTTGGGCTCATAACCCAAAGGTCGGGGGTTCAAATCCCCCCCCCGCAACCAACATAGCCGACAGCCGCTGCGCCGTCTCGACCGGCGGCTGTCGTCAACATCTCCCCGAGATTCCCGACCACCTGCAATAACCCGTCACCGGGCGGAATCACGACGCGGTCGATCAAGCCCCGGATCGCCTCACGAGCCGACTCGCGCTGTGCCTCGTCCGTGTGCTCCAGCGCCGCCGCGAGCTGCATCGTCCTCTCCCGAAATACGTCGGCCATTCTCGGGTGCAGCGCGGGAAGTGAAGGCTCAGCACTTGCAGCGGCAACGATCGCCTGAAGCTCAGCCCGTCGCGCTTCGTTCTTTCGCACCTCCTCTTTCCACGCCTCGACGCCACCGAACCCGGCATTCATGTAATCGAGGATCTGCTTCTGCCGCTCGTCGATGGCTACGATCTCACGTGGTGCCGCAGACAACTTCGCGCGGTGCTCTCGTCGGAGCCGGTTCATCTCCTCCGTGAAGACACGGCAGAACTCGTCGAACCTGCCGGGATCAAACAACCGCGCCTGCATGGCCCGGAGCACGCGCCCCTCCAACTCCTGCCGCGTGATTGTGCGGCCGTTGTCGCAGGTGCCGCGCGTCGTGTTGTTGAAACACCGAAGCGTGTCGCGGCTCGACAGCGTGAACCCGCCGCCACACACGCCGCATTTCGTCAGTTTCGAGAACAGGTATTTGGGCCGTCGCGCTCGCACGATGCCATCCTGCATCGTCCGCCGCGTCGCCGCTTGCCGCGCCTTCACTGCCTGCCACAGCTCGTCCTCGACGATTCGTAGCTGCGGCACGTCATTCACAATCCACTCTGACCGAGGATTCAGACGAGCCACTCGCTTTCGAGTCCGTGGGTCCTTGACGAATCGCTGACGATTCCAAATCCGCTTTCCGATGTACAGCTCGTTGTTGAGGATTCCGGTTCCCCGGCCAGCATGACCGTGAATGGTGCTCGGACTCCAAGCCCTGCCACGAGGGCCGAGAATGCCCTGCGCGTTCAGAGCCTTGGCGCTCGCCTTCGGTGAGATGCCATTTGTGAAATCGCGCATAAGACTACGCACGACCTCAGCCTCGCCGAGATCGACCGTCAACAGACCACGCTCAGGCTCCAGTTCGCCGTCCTCGTTCGGGATGAGGTGAGTCCGATCAACACGATAGCCAAAGGAGAGGCCACCGCCTGACTTCCCACGTTCGACCTGACCGCGCAGTCCTCTGCGCGTCTTTTGCCTTAGATTATCGAGAAACACCGCGTTCATCGTGCCCTTGAACCCGATGTGCAGAGGCCCGACGACGCCGTCCGAGAGAGTGACGATCTGCACACCGGCGAAATTCATCTCTTTGAAGAAGATGGCCGGGTCGGCTAGGTCGCGTGAGATACGATCGAGATCCTCCGCCAGAACCACGCTGTAGTGCCCGTTACGTGCGTCTTGGAGGAGGGCCTTCAAACCGGGACGAGTGATCATGGACTCGTCGCCCGACAGTTCAGGGTCTGTGTGTTCGGCGACGATCGTCCAGCCCTGACGAGCTGCTTCTGCTCGACAATCCCGAAGCTGGTCGGCAATCGACGATGGCTTCTGTTTGTCGGAGCTGTATCGAGCGTAGAGAGCGACGCGCGTCATTACAGATCCTTCCGTGTTGCCAGCCACTCTGCGAAGCACTCGCGTGCCGCCTGACGCGCGAGAAGTCCGACGAGAGCGTCGGCAGCGGCATCGAGCACGCGAAACGATTCGGCATCGCTGAAGTCGGCTCGGCTACGCACGTCGCCATCCTCCGGCGGACGCGGCCGATTCGGTCGCACGCTGGACGGCCTGCGGGCGCTCATACGCAAGCCGCCGAGCGTGCAGCATCTGCCCTCTCCGTCTGTTCAGACCGACGTTGAGCGCGCCGGTGGCGCTCGACTTCGAGGACGCACGCCCGGCGAACGACGTGACCGATCGTCGAAAGCTCGCGTGATGCGATCGTCTGAAGCTCACGCCGCAGCTCCGCAGGCAGGTTGACGCTGAAGGATGGTTGGCGAGAGGTTGGCGCGTCGGCCACGACGTTCTCCGCGCAGTGCATTCACTGCATGAGGAGGACATCGTCTGCTCAGTCGTCGCGGTGCAACAGACTGGAGGGTGCATGCGGGGTGTCGTTCGCGCCTCTGTTTCACCCCAGCAGAACCAAAGTGCTTGCCCGTCGTCATCACGACGGAACTGGGTGGACTTCCACCTTGGTTCGACGAGGAGCGTAACACAGCGTGGCATACGCGACAACACGATATCCGATCAGCGATTGTCGCGCCGCCCGCAACCGGGCAAGGTACCGCCAGCGGTACTACAGAGCGCGCTCGGGAGCTGGCCTCAACCACTCTCTGCAGTACCGCCCAGCGGTTGCGACTGTGCGCGTCCGCAGAAACAGGGGAGAAACAGGGGGGAAACTACGGTGATCCTGCGGTGGGAAGGCTCGTCGCGCGAGTCGGGGACCGGCCCACGGTACCGCCAGCGGTACCCCGAAAGTTCCTACGGCCGAATCGCACCCGCGCAGACCGACTTGGCGAGGGAAAGCAGTTCAGCGCGGAAGTGTTCCTCCGACAGCCTGAAGCGACCCTGATTGCACAAGCGGCACGCAGTCCGTATGTTCGACAGATGGAAATCGGGACCACCATGCGAACGAGGATTGACGTGGTCTAGCTGAAGGCGAAGGGCGAGGGAACCGCACTTGGGAATCTCGACGCCCTTCTCCCCGGAGCGATAGCAGAAGTAGCACGTGTAATTGTCACAGTCGAGGACGATTGCTCGCCACAAGCCGTTCCACAGGGCGGTGTGCGACGGGCCTCGGCCAGCCGTCTTCATCGACTTGAGCTTCTCGACGTGGCGCTGGGTGAGCTGGTGCGGTCTTCTTGGAAGAAGCCCCTTGGTTAGTGCCTCGCTCAGTTGTACTCGCACCTTCCCTCGAACCGTTGCCGCCAGCTTGCGGTCCATGTCCGGTCCAGAACCCAACAGACAAGGCATCGACACGAACTTGTCGAATCGCTCAATCAAGGCGTCCCAAGACTCTGCAACCGGTGCGCGTCTCATCGCTCCCTCATTCCTGACGTGAGAGTGTAGCTCACCGTTACCTCTCAGCCCGTCATCAACCTTCACGCGTTCGTCAGAAGTCGTTGACTGTCTAAAGGGGCTTTAGGTAACATGGTACGATGCGCTGTGCCGTCTATGCTCGCGTCAGCACCGGTGAGCAAGACCCCGAGAATCAATTGCAGGAGCTTCGGCGCTATGCCGAGGCGCGCGGTTGGACGGCGGTCGAATACACGGACAGGGGCGTGAGCGGGGCGAAGGACAAGCGCCCGGCACTCGACCGGCTCGTAGCCGACGCGAAGCGCCGAAAGTTTGACGTGCTCGTGTGCTGGCGTCTCGACCGCCTCGGTCGAAACCTCCGTCACTTGATTCTGTTGCTCGACGAGCTTCACGCCCTCGGCATCGGCTTCGTCACGCTCGGCGGCGAGGCCATCGACACGACAAGTCCAACGGGCCGACTCGTGTTGCACGTGCTCGGCGCTATCAGCGAATTTGAGAGGACAAGAATCGCGGAAAGGGTGCGTGCTGGCCTCGCCCGCGTTCGCGCTTCTGGTAAGCGACTCGGGCGCCCTGCGGCAAGTCTGCCGCTCCACGATATCGTGCGGACCGAGCATCTGTCCGTGCGGGACGCGGCGCGGGCCTTGGGCGTATCCCGCTCGGTGATTCATCGGGCGCGGGTGTCCCAGAAACCTTCGGAATGCGCGTCCTGATTTCCTCGGGAAATCGGTCGATTCTGCGGCGGACCCGTCGCGTCTCACAATCATCTGTTTTCGGGACACGTCGATGGCGGTGATGGCCGCGAAGTGGCGAGGCAGATGTCGAGTCTGCGGCGTTGTGCTACCGCCCGGAACTCAGATCGAGTGGACGAGGGAATGTGGCGCCAGACACATGAACGAGGCGGCGTGCGTGGCGGCGCTGGCGAACCCGCCGAAGGAAATGCCGTTGCGGGCGGCGCGTCCGCTCCCGCCGGACGAGTTCGAGAAGCTGCGGTCGCTCTTGTGGGCGCATCGCTGGCGAACGGCGTCCTCGATGCCGAAGATTCCGCACTCCTACAGCCTGAGAACGTGGTGGAAGTGTGATGCCGATTTCCAGTGGGTGATCGCGGCGCTCAGGCGCAGTGGCTACAACCAGCGGTTCGGTGGCCGGGTGTACCTCTACACGGACGTAGACGAGTATCAGGTGTTCGACGCGGCGGCGGCTGGTCCCGAGGAGTCGTGGATCGACGTGATGGCTTTGGACGAGCGTCCGGGCCGCGAGGGGCAGTACAAGGTAGCCGGGATCAACCGTGCTGTCCGTCGTTCACTGGGCGATCGACGAACGCCCTAGCTCGACTCCGCGTGCGCGGCTGTGGCGCCTTCCGAAACCACGGTCAGGACTTCGGTCCGGCGATGGTCGCCCGCTGCTGGAGATCCCCGAGTACGCTCTCGATCTGCTCCAAGGCGCTGCGGAGGTCTTCGGCGATCTCGGCGGCAAGCACGTGCGGGTCCGGCAGCTTGGATGAATCCTCCAGCGATTCGTCCTTGAGCCAGAAGATGTCGAGGCTGCACTTGTCACGGGCGACGATTTCGTCGTAGGTGAACACCCGCCACCGGCCCTCGGGGTTCTTCTTCTCGCTCCAACTCGCCTTGCGCTGATTGCGGTTCTCCGGGTGGTAGCACTCGACGAAGTCGTCGAGATCGGCCCGGACCATCCGCCGCTCTTTCAGGGTGAACTCCTTGTTGGTGCGGAAGTCGTAGATCCATACCTTCTTGGTCCACGGCTCCTTGGCTCCCGGCTTGCGGTCGAAGAACGGCACGTTCGCTTTGACGCCCTGCGCGTAGAAGATCCCGGTGGGTAGGCGCAGAAGGGTGTGAACCTCGCACTCGTGCAGCAGCTTGCGCCGCACCTTCTCGCCCGCGCCGCCCTCGAACAGGACGTTGTCAGGCACGACCACGGCGGCGCGCCCGTGGATCTTGAGCATCGACTTCACGTGCTGGACGAAGTTGAGCTGCTTGTTCGAGGTCGTCGTCCAGAAGTCCGGCCGGTTATAGGTGATGGACTCCTTGTCGGTTTCGCCCTCTTCGTTGATGACCGTAATGGACGACTTCTTCCCGAAGGGCGGGTTGGTGAGTACCACGTCCACGGTTTCGGACGGCTCGTTCCGCAAGGCCGGCCGCTGTCAATGACATTGAGACACCGAGGTCGCGTTAATTAAAGGAGCGCCGACGTCGATGACGAGCGTGGT
>JBQTIE010000404.1:0-2370 GCA_052389315.1 Acidobacteriota bacterium
GCAGTACGCCAACAATCGCCTGATCCGCCCCCGTGCCGATTACACCGGTCCAGCCTATCCGCAGACGTGGGTGCCGCTGGAGCAGCGGGGCTGACCGAAAGAGGGGAGCGAGCCGGAATCTCCGGCTTGCGGCCGCGCGAGGCTCCCCGCCCGCCGACAGGTGGGCATCGGCCACCGACACCTCGCCGTGGGGTCCCGCGGACCCGGTTGCTGGATAGAATGGCTCCGGGCGCAGATGAGCCTGGTTCACGGGACGATCATCGGCCACTACGAAATCCTCCAGCACCTCGGTGCGGGCGGCATGGGCGAAGTGTATCGAGCCAGGGACAACGTGCTCGGTCGCGAGGTGGCGCTGAAGATCCTGCCCCCGGCGTTTGTCGGCGATGCGGATCGGCTGGCTCGCTTCCGGCGCGAGGCGACGACGCTGGCCTCGCTGAACCATCCACACATCGCGCAGATCTACGGGCTGGAGGAGAGCGGCTCCACCCACGCGCTGGTCATCGAACTGGTCGACGGTGAGGACCTGGCGCGCCGGCTCGCACGCGGTGCCATTCCCCTCGCCGACGCCTTGCCCATTGCTCATCAAGTGGCGGAGGCGCTCGAGGCCGCCCACAGCGCCGGCGTCGTGCACCGCGATCTCAAGCCCGCCAACATCAAGGTGCGGCCGGACGGGACCGTCAAGGTGCTCGACTTCGGGCTCGCGAAGGCGCTGGATCCTTCCGTCGCGGCCGCACTGGCCGACTCTCCGACCTTCGCCGATCCCGCCATGACGCACCCGGGCGTCATCCTGGGCACCGCGGCGTACATGTCACCCGAGCAGGCCAAGGGTCGTGTCGTGGATCGCCGGGCGGACATCTGGGCGTTCGGGTGTGTGGTCTTCGAACTGATCACCGGGCGGCGCTGCTTCGTGGGCGACAGCGTGACTGAAACGCTGGCGGCGGTGCTGGAACGAGAGCCTGACTGGGATGCTCTGCCCGAGAGGACGCCAGACGGCGTCCGGCGCCTGCTGAGGCGATGCCTGAGCAAGGACATCAAGCGCCGTCTTCACGACATCGCCGACGCGCGCATTGAGCTCGACGAGGCGATCGCGTCCCCGCCAGAAGCCCGGGGGAAGCCTCGCGTCTCGCTCGCCTCGCTCGTCACGCGTGCTGCGGCATGGATGTTCCTCGTGCTGCTTGGTGTGCTCCTCGCGCCGTCCCTGGGTTTGTTCCGTGCGTGGACCACACCGGCACCAGGCACGGCCGCGTTGCGTGTGCACCGCCTTACCGAGCTTGCAGGCCTCGAAGAGACGCCAGCCCTGTCGCCGGACGGCAAGTCGGTCGCGTTCACCGCGACCACAGGCCGCAGGCGAGAGATCTTCGTCAAGCTCATCGCTGGTGGTGCGCCCCTGCGACTGGCGAACGATGCCTCCGATCCTCAGTTCCCACGCTGGTCGCCTGACTCGAGCGCGATCGTCTACTTTTCTTCGGCGCGTTCAGGCGATCGTCAGGGGACCATATGGGAAGTCTCCGCGCTCGGCGGCGCTCCGCGACGCGTGGCCGATAGCATCGGCAGCGCCGATGTGAACGGGCGCGACGGGCGCCTCGCATTCTTTCGACTCGCAGACGAGGCCGTCCAACTGGTGACGATGGGCCGCGATGGGTCGAGTGTGACCGTTGTGGCGAGCCTCCCACCGACGACCTATTACCTTTACCCGCGTTGGTCACCCGATGGCGCGTCGATTGCGTATCAGCGCGGCGACAGCATCCGATTCGACCTGTTCGTCGTGCCGGCGAGTGGAGGAGAGCCACGCCAGGCGACACGCGACAACGCCATGATGGGTGGGTTTGCCTGGCTTCCCGACGGTGCCGGCATCCTCTACAGTTCCAGCCGCGGCAACACCATGCCCTATCTGCCCAATCTCGACCTGTGGAAGGTCTCGCTCGATGACGGAAGCGTGCAACCCGTCACGTCAGGCGAATCGTCTTACTTGCATCCGGACATCGGGCCCGCCGGGACGATCGCTGTCAGCGGGATGCGGCTGCAGGCGGACATCTGGAAGTACCCCACAGACGCCTCACCCGAAGAGAACGTTCGCCGCGCGACGCGCCTCACTCGCCAGACCGGGCAGATCCTCACCCCCACCGCAGGGCCAGGCGACAGGGAGGTGGCATTCCTGTCGGACAGCGGCGGCCACGCCAACGTCTGGGTCGTCGACGTCGAGAGCGGCGAGTGGCGTCAACTCACTCACGAACGGGATCCGAACGTCGCGGTCGGCGTGCCGGTGTGGTCTCCCGACGGCCGGGCGATCGCCTTTGTCTCCTCGCGCGGGAACGAGGGACTGACCTTCGGAGTCTGGCTCGTCGATCGAGACGGCGCCAACCTGCGAAA
>JBQTIE010000405.1:0-9241 GCA_052389315.1 Acidobacteriota bacterium
TATCCCCAACCGTTCCTGTCCATCGCGGGCGGATTCGTCGACCAGCTCGTCGGCACCGCCTTGCTGATGGCGGCCATCCTCGCGGTGACAGACCAGCGCAACAATGCCACGCCCAACTGGCTGACTCCCATCGTCGTCGGCGGCGTCGTGGTGGCGATCGGCGTGGCGTTTGGCTTCAACGCCGGCTACGCGATCAATCCCGCCCGTGACCTCGGGCCTCGCCTGTTCACCGCAATCGCCGGCTGGGGCCCCGGCGTCTTCACGGCGGCGGGAGGGTGGTCATGGGTTCCCGTCGTGGCGCCCACGCTCGGCGGCGTTCTCGGCGCGCTCGCCTACGATGTGCTGGTGTTCCGACACCACCCGACGACCGGCGTGGAGGCTGCGTGAACCGCTACATTCTGGCGCTGGACCAGGGCACCACCTCCAGCCGGGCGATTGTGTTCGACCGGAACGGCACGGCCGTAGCCATGGCCCAGCAGGAGTTTCCCCAGCTGTTTCCGTCGCCCGGCCACGTCGAGCACGATCCGGAGGCCATCTGGAACACGCAAGTGGCCACCGCACGTGACGCCCTGGCTCGTGCCGGCATCACCGCGGGCGACGTGGCGGCGATCGGCGTGACCAATCAGCGGGAAACCACGGTGCTCTGGGAGCGCGACTCCGGGCGGGCGGTCGCCAACGCCGTCGTCTGGCAGAGCCGGATTACGGCGCCGATTTGCGATCGGCTGAAGGCGGCCGGCCACGAGGCGCTCATTCGCGCCAAGACGGGCCTCGTCATCGATGCCTACTTCTCGGGAACGAAGATCGCGCATCTGCTGGACACACACGAGGGCCTTCGCGACCGTGCATCCAAGGGCGAAGTCCTGTTTGGCACCATCGATTGTTTCCTGCTATGGCGCCTGACGCGAGGGCGCTGCCACGTGACGGATGTGTCCAACGCCAGCCGTACGCTGCTGTTCAACATCCATACCGGTACCTGGGACGACGAGCTGCTGCGGCTGTTGAACGTGCCACGCGCCATGCTGCCCGAGGTGCGGTCGTCGAGCGAGGTCTACGGAACGACGGACCCGGCGCTGCTGGGCTCGGCCGTGCCAATAGCCGGCATCGCCGGCGATCAACAGGCCGCCCTGTTCGGTCAGGCCTGCTTCGAGGCCGGCACCGCGAAGAACACGTACGGCACCGGCTGCTTCATGCTGCTCAACACGGGCCAGACCGCGGTGCCGTCGCAGAAAGGGCTGCTGACCACGATTGCCTGGAGGCTCGGGTCCGAGACGACCTACGCCCTGGAGGGCGCCGTCTTCGTCGCGGGCGCCGCCGTGCAGTGGCTGCGCGACGGGCTGAAGGCGATTGCGACCTCGGCGGACGTCGAGCCGCTGATGCAGCAGGTACCGGACACCGACGGCGTCTACCTCGTGCCTGCGTTCGTCGGCCTGGGAGCGCCCTACTGGGATCCACGCGCCCGCGGCACGATCGTCGGCCTCACGCGCAACACGACGATCGCGCACATCGCCCGTGCGGCCGTCGAAGCGATGGCGTATCAAACGCGCGATGTGCTCGCCGTCATGCAGGAAGAGGCGCATCTCGACCTGACCGCCTTGAAGGTGGACGGCGGCGCAGCGGCCAACGATGAGCTCTTGCAGTTCCAGGCGGACCTATTGGCCTGTCCCGTGCGCCGACCTGTCGTGCGCGAGACCACGGCGCTCGGCGCCGCCTATCTGGCCGGCCTGGCCGTCGGCTACTGGGATGGTCTGGACGATGTCGCCCGCAACTGGGCGCTCGATCGGGAATTCGTTCCGAGGATGACGGGCACGGATCGCCGTCGGCTCTACGCCGGGTGGGTGCGTGCGGTCCAGCGTTCGTTGGCCTGGGCGGATTGACGGGGAGAGCGCGTGCGCACCGACCAACGACCCGACCCGGGCGACCGACCAGACTCGCGCGACGGGTCCGCCCTGGAACCGAGCCTGCCCTGGTATCGACAGATGACGCCCGAGCAGCGCAAGGCGTTCCTGACGACTTTCGCCGCCTGGGTGATTGACGCCTTCGACTTCACCATCCTGACCTTCGTGCTGGTCAACATACAACAGAGCTTTTCGGTGAACGCGGCGCTGGCCGGACTGCTGGGCACGGTGACGCTCATGTTTCGGGTGGTCGGTGGCATCGGCGCCGGCACCGCCGCCGATCGGTGGGGACGCAAGCCGCCGATCATCTTTTCTATCGCGTGGTTCACGGCGTTTGCGTTCCTGAGCGGATTGTCCACCTCCTACGTGATGCTGTTCGCGTTCCGCGGACTCTTCGGCATCGGCATGGGCGGCATGTGGGCGGCTGGCGTGCCGCTGGCACTGGAACACACGCCGAAGCAGCTGCGCGGTCTCGCGTCGGGCCTGCTGCAGGGCGGATTCTCGTTTGGCTTCATGCTCTCGACGCTGGTCTATCAGTTCGGCTGGCCGCTGGTCGGCGCCAACCCCGACTGGGGGTGGCGGCTGATGCTCTGGTCGGGGATTGCGCCGGCGCTGGTAATCCTGGCGATGATGATCGGAGTGCAGGAGAGCCCTGTCTGGCTCGAACAACAGCGAGCACAGCGAACATCCGGTGTCAGGGCACCGCGCTTTTCGATTGCCCGCCTGTTCGATCCGCAGTTGCGATGGGTGACCGTGCACACGTCGCTCCTGATGGCCACGTTCATCTTTTCGTATCACTCGATCACGTTCTGGTACCCTACTTTCCTGCGCACACTCGAGCTGGCGCCGCTGCGTTTCCTGGTCGCCCTCAACGCCGGAGGCCTGATCGGGTCCGTGATTCTGGGACAGCTCTCCGAAACGCGACTCGGCCGCCGCGGCGCGCCAACGCTCGGCATGGCCGTCGGGGTGCTCTCGGCGCCGTTGTTCCTCTGGTCTACCGATCCCACGCTTCTGGTCCTTGGTGCGGGCCTCATCGGCCTGGGCTGCTCCGGAGCGTGGGGCATCGTCCCCGGCTACCTGTCGGAGCGCTTCCCGACCGATGCGCGCGCCGTCGGGACAGGCTTTGCGTATCACGTCGGCGCCGGGATCGGCGCCTTCACGCCCTTCCTCATCGGATCGCTTCAGGATGCGGGCATCGCGTTGCCATCGGCCATGCTCGGGTGCATCGCGGTCGCCGGCGTGCTCGTGCTCGTGATGCTCTGGCTGGGACCGGAGACGCGCGGGCGACGCCTGGAGGGGGACTGATCCGTCCGTTTTCAAGACGACAGGTGGTGGAGGGCGATTGAAGCCGCCACGACCACATTCAGGGAATCGATGCCGTCCGCCATGGGGATGCGTACGCGCTCGTCGGCCCGGGACAGGGCTTCGTCGCTGAGGCCGTCGCCCTCGCTGCCGACGAGCAGTGCCACCCGCGCATGGTGAGCGCGCAGGCCATCGACGAGGCGCGTGTCGGCTCGTGGCGTCAGGGCGACGAGACGGAGGCCGTGGGCGCGTAGGGTGGCCAGGGCCCCTGGCCATTCGCCCGCCTGCACGAACGGCACTTTTAGCGTGGCGGCCATCGACGTACGAATGGCTTTTCGGTACAAGGGATCGCCGCAGCCTGCTCCCAAGACGACGACCTCGACACCAAACGCGGCCGCGCTCCTGAAGAGTCCGCCGATGTTGTCCGGGTTGTTCACACCCTCGAGCACGAGCACCCGCCGTGCCTGGTCGAGGAGCGCCTGGTAGTCTGTCAGCCCAGCCTCTGCGGGTCGGGCGGCCAGCGCCAGGCACCCGCGGTGCAGGTTGAAGCCGGTGATGCCGTTCAGCACCTTTTGCGGCGCCACGTAGACGGAGACCGCCATAGGCTGCGTAGGGGCAGCTCTCATCGCTGCGAGCGCGGCTGGCGTCAGCAGCACCGACCGCGCCGCGAACCGTGACGACGCGAGCAGGCGACCGACCACGAGGCGGCCTTCGGCGACAAAGAGCCCCGCGGCCCGAAGCGCGGCCCGGGTCGGCGAGGAGCCGGTAGTCGGCGACGCGGCGATCGTCAATCGACGTGATGGGGATGGGAGCCGCGTGCTCGACTGACATCGCCGGCCCGGAGGTCAGCGTGACTTCTTGGGGGAACTTCGCGCGGCAAACCGCGTGACCTTGCCCTTGGCTTCCTTCACCGCGCGCGGCTCCTTGGGGTCGCCGGTGCCCGGATCCGGCACCTCCGGCAGCCGGGCCCAGTCGGATTTCTGCACCACGGGCATCTGGAGGGCGCGCTCGCGGTCCAGGTCGAGCGACCCGACGTGCAGCGAGAGTGGCGACTGCACCCATTTGTAGATGGACTGCGAGAACAGCGTGGTGAAACGGGTGGCCCATGCGTGGGCCTGGGCGCGCGAGGCCTCGGGAAAGATGCTGACGAGCACTTGCTCGACCTCCTCCGGCGCCATCTTCTCGCCCGCGTAGAGGTGCAGGCACGCATCGAGGACGGGAAATGGCATGAGTTCGCGCTCGGCCACCTGGAGGTCCGCCAACTCGGGTCCGGGATCGGTGGCCAGGGTCCTGGCGATTCCGTGGAAGCCGAATCGCTCGTGGAGGCGCTCGAGGAGCGCGATGACGACGGTCTTGGGGACGTTGGCGATCACCGAAAGCGCGCCTTCGAGGTCCCCGCCGATCGTGGTATAGCCGACCGCTTTCTCGCTCATGTCGCCGGTCTGGAGGAAAAGCGCGCCGGAGGAATTGGCCCAGTTCCACATCCGCTGGCCGCGCAGGCGCGCCTGGACGTTCTGCCGTGTCATCTCCGTGGGTTCGGCTCCTCCGAGCATCGCGCGGGTCGCGTCGAGTTCACGGTCGGTGGCCTCGTCGATCGGCACGGTGCGCACCACGACGCCCAGCTCGCCGGCCAACGTATGGGCTGCCGAGCGCGTGCCCTCCTGCGAGTGACGGCTGGGCATGTAGAACGCCGTGATGGTCGCGCCAGGCGCCGCGGCTCCACCGGGGGCGCTCTGGCCGATCAGCTGTGCGGCCCGCCACGCCACCAGCAGGGTGAGCATGGAATCGCGCCCGCCCGACAGGGCGATGCCCAGCGAGCGGAACGCACCGGTCTTCTGGTAGTAGCTGCAGACGCCGAGGGCCAGGGCTTCGAAGAGGTCGTCGAGCGCGGAGGCTCGAGGATCGATCGGCGCCGCTTGTGAGGGTGGCAGGAAGAAGCTGCCGCCGACTGGGGCGGGGTAGGCGAGTCGCGATCGATCGGCCGTCTGTCCGTCGCAGGCAATAACGGGCACGTCCAGCCGCTGCAGGCGGAAGTCCTCGCAGTCGGTGCGCCACGTCGTGTTCTCCATCCGCAGGCGGCTCGTCCGATTGAGATCCACGACGGCCGCTGTCCAACCGGTTCGAAAGCGGGGGGCGTCGAGCACCAGCCGCCCATTCTGGAACACGAGACCGCCGCCGTCATAAATCAGTCCATCCTGCCCTCCGACGGCATTCGCGTAGATGAGCACCGCCTGGTTGTCGGCCGCTCGCGTGGCGAGCATTTCCCGGCGAGTGCTTTCGATTCCCATGCGGTACGGCGACGAGGACACGTTCACGACGAGCTCGGCGCCGGAGTAGCAGCGCCGGCGCATCGGACCGTCGGGCGACCATGCGTCCTCACACACTTCGATGGCGACCAGACCGAAGTCGAAGCGGAAAATGTAGTCGCCGAGCGGCACCCCGCCCGCATCCAGGGCGAGGCGAGCGCCGCCGTGCGAGAAAGTGCGCGCCTCGTAGAACACGTTGTAGGTGGGCAGCTTTTCCTTGGGGACGAAGCCGAGGATCTTGCCGCGATGCACGATGGCGGCCGCGTTGAAGAGCTGTCCACCGACGGCCACGGCGAGGCCCAGGACGAACACCGTGGTCGTGTCCGAGGTGTCTCGTGCAAACCGCTCCAGCTCGCGCCGCTGACCGTCGAGGAACCCTCGCCACTGGACCAGATCCTCGGGCGGATAGCCGCCGACGACCTGTTCTGGAAACGCCCCGAGCGTGACATCGGCCTCGGCCATCTGGCGAGCCATGGCGATGAGCGTGGAGACGTTGCCGGTGACCGCCCCGACCGTGGGACTGACGCTGGCGACTGCAACCTTGGCGAGGCGCATACCACTACTGTCGCATGGTTTGGGGCGAGCCGGGCAGTGAGGCTTTGCGTGAAAGCTCGGGAAAGGACCGCGGTGGCCGCCCCTGGCGGGGCTGGTCTGGACCGGCGTGGGCCGCCGCGGGGACACCGCCTGGTGTCCGGGGCAGTGGGAAACTCGTTAGAAGCCGCGCCGGAGCCTCACACGGCCAGCGATGCGGTACGAGTATTCGTAGCGGTCCTCGGTACGGTGCAGCCGCACGGCGGCGAACAGGTGCACATCGGGTGCGGGCCTGAAGTGGCGAGTCAGGCCCACCTCGGCGTAGTCGCGGACGGCGTGCATGACGGAGCCGTCGAGACGCCGCGACAGATAGTTCGCGTCGCCCTCTGACTTCAGCACGTCGCGACCCCGCCAGACGATCAGATGCCCGCGCCAGCCCGCCTGTTCGACGGCGGCACGGGTGAAAACGGCCAGGCCAGACTCGCTGAGCATGGGCCGGCCTCGATCGGGCACCGAGCGCGTCGCCACGGCATGTGCGTCGAAGGTCCACTGCGCGCGGCCGGTGCGTCGTGTCCAGTCGCTACCCAACGCGAAAGCCTGGCTGTCGCGCACGGCACCGTTGGCAAACTGTTGCCCGCCTTCGTGCACGACATGCCACTGCCCGTGCAGGCCGACGCTGGGGGTCACGGCCGCGCGCATGCGGTAGCCGGCGTCGAAGCGCTCGCGTTGCGCGGCGGTGTTGAGCCGTTGCCAGTTGATCCACACGTCCTGGTCGAGCCGCGGCCCCGCCACCAGCCACTGCAATCCCATCTCCTGACCGCGCCGGAACGTCAAGGTTTCGAGTTGGAGTGGCGGAAGCAGGCCGTGCAGGGTCTCGCGGTCCGGGCCGACCACGTCGTGACGCACCTGAATCGTTTCGAGCGAGCCGAAGATCAAGCGAGATGGTCCCCGCGCCAGCTCCAGTGCGATCATCGGCTCGGCATGCTCGAGGAACTCGTGCGCCCCGAAGCGTCCGCTGCCGAAAAAACCCCCGCGCACCTTGACGGTCTCGTTCAAGGTGGCCTCCACGAACACGCGTCCCGACGCCCCGAAGATCGTCTCGCCCCGGCGGAACGGGTTGGCGAATTCGGTGTTGTCGCCGTAGAAGAGGAGGTCGGAGCCGGCCGCGAAGCTTTGGGCGTGGGCCCTCTGGGCGGCAACCACGAGGATCACCACCAGGCCCGTTCTACGATAGCGCATGCGCGTGTGGCCGATTGTCGCACTGGTCGGGGTGAGCACAGCGTCGCTATCGGCACAATCGCCGGGCTGGAGTATCGACGTGGCGGCCACTGCCATGGTGGAAGCCTGGAACTACAACGAGTCGCGAGAGACCCTGGCGGGTGTGCTCGTCGGAGTCAATCGACGCGTCTGGCGGGCTCTGTCGGTCCGACTGGAAGGCATGACGCTGAGAGTGGAGCAGGTGAGCGATGACGCCTGGCTCGCGGGCGTGACGGCCGGGATGCGCGTGCGCTGGCCTCGTCCGGGTGTCCAGCCGTTCGTCGATCTCGCCGCCGGATGGTCCCAGGCCACGGCCGACACGCCGTTCAGGGGGACGGCCTCGAACATCCTGCTGGTCTCCGGCGGGGGCGTCGCCATTCCCATTGGCGCGGTGTCCGTGGACCTGGCCGCGCGATGGTTTCACCTCTCCAACAACGGGAGCGCCGGGCGCGATCGCAATCCCGATATCCAGGCTGCGGCGGCAGTGATCGGGATAGGATGGGGAAGATGAGGGCCACATGTTTTCACGGGCGTTGAAGAGCCGGCTTCCCACCTCAGAGGAGGCGCTGCCGGGGCGCCAAGAATCCCTGCGCGTGCCAGCGACGCACGAGGTCACGGGCGGGCCGCTGGCGCCCGACAATCCCGCACTGGCGGTGGCGATGTTCGGCATGGGGTGCTTTTGGGGCGCCGAGCGGATGTTCTGGCAGACCGAAGGGGTCGTCAGCACCAACGTGGGGTACGCCGGCGGACTCACGCCGAACCCGACCTACGAAGAAGTCTGCACGGGAGCGACGGGTCACACCGAAGTGGTCAGGGTTTTCTTCGATCCCGCGCGGGTCGGCTTCGAGGACTTGCTTCGGGTGTTTTGGGAAGGCCACGACCCCACGCAGGGCATGCGGCAGGGCCACGACGTCGGCACCCAGTATCGCTCGGCGGTCTATTACTTCGACGCGGCGCAACAGGCCGCGGCCGAGTCGTCACGCGAGGCGTACCAGCAGCGGCTCCGGGAAGCCGGATTCGGCGCCATCTCGACGGAGATCCTTCCCGCGCCCACGTTCTATTTCGCTGAGGCGTCTCACCAGCAGTACCTGGCGAAGAACCCCGGCGGCTACTGCGGGCACGGCGGTACTGGCGTCAGCTGTCCGATCGGCGTCGGAGTGTAACCAGCGAGCAGGTCGTGGCTGAGGTGTGTCGCGCTGCAGGCGCCGACGCGCTCACGAGCGTTTCGATGAGCTGTCCCCCAGCGACTCTTCCCACAGCCACCGCCTCGGCGGCGGTCCCTTGCGACGCGTCAGCCCGAAGCGGCGCACCGCATGATGATCGATGTGGGCCATGGCCTCCCGGACGTTGTCGGTCACGAGGAACAGATCGAGGTCGCTGGCCGAGACCGTCGCCTGCGCCACCATGGATTCCAGCAAGTCCGTAAACGGTTTCCAGTAGGATTTGCCCATCAGCACGACAGGGAACTGCATGATCTTCCCGGTCTGAATCAAGGTCAGCGCCTCTGACAGTTCGTCGAGCGTCCCGAGCCCGCCCGGCAACACGACGAACGCGTAGGAATACTTGAAGAGCAGCACTTTGCGGACGAAGAAGTAGTGGCAGGTGACGTACCGATCCAGGTACGGGTTGGGGTCCTGCTCGTGCTCGAGGAGGATGTTGCAGCCGACCGAGCGTCCGCCGGCATCGCGCGCGCCGCGATTGGCCGCTTCCATCACCCCGGGGCCGCCGCCGGTCATCACCGTGAACCCGAGGCCGACCAGCGCGCCACCGACCTCGCGTCCGAGTTGATAGTACTGGTGGCCTTCCGGGAAGCGCGCCGATCCGAACACCGTGACACACGGACCGACGAAGTGGAGCTCCCGGAAGCCCCGAATGAAGTCGCGGACCGCGCGCATCAGGATCACCAGCTCCTTGAAGCGGGAGTGTGGCCCTTCGAGGAAGTAGCGGTCG
>JBQTIE010000406.1:0-3838 GCA_052389315.1 Acidobacteriota bacterium
TTGACGAGCGAAGAAATCGACGCCGGCGTCACGACGAGATCGCCCACGACGATCGGCGGCGATTGCACGGAATAGGTGAGCGCGTTGAGGTAGTCGCGCTTGCCACGCATCGCTCGCGGCAGCCCCCGCATCAGATCGAGGCGTCCCTGTTCGCCGAATCCGAGCACCGGCCGTCCGGTCTTCGCATCGACCGTCACGAGATAGCCGTCGCCAGTGCCCCAGTAAATCCGCTCCTCCTTCCCGTCGGTCCAGTACGCCACTCCGCGTTGATTCCATCGGGCCGTCATCGTGGTCGTGCCGGCTTCGTAGCTTTTCGGGTTGTAGAGCCACAACAGCGCGCCCGTTTTCGCCTCGAAGGCTGCCCCGACCGAAGTCGGCGAATTCAGGTAGAGCCGCCCGCCCACCATGAGGGGCGTCGCCTTGAAGTTGGCGACGAAGGGCGGCTGCCGGTCGCGCCAGCGGTTGGGATCGCTCTCGTCGAGGTCGGCGAACACCTCGCGCCAGTCGCCCCACCACTCGCCGCCGGTGGGCATGGTCATGCTCACGTGTGCATCCGGCGACTTCGCCCGCCAGACGACCTGCAATCGACTGAAGTTGTCCTTGGTGATCTGGTCGAGCGGCGAGTACTTGGTGCCGGCGAGGTCGCCGCTGTAGGTCGGCCACTCACCCCGCGCGGTGGACGGCCTGGGGTGAGGCTGTTGTGCCAGCAGCGAGGCCAGCGGCACGACAAGGCCCGCCGTCACCGCAATTCGACGCACCGGGTTCAACACCGACGTCATGAGGACTCCCCTTCGCGGCCCGATGGTAGCATCCGGACGATGACGCGCGTGCTGACCATTGCGACTGCGGTCGTGTCGACAGTGCTCGCCGCCTGACCCGGCTGAGCACGACACTAGCGGCTGAAGATAATCCGCTCCCTCTGCAAGAGCCGCGTCGTCAGTTGAACCAGTATCAAGGCCAACGCCACGGCGGTGCCGGACGCGAGGAGGTAGCCCCACCACGCCGTGGGCTTGCCGCCAAGCGCGTCGGCCGCCAACACGTGCTGGCCGAGCAGTGGAATCGGAAACATCCACACCTGACTGTTGAGCGGATAGACGATGGTCAGCATGCCCGGCAGCATGGGCAGGATGATCAGGATGCCCAAATAGGTCTGAGCTTCCTTGAACGACCGCGCGAAGGTGGAGAGGTAGGTCTGCAAACCCGTGGAGAAAAAGCACATCGGGAGGATGGCGCCGAGCAGGCCGCCGATCTCGGCCGGCCCGAGCCTGAACCTGACACCGAACTCCTGCAGCGGAATGTAGAGCAGCATGGCCAGCACCAGCGCCGTGGTGACCAGCACGCTGAGCATGGCCGCAAAGGTCGCCGCGAGCCACTTCCCCATCGCAAACGCGCGCCGCGAGGCGGGGTTCACCAGCAGGGGCTCCAGCGATCCGCGCTCCCGTTCGCCTGCCGTCGAATCCATCGCGATCTGCATCCCGCCCGTGAACGACGCCAGCACGATGAAGAGCGGGATGAAGTTGAGCAGCATGGCGGCGCGCTGCTGGGCACTCGACACCTCGACGTCCTCGAGCCGCAACGGCGTGGCCACGGCGGGACTCACGCCGCGGCCGACCAGACGCATCGCCCCGATCTCAGCGCTGTAGCGCTGGAGCAGCCCGCGGACGCGCGACACCTTGGGCCGGGTGCTCGTTCTCGATCCGTCCGACACCACCCTGATCTCCGCGGGGGAAGAGGACCTGAACGACTTCTGGAAGTCGTCGGGAATGACGACCACCACGTCTTCGAGCCGATCACGGACCGCCTCCTCGGGACTGGCGGGCCCTTCGGTGATCTCGACGCCAGCCTGCTGATCCAGCCAGGCCACCAGCGCCGGTGCATGCGAGGCGCCGACAATGGGAATGCGCACGTCCTCGATCTGGCGTTGGCGATCCGCGAGCCGATTGAGCATGAAGCCGACGATGAGCGGACCGAACACGGCGCCCACGAGGATGCCGACCAGGGCGCGTCGATCGCGAAACGCGTCGATCACCTCTTTGCGGAACACCACCAGGGCCGCGGAGCGCGCGTTCACGCCGGCACCCCGTGATCGAGACCCACGAGCGCCACGAAGGCATCCTCCAGGTTCTGCTGGCCCGTCTGCGCTCGCAGCTCATCCGGCGTCCCCGACGCGACGATGCGACCTCTGGCGATCACGATGATGGCGTCGCAGAGTGCCGAGACTTCCTGCATGACGTGGCTGGAGAACAGGACGCACCGGCCGTCGGCCCTCAGGCGCCGAATCAGATCCCGGACGGCACGCGTGCTCATGACGTCGAGCCCGCTGGTGGGCTCGTCGAGCAGGACGTTCTGCGGATCGTGGACCAGCGCGCGGGCCAGCGCGACCTTCGTCCGCTCGCCGTGCGAGAACCCGTGTGCGCGGCGATCGGCGATGGCCCGCATGTCCAGCAACTCGATCAACTGCTGCATCCGCCCCTTGAGGGTTTGAGCCGTCAGGCCGTGCAGGTGGCCGCAGTATTCGATGTGCTCGCGAGGGGTCAATCGCGGGTACAAACCCGACACATCCGGCAGCACGCCCAGCCGCGCCTGCGCCCGCTGCGGGTCGGCGACGGCGTCCACCTCGTCGACGAGAATGCGCCCCTGGTCGGGCCGCATCAGCGCGTAGAGCATGCGGAGCGTCGTGGTCTTGCCGGCGCCGTTGGGCCCGAGCAGGCCCGTCACCGAACCGTCTCGCGCCGTGAACGTGACCCCGTCCACAGCCGTGACCGTGCCGAACCGCTTGTGGAGATTGGAGACCTGAATCATCGTGGCGTCCGGGGTGCGGTGGCCGGATCCGGTCCGGCCGGGGTCAGGAAGAAAGGTGGGCGCGTCAGCACGTCGAGGCAGCTCGTGTCCAGGCCGTCCGTCGTGCCGCGCTCGATGAAGGCCTCCACGAGGCGTGCGCCGCACCCGGTGCTGATCGCGCCGTGACCGGTGGCGGGAACCACGACATGCCGGGCGCGGGACAGATGCCGGGTCACGGCATCGCCCCATGTCGGCGGGGTGACCGGGTCCAGGTCGCCCGACAGCACGAGCGCCGGGACCGCCGACACCACCGGCTCATAATACCCCGCCGGCACCTCGCCCTTGGGCCAGAACTCGCACGCCTTGAACCTTGAAGCCAGCAGCCGGCTGGCAAACAGCGTCTCAGCCGCCGCCTCGGCGACGTCGTCGTCGGTGATTCGCGGATAGTCCTCCGCGCAGATCACTGAGAGCTGCATGCCGACGCTCATGTTGCGGCCCACGCCTTCGTTCATGAGCGCGAGGGCGAGCAGGCCCTGAAAGTCGTCGGCCTCCGCGCGCGCCACCAGTTCGGGAATCAGCGAAGAGGCCAGCGGCGAGTAGAGCACGCCGAAGAGGATGTTGGCGACAAAGCCCCCCTCGACGCTCACCTCCTCCGCACGGCCCGTGCGAGGATGCGTGAGGCGCACGCGCGGGGGCGTCCGATCGAGCCGCGCGAGCAGGTGCCGAGCACGCGCGGCCAGCCCCGGATGCTTCGCGGCGCACGCCGCGTCGGCCTCGCAATCGGCAATCAGCTTGTCGAAGGCCCGCTGCCCATCCCGTGCGAAGAACAGCGGCAGGCGCATGTCCGTGGGCGCGACGCCGTCGAGCACCGCCGACCGGACGCGCGCCTCGTACCGGCGCAGGTAGACCAGCGCGGCCCGCGTCCCATAAGAGCCGCCGTACAGGTTGATCTGCTCGTAGCCGAGGGGGGCGCGCACCACGTCGAGGTCGTCCAACGCGACCGGCGTGGGGTAGAGGCCGGGGGCGGGGGCGAAGCCCGCCCGACACCTCCGCCCCC
>JBQTIE010000407.1:0-5730 GCA_052389315.1 Acidobacteriota bacterium
GGTGAACGGCGACGCGTTCGTGGCCGAGAAGCCGCGGGTGTGGATTGCCAGATCGGGAGCCGCGGAGATCTCGGACGCCGTGACTTGGGACCTGGCGCCGGACGGCACCCGCGTGGCGGTGGTGGCACCGGCCGACGCCGTGCAGGCGCCCAGACGGGACCATCACGTGGTGTTCCTCCTGAACTTCTTCGACGAGCTGCGGCGCCGCGTGCCGCTGCCACTATAGTGGCGGCCCGGCCGATGTCGCCCGGCCTATAATCCGGCACACGCGCCGTGAGCCTGACCCCAGGTTTCCGACTCGGCCCGTACGAGATCGTCTCTGCCATCGGGGCGGGCGGCATGGGCGAAGTCTACCGCGCGCGACACGCGCCTGGGGCGCGAGGTGGCAGTCAAGATTCTGTCGGCCGGTGGCGCCATCGAGGCCGATCGCCTGGCGCGCTTCGAGCAGGAGGCGCGCGCCGTCGCCGCGCTGAATCACCCCAACATCGTCGCGCTCCACGACATCGGGACCTACGCACCCGCGGGCTCGGCCGGCCTCGGGTCTACTCCCGCGGTCCCCGCCAGTCCGTACCTCGTCATCGAGCTGCTCGACGGCGCGACGCTGCGGGATCGGCTGGCGGGCGGCGCGCTGTTGTTGCGCAAGGCCGTGGATTACGCGCGGCAGATCGCGCTCGGGCTGGCCGCCGCGCACGAGAAGGGAATCGTTCACCGCGACCTCAAGCCCGAGAACGTGTTCGTCACCGCCGACGAACGCGTCAAGATCCTCGATTTCGGATTGGCGAAGCTGACCGAGGCCGAACCGGCGGCGGCGGGCATGGGTGCGACGGGGCTGGGGACCACGCCCCGCCACACGATCCCGGGCACGGTGCTGGGCACGGCGGGCTACATGGCGCCGGAGCAGGTGCGCGGGACGATGGCCGATTACCGCGCGGACCTCTTCGCGTTCGGCGCGGTCCTCTACGAGATGCTGTCGGGCCAACGGGCGTTTGGCGGCGACACGACGATGGACGTGATGATGGCCGTGGCGCGCGAGGATCCGCCGTCGCTCGCGACCGTGCGGCCGGACCTCCCGCCGTCCCTGGTCCGGCTGGTCGAGCGCTGCCTGGAGAAGGATCCGGCGGCGCGGTTTCAATCGACGCGCGATCTGGCCTTTGCGATCGAAGGCGCGACCTCGGCGCCGTCGGGCACGACGTCCGCGGTCGCCGTGACCGCTGGAGGTTGGCCTGGGCGCCGGGGTCTCGTCGAACGCCGGTGGGTGTGGGGACTCACGGGACTCGCGGCCGGGGCCGTCGTCGCGAGCCTCGCCGGCGTGATCTGGCCTGCGCGCACCGGGGAACTGCCGCAACCCGTGACCTTCATGCTGCCCTCGGAGTCTCCATCCTTCAGGTTGCCAGGACAGGCCCCCGCGCAGTTTGGCCGCTGGAGCCCGTCTCCCGACAGCCGCTGGCTGCTCGGGAGCGAGTTGCTGCCGACGGCAGGACGCGGTTCGTCCTGAACGAGCTGGCGACCGGCCACTCCCGCGCGCTCGACAGCACCGCCGGCAGCGTGAACGTCACCAACAGCGCATGGTCGCCGGATTCCCGGTTCGTCGCCTACTGGGATGGAGGCGACGGGTTCCTGAAACGGCTCGCCATCGACACCGGTGCCCACACCAGGGTCGGTCAGTTTCGGGATATGAGGGGGATGGCGTGGGGCCCCCAAGGCATCGTGTTCACCGACTTCGACGAAGGCGTCGGTGGCCTCCGCATGGTCGGGCCAGACGGAGGAGAGTTCAGAAGGCTCTCGGCTCCGGTGCGGGCCCCCATTGTCTTGCCTTGAGGCCAGATCCTGGCTGGCCTTGCTGGCGACGCGGCGGCGTCGGATCTGGTGATGGTGGACTTGAACACCGGCGAGCCACGCATCTTGGTACCCGGTGGCGGGCCTCCTGCGCATGCCGCGAGCTACGTGTTCTACAACCGCCAGGACCGGCTGGTCGCGCACCGATTCGATGAGAGGGCCAGCGCGCTCGTCGGCGAACCGATTCCTGTCGGCGACGTGGTTGCCGACCAGATGCAGTCGGTGGTATTCGCCAGCGACCTGGTGCTGTCGTTGGTGACCAGCCGCTTCGCCAATTCCTATTCGCTCGTCTGGGTCGATCGCGCCGGGCAACGGACACCTGCCCCCGGGGGTGCTCGGCCAAACTTTGCCGCGACGATCGCGATGCACGACGATCGGGTGCTCACCACGTCCGTCGTCGATGCCACGGCGCGCCGGCCCGACATCTGGACGATTCACCTCGACAGCGGCGCGGCGACCCGGTTGTTCCAGAGCCCGGCCACGTGGGATGCGCATCCCCGCTGGTCGCGCGACGGGCGACGCGTGCTGTTCAGAGTCGATGACACGCTCAGGGTCGCGGATGTCGGCAGCCCGTCGCCTCCGACGACGCTGGTCGAGTCTATTCCGGGGCTGGAGCGTGTCGACGACTGGTCGAGGGACGTGCGACACGTGCTCGTCAGCGTTGCGACCGCGGAACGCCGGTTCGACATCCTGCACGTGGACCTGCAGTCGGGAGCGAAACCGACGCCTCTCGTTGCGACCGCCGCGACCGAGAGCTTCGCGCGTTTCTCGCCCGACACGGCGCTGGTCGCCTACGTGTCCGACGTGACCGGTCCACCCGAGGTCTACGTGCAGCCGTTTCCGGGAGCGGGCCCCTCCTCGCGCGTGTCGCTGTCCGGAGGCACGCTCCCGAAATGGAGCGCGGACGGATCGCGCCTGTACTTCTTCTCGCCGGATGGCTGGATCATGGAGGCGCCCCTCTCCCGTGCAGGCGGCGAGATCACGGTCGGGACTCCCGTCCGCGCCGCGCCCGGCAGCGGCCACGACTTCGCGCCCGCCTCCGACGGGCAGCGGTTCCTGCTGGCCGAAGAGGGCGCGCGTCAATCCGTCGTGATCGTCAACTGGCAGTCGCTGCTGCCCAGGCGGTGAATCGGGTGAACGCGTGTGGCAACGGCTACAAACCAGATGCCGATGCCGTGATGAAAACCGGCCACCCCCGAAACTCGATTGTGAACCTCAAGAACGGAATCTTCACACGCGGCATCCTCGTCGACTTGCCCCGCCTCAAGGGGGTGTCTTACATCGAACCGGGGACGCCGGTGTACGCGCAGGACCTCGAGGCCTGGGAGAGATTCGCAGGCGTGAAGATCGCCGCCGGGGATGCGCTGTTCATTCGCACGGGCCGCTGGGCCCGCCGCGCGGCGCTCGGCCCGTTCGACAGCGGACGCACGGCCAAGCGGGCCGGACCGAGCGCCGCGATGATCCCGTGGCTCAAACAGCGCGACGTGGCCCTGCTGGGAAGCGATGTGCCACCGAGTCTGGCCCCATCGGATTTGGAAGGCGAACCCGGCGCGGTCCACGACTTCGCCCTCGTCAGCCTCGGCGTCCACATCTTCGACAACGTCGACCTCGAGGCGCTGGCCGAAGCGGCCGCGGCGCGAAAGCGATGGGAGTTCCTGCTGACCGCGGCCCCGCTGCCGATCCGTGGCGGCACAGGCTCGCCGGTCAATCCGATCGCCACGTTCTGAGGTTCCCCGACGAGTGCCGTTGACCTCTTCCTTCGGAACGAGGATGCGAAGCGTCACGACCGCATCTGAGGCTCCCAAGCAGCTGCTCTGACACCTCCCATTCCCTATCGTCCCGATGCAGGCCACACTGGCGAACGGCACACGGCTCGCCTCCTCCGAAATCGTCAAGCCGACCGGCGCGGGGACCACTCGCTCGATGCGAGGGCTGCTCGCGCCTTGCGCATCACGGCCGACGCCACAATCCCACCGCCACGCACAACCAGGCGGCCGTCAGGCACCCGAAGTCGAAGAAGATCGGCACGAGCGCCTCGGCAAGGCCGACCGCCGCCTGCGAGAACTCCAGCTGCGGGCTCATCCACAAGCCCTTCAGGACGTTGATCAGGCCCAGCGTCGTGCCGCTCACCGCCGCGAAGATAGCGGCCAGCGACAGGGGGCGCATCAGGGCCAGGTGAGGCTCGCTGGGCCGGATCGCATAGAGAATCCCCATGCCCAGCGGAACGACGCCCATGAAGATGCTCGCCAGGGCGATGATAGAGGCCTGTGCCAGAACGTCCATCCGCGCTACCTCCTGATACGGGTTACGCCCGAGTACAACGCGCGACGGCGCCGCGCGTGACGCCGTCACGTTCCACGGCCCTGGCGCGTTAGTACACCGATGGACCGGGATTCCGAGCTCCGCCTCGTCAGCCGACTCCGCACGGGCGATGCGGCTGCGTTCGACGAGATCCACAGCGCCTTCAATGTCCGGCTGTTCAACTTTCTCGCGCGGCTGTCGAACCGCCGGGACGTCGCCGAAGACCTGCTCGAGGAAACGTGGTTGCGTCTCGTCAAGCACGCGCACCGCCTGCGGCCGGAGACGCGCCTCGGCGCGTGGCTGTTCACCGTGGCCCGCAACCTGCACGTGAGCTACTGTCGGGCGCGGCTGCTCGAAGATTCGCGAGCGGCAGACCTGATGAGCCTGTGGCCATCCGGCGCGACCGAACCATCCCCCTTCGAGGCGGCAGAGGCCAGCGAAACGCAGCGGAGGATTGCGACGGCCCTGGCCGCCCTCCCGGCCATCTATCGCGAAGCGCTGCTGCTGACGGCCGTTGAAGGGCTTCGACCGGCGGAGGCGGCCGGGATCTGCGAGGTGACGCCCGAGGCCATGCGCCAACGGCTGAGCCGCGCTCGCGCGCTCCTGGTGCGCCGCCTCTCCAGCGCGCCGGCACCTGGGCTGGCATCACTGCATGAGGTCACGACATGAGTCGCCACGACAACGACGAAGCGACGCTCGAACAGATCGCGCTCCTGCCGACGCTCGTGCCCAACCCGATGCTCGCCGACCGCACGCGGGAACGGTGCCGCTCGCTCCTCGGGCACCGGCAGCGGCGACGCCATCGTGTCGTGTCGCACATCGACACGGTGCGACGCGGCCTGGCGGCGGCGATCGTGTGGGCGCTGTGCGTCGGCGTCATGGTGTACGTCAGCGCGCTCGTCGCGACGGCCGTGCAGCTTCGGGGCGTCTTCTCCGTCAGTGCTGCGCCGTAGGACGGATCGGCGGAAGTGAGCACCCGACCACGACCGCCTTGGGGACTTCGGCTTCGGCCGCGACGACAAAGGCCGTCGGCGTCATCACGGCGGCATCTGCCCGAAGACCTTCGGGGTCGGCATCCGCGCCCGGATCCGCTCGAGTTCTTCGACGGTCACGCGTTCGAGGCCGTTCTTGCGGCAGGAGTCCTCGACGGCCCTGATCACCATCCCCCGGACGAACGCCGGGATCTTCTTCATGCGCGTGGCGGCCGCCTCGTCCCACGCGATGGTGGTGGGTGATTCGTGGCCGTACTCGATCGCGGGAGGCCCCAGCGCCCCCGAAGCGGACGCACGGCTCTGAATGGTGAGCAGAGGGGATCCGGCGAACGTGCCGGGCGTGTGCGTGCAGAGGGGATCTTCGGCCATCAGATCGCCGGTCATCCCGTAGGCCCTGGCGCGACAGCCCCCGCAGTGGCCGTTCATCTCGCACGCCCCGCATCGCCCGCCGAGCGAGGTGCGGCGGCGAATGTCGGCGAAGAGCGCCGACGACGTCCAGAGGTCCGCGAGACTCGAGTTGCGAAGAGTCCCCGCGAAGACCGGGAGGTACGGGCAAGGGGTGACATCTCCGTTCGGCCGTATCCCCATGTAATGGGTCCCC
>JBQTIE010000408.1:0-14442 GCA_052389315.1 Acidobacteriota bacterium
TGCGTGACGATGGCGTTCATGGCGTCGAGCGTGACGCCTCCCCGCAGCTCCCAGACGTTGCGCTGCGACTGCTGCGCTTCCTCGGCGGCGCTTCGCACCGGAAACAGCTCGCCGCGACGCCCCTCGAAGCGCTGCACACGGTCGAGCACCACGTTCCGATCCCGGGTGAAGCCGATGTGCGACAGCGGCGTGAGCGGGTCGACGACGGCCACCAGGTCGTACGGTCGCAGCTTGTCCACGAACGCGCGCAGCGTCTTGCGCAGCGGGATCATGATCTGCGGCGCCTTGTCGACGTGGTAGTCGTCCAGGAACAACACGAACAAGCGCACGTCGTCGCGAGCGGCCTCGACGGCGGCGTGATCCGCCGACCTGATGTTGATGGATTCGCGCAGCTCGGTTGGAGCCTCGCCCGAGAGTCGCACGAACTGAACGGTCTCGACGGTTTGCAGCACACCGTCTTCCCTGATGATGAAGTCGGATGCCTGGAGGTCCTCCAGCGGTGTGCCGCGCCGGTCTGAGACGGAGACGTCGACGCGGACGAGATTCACCTTGGCACGGAAGATGGGCTGCTGATCGCCCGGCGGGGGTTTCTGCGGATCCTGAGCGGTCTGCGAGGCCAACGTCGCGGCGGACAGCAACGCCGCGCTCAATACGACCGCGGGGAACGTGCGAAGAGCCAGCATGGGCACCCTTGCAAGACGAGGGAAGCTCCGCCTCAAACGGTCAAGGAACCCATGCTGCCGCTCCGCATTGCTCGGGCAGTATCGTCTTGCCCCGCTCCGCGGGACGAGACGTCTGGAAAGCGCGTCCACAATACTTGACTCAATGGCATGAGTTCTGGCCTTTCAAGACGTCCGGGGGGCAGGCCCTTCTATTGTAGCTCGCGCTCAGCCTGCCGCCGGATCGGCGAGTGATGGGGCGTCAGCCCGGTCCGTGAAGGCCAACGACTCCGAATTCACGCAGAATCGCAGCCCGGTCGGCGGAGGGCCATCCTCGAAAACGTGGCCCAGGTGCGCGTCACAGCGCGTGCAGAGGATCTCCACCCGACGCATGCCGTAGGTGCTGTCCTCCTCGGTGACAACGTTCTCCGGGGCGACGGGCTGGAAGAAGCTCGGCCAGCCGGTGCCGGAGTTGAACTTCGACTCCGAGGTGAACAAGGGCAAGCCGCAGCACAGGCAGGTGTAGACGCCCTGACGCTTGTTGTCGAGAAGGGTTCCACAGAACGGCCGCTCCGTGCCCTTTCCGCGGGCGATCTCGTACTGGGTGCGCGTCAGTTGCTGGCGCCACTCGGCGTCGGACTTCTCCACCCGCGCCACCTCAATGGGCCCGACGAGTGTGCCGGACTTGTCGAACACACGAACACGCACACGGTTGTCCACAGATTACACAGATTACACAGATTTCACGGTTATCGGGAGCCAAGGTCCCACGGCCATTCCCGGCCCCTGCTACGCGAGACGCCGCTGAGCACCCGACCGAGGCATCGCACCGCACGCCTCGCACCCGAGCACTTGCCGTCCCCGACCCTGGAACGCTTGACCCCGAAGACCCCACCAACTGAGTCAAGTTTTCTCGTCCGCGGAGCGGGGCAAGACAGCAAGACGGTACTGCGCCTCGCGAGGCGGAGTCGCAGGTTCAAACTTGCTTGATTTGAGGTGGAGCCTCGCTAGAAGAGCCCGACGCGGCCGGTGACAGAGGCGATTAACCTGAGTGGATCGTAGCCGACGCCCTGGCGAAACACCAAGCTCACGTTGCGCACGGCGTCAATGCTCACCGACGGGTCGCCGTCGAGGACGATCAGGTCTGCTTGTTTCCCGACGGCGAGGCTCCCGATGCGGCCAGCTCGCCCGAGGTAGCGGGCCCCGTTCAGGGTGGCGACGCGGATCGCTTCGAGAGGGCTGAACCCCGCATCCACGAGAAGCTCGACCTGACGCTGGTTTGCGAAACCGGGAATGACGCCGCCCGATCCGGTGGGATCGGTCCCGGCCACGAGCAGACCACCGGCGCGGGCGAACGCGCGCTCCAGTGCCATGGCTTTCGGGAAAAGCTTCACGTAGGGGGAATCCGTGTTCTTCGACACTCGCGCGTAGGCCTGCTCGAACTGTTGCCTAAGCTGAGGCGTCAGGACGTCGAGGCCCGGTGGCAGCGGGCGACCCGGCGTGAAGGTTTCGAAGACCGTGAGCGTCGAGGTGAGGGCCACCCCTTCGTCGATCAGCTTGCGGACCAGCGTCTTGAACGGCGCAGTTTGCTCATCGAGCGCGGCAAGCGTTTGTTGGCCGCGCCCCTGGCCGGGACACACGTCCGGCTGTTTGTCCGCGACGAAGTCGGTGGCGGCCAGCAGGCCGTGCTCGAGGTTGTCGATTCCGAGCTCGGCGGCCTCGGCATAGGTCACCGAGCAGAGGTGGCCGGTCACCTTGAGGCCGCGCTTGTGAGCTTCCTCGATCGCCGCGCCGAGGGCGGCGCGCGAGATCTGCATGTAGGCCTTGATGGACGTCGCTCCCTGATCGGCCCAGTAGGCCACGTGCTGCCGCGCCTGATCCGCGGTGCGCACGGTGGTCATCTGTTGAAACGTGTTCGGCCCGTTCACGTACGGTGCGGTGGCGTCGATGGCGGGGCCGGCTTTCTGGCCGGCGTCAACCGCGCGAGCCAGGCTCAGGTCCATGTACCCGTTCATGTTCCCGCCCGTCCTCATCGTTGTCACTCCGCCGGCGAGGTAGAGTCGGGAAAAACTTTCGCCAAGCTGTCCGTACACGCCTGGACCCGTCGGGTAGTACAGGTGTTCGTGGAGCATGACGTAGCCGGGCATCACGCTCTTGCCGTCGAGGTCGATGATGTCCGCGCCGCTCGGTAGTGCGAGGCCTGCGCTGTCACCCATGTCGGCGATGAGCCCGTCGCGCAACACGAGGGTCTGTCGATTGCGAGGCGGCGCGCCCGTACCGTCGATCACGCGGACATTGGTGAGCGCGACGATGGGCGCGGCAGTACGAACGTACGCCTGGACGGCGTCGGCAAGCGGCGGGCGCTGAGCCGCCGTCCCGACTCCGAGCGCCACGCAGCACCCGAGCAGGATGGCCATGCCCGGCCGACTGGTCGGGGTCAGCACGGGAGCCTCACTCTGAGTTTGAGTCACGGCCTCACCGGGCGCCCGCGAGGTCGTGAAGAAAGGAGGTACATCAAGACGTCTCCTGCTTGTCCACTTACGCCGACGGTGGCGTGAGCGAGGGGTCGTCGAGCCCGAGCGTCCCAGTATATATAGCCATCCCCACGACGGCGTCGATGCCGAGGCGATGCAGCGTCTCGATCTCTTCACGCGTCGTAATCCCGCCGGCGGCCGTGACCCGCTTCGACGTGGCGGCCGCCACGGCCCGAATCGCCTCGAGGTTCGTGCCCTGCATCAGGCCTTCGAGATCCACATGGGTGTACAAGAACTCGTCGCAGTAGGGTTCGAGGGCCTGGACGGCTTGGGCCGCGGACAGCGGGAGCGCGGTTTTCCAGCCGTGGATGACCACGCGGCCGCCTTTGGCGTCCACCGCGCCAATCACGCGCGACCTTCCCACGGCCTCGGAGAGCGCCCGCGCGAAATCGAGCTTGACCGGCCCGCCGTCGTCGGCCGCGCGCCGCTCGTCGAACAACGCCGACCCGACGATGACGGCCTTGGCTCCCGCGTCGAGCAGCTCTTGGGCACGCCCGACCGAGCGGACCCCGCCGCCGACCCGGCAGGGGAGCTTCGCGGCGACGCGCCGCACCAGGGCGTCGTTGCTGCCGACTCCCATCGCCGCGTCGAGATCGATGAGTTGAACGCGAGGGAAGGCCGAGAAGCGCGACATCCAGCCCTCCAGGTCCGTCGACTCGAGCGCGAGCCGCTCCCCTTGCACGAGCTGGACGACCTTGCCGCCCATGAGGTCGATCGATGGAATCAGCATGTCGAGGAAGGCGCGGCTGGTGGCGGCCAGGCGCGCACGGGGATGCCGCGGTCGGCGAGAAACTGCTTGAGCGCCGAAACGCTCTGTTCGTTGAAGTGAAAGACGGACGCCGCCAGCGCGGCGTCGGCCAGGCCCGCGACGAACACGTCGGCGAAGTGGTCGAACGTGCCTGCGCCGCCCGACGCGATGACGGGAATCGGGACAGCGCTGGAGACGGCGGCCGTCAGCTCACAATCGAAGCCCGTCTTGGTGCCGTCGCGGTCGATGGAGGTCAAGAGGATCTCGCCCGCGCCGCGATCGGTGGCCTCCCTCGCCCACTCGATCGCGTGTCGCGACGCGCTGTCGGTGCCGCTGCGCGCGTAGACGGCGAAGTGGCCGTGCTCGCGCTTGGCGTCGATGGCCACAATCACGGCCTGGCTGCCGTAGCGCGCCGCCAGGCGCGTGATGAGCGACGGCTCCAGCAGCGCCGCCGTGTTCAGACTGACCTTGTCGGCTCCCGCCTCGATGGCCATCGCGGCGTCTTCTTCGGTGCGGATGCCGCCGCCGACGGCCAGCGGGATGAAGAGCTCGCGGGCGACGGCCTGGATGGTGTGGGCGCGCGCCTGCCGTGATTCGAGGGTGGCGGTGATGTCGAGGATGACGAGCTCGTCGATGCCGTCCCGGTTGTAGCGCGCGGCGAGTTCGGCCGGGTGGCCTGCCTCGCGCAGGCTGGCGAAGTTCACGCCCTTGACGACCTTGCCGTCACGCACGTCGAGGCACGCGATGATGCGCTTAGACAGCACGTGAGACCTCGAGGGGCGTGGCGCCCTCGCAGAGGGTGAGCCAGTTGCGCAGGATCCGCAGGCCGATGTCGCCGGATTTTTCCGGATGGAACTGCACGCCGGCGAGGCGGCCGCGCTCGACGGCGGCGGCGAAAGTGGCGCCGTAGGTGGTGATGGCGACGGTATCGGGCCCGCGCGGGGCGGCGAACGAGTGGGTGAAGTACACCTGCGCGCCGTCTGGAACCTGTGCCATGAGGCGCGAGTCGCGCGTGAGCGCGAGGCTGTTCCATCCGACGTGCGGCATTTTCCACGATTTCCGCAAAGGGGTCGGGCTTGATTGCAGATTCTGCCCGTTAATTTCGGTCAGATGACCGCACACGCCGCGAAAGGCGCCAAATCCTTGAAGTTCTGGCGCTTCGGCACTGCCCTCGAACAGCCACTGCATGCCGAGGCAAATACCGAGGATGGCCGTCCCGCGCTCGACCGCCCGCTGCATGCCCTGCCGCCACGCCTCGTCCAGGGCCCGCGTGGAGGCGAAATGGCCGACACCGGGCACGATGATGCCGGCGGCCTCGGCGAGATCGGCGGGTGCACTGGGGGTCATCCACGTCGCGTCGAGCGCACCGAGCGCCTTGCGGACCGACGTCAGGTTGCCCGCGCCATAGTCGATCAGCGCGATCACAGCAGGCCCTTCGTGCTTGGCAACGTTCTGGCCATGCGCCGATCGGTCGCGCACGCCACGCGCAGCGCGCGCGCGAAGGCCTTGAAGCAGGCCTCGATCTTGTGGTGGCTCGACCGCCCGTACATCACCTTCAAGTGGACATTGGCACGCGCCCCCATCGCAAACCCCTCGAAGAAGTCGTGGACCAGCTCGGCCTGGAGATCGCCGACGACGCGCACGCGCACCTTGGTGTCCACCGCCGCGTGCGACCGCCCGCCGAGGTCGATGGCGGCCACGGCCAGCGTCTCGTCCATCGGCATGACGAAATACCCGGCGCGGTTGATGCCGCGCCTGTCGCCAAGGGCCTGTGACACCGCTTCGCCGAACGCGATGCCGACGTCCTCCACCGTGTGATGTTGATCGACGTCGAGGTCTCCGTCAGCGCGGATTGTCAGATCGAACGCTCCGTGGCGCGCCACCAGGTCGAGCATGTGATCCAGAAACCTGATGCCGGTGCGGTTCTCAAACCTCCCGCGCCCGTCCAGCGTGACCGCCACGCGGATCCGGGTCTCGGCGGTGCTCCGTTCGACTACTGACTTGCGCACAGGGCCTCCAGCGTCTCGACGGCCTGCCTGGTCTGTTCGACGACACCCGCGGTGATGCGGAAGCAGTTCGGGCAATACGCGTCGTGCGATCGATCCCGGACCAGCACGCCTCGAGCGATGAGGCCGTCGACGATCGACCGCGACCGGACGCCCCCGTCAACGAGCACGAAATTACCACTGCTCTTCCAGTAGCGGAGCCCGACCCGGTCGAGCCCCGCGTACAGCAGGGCTTTCGACTCCGCGACCTGCGCGACATACCACTCCACGAACCCCCGATCCGTCAGCGCGGCGCGCAGCGCCGCCACGGCGACGACGTTGAGGTTGAAGATCGGCATCACGGTGCGGATGGGTTCGAGCACCGCCGGGAGCCCGATCATCACGCCGATCCGTATCCCTGCCAGCCCGTACGCCTTCGAGAACGTGCGGCCGACGAGGAGGTTGGGATACTCGGCCGCCTCGTCGAGGAAGCTCTCGCCCAGGAACTCGTGATACGCCTCATCCACGAACACGAGCGCATGGCCTGCTTGCCGGGCGATGCGTCGGATCGCGTCTTTGGGCACCGGCTGGCCAGTCGGGTTGTTCGGGTTGTTCACATACACGAGGCGGGTCTTCTGGGTGATGGCGCGAAGGACCTGGTCGGTCGGAAACGCATAATCTCGACCTGGGGCAACGGCGACGAGTCGCGCGCCCATGGCGCGCGCCGTGATCAGGTAGGGCTCGAACGCCGGCATCGGCATCACCACCTCCGCCTGTCCGCCAGGAGCGACCCACGGCGCGCCGGCATCCACCAGCGCGTCTGGGGTTGTTGATCCCAGGTACGCGATCGAGGTCAGCAGCAACCCTTCGTCGAGCCCATTGGTCAGCACCAGCCGCTCGGGCGCGACGCCGAGAAACGCCGCGGTCTCGACGACGGCTGCGCGGTAGTCGGGATAACGCGCGAGCGTCTCGGCGTCCAACCCGCGCACCGCGGCGAGGACGGCGGCAGAGCACCCGCCGGTGTTCTCGTTCAGGTGGAGGCGCAGACCAGGACCGAGATCGGGGACGCCTTGAATCGGCAGGACAAAGCTCATTCGGGTGCTCACGAATCGTTTGCGCTCGCCGTGCGGATCTCGATCGACCGTGCGTGGCCTTCGAGCCCTTCCGCCCGCGCCAGCGTGGTAATGGTTGGCGCGAGCCTCGCGAGGCCGCGCTTGGACACGCGTTGCACCGAGAAGATTCGCACGAAATCCGCTGCGTGCAGCCCGCCTCGAAACCGCGCGGCGCCGGCCGTCGGCAGCACGTGATTCGATCCGATGGCATAGTCTCCGGCCACTTGCGCGGTCCAGGGACCCACGAACACGGCCCCGGCCCGGCGCACGAGACGGGCCTCGGCTTCGCCGTCGACGACGAGATGCTCCGGCGCCGCGTCGTTGGCCAACGCGATCGCCTCGCGCATCGACCGCGTCACCACGATGCCGCCGTGCGCCGCCAGCGCCGCGCGCGCCGGGCCCTCGTCTGGCAGCAACTCGGCCACGTGGCGTGCGACTCGTCTGGCCAGCCGACGGCTCGGCGTGAGCAGCACGGCGCGGGCATCGGGGTCGTGCTCGGCCTGCGCAATCAAGTCGGCGGCAATCCACGCCGCCGGCGCGCGGGCCGACACAATGAGGATCTCCGTCGGTCCGGCGTAGAAGTCGATGGCGCAGTCACGGCTCACCGCAGCCTTGGCCGCGGCGACCCATCGGTTTCCCGGACCCACGATCTTGTCCACCCGCGGGATGGTCCGGGTCCCGTACGCCAGCGCCGCCACCGCGTGCGCGCCGCCGACTTGAAAGAACCGGTCGAGTCCCGCTTCCTCCGCCGCTGCCAGCACCAGGGGGTGCGGCCGCGGTGAAACGGCGATGATCTCCGGAACGCCCGCTTCACGTGCCGGAATGGCGGTCATGAGCAGCGAGGACGGCAGGGGGTATCGCCCGCCCGGCACGTAGCAGCCGACGCGGTCGAGCGGGACCACGCGTTGCTCGACCACGATTCCGTCGGCCACCCGCGTCCGACGAGGGCGCGGGACCTGCGCACGCGCGACGCGTCTGATGTGGCGGGCTGCCCGCGCCAGCGCGCGACGCACGGGTCCCGGCACCGTGGCCGCCGCCCGGGTCCACTCCTCTCGAGGCACCTCGAGGCGTCCTTTGAACCCATCGAGATCCGCGGCGTAGCGCCGAAGCACACGATCCCCGCCCTCGCGCACCTCCGTCACGATGCGCGCCACCCGGCGTTCGACGACGTCATCGCGCAGCCGCGTGGTCGACAACAGCGCCTCGACGAGACGCCGGTTCGTTGAAGCCACGATACGGATCATGGGTTACACCACGATCTTGTTGAGCGGGTACTCCACGATGCCCTGCCCGCCGGCGGCCTTCAGCCGCGGGATCAGGTCGCGCACCGTCCGCTCCTCGATGATGGTGTTGACGGCGACCCACTCCGGATCGCTCAGCGACGACACGGTGGGCCGCTGCAGCGCGGGCAGCAGGGTCAGAATCGACAGCAGGTCCGTCTGGCGCACGTTCAGCATGAGGCCCACCCGCCCCTGGGCTTCGATCGCGGCCCTGAGCAGCAGCGCAAGGTTCTCGATCTTCGTGCGTTTCCAGTCGTCGGCCAGGGCTCTCCCGTTGGCAATCAGCTGCGTGTGCGACTCGGTGACGGTTTCTATCACGCGCAGCCGGTTGGCGCGCAGCGTCGATCCGGTCTCCGTCGCCTCGACGATGGCATCAGCCAGCACGGGTGGCTTGACCTCGGTCGCGCCCCACGAAAACTCGACGTCCACGGTCAGGCCTTTCCGCGTGAAGTAGTCGCGAGTGACCCGTACGAGCTCGGTGGCGATGCGCTTGCCGTCGAGGTCCTCCGCCCGCTGGAACGCCGAGGCTTCCGGCACGGCCAGTACCCAGCGCACCTTGCCAAAGCTCTGCTTGGCGTAGATCAAGTCAGCGACCGGGACCAACGGTTCTTCGTCTGGATGACCGAGCTGATGCTCGGCAATCCAGTCCATGCCGGTCAACCCCGCGTCGAGCACGCCGTGCGCGACGTACCGCGCCATCTCTTGCGCCCGGATGAGCATGCACTCGATCTCGGGATCATCGATCGCCGGGAAGTACGATCGCGTGTTCACGAACACGTTGAATCCGGCACGCTGAAACAGCTGCACGGTGGCCGCCTCGAGCGACCCTTTTGGAATGCCGAGCCGAAGCGTCACGCCGTCACCTCCGTATAGAAGCACGATCGAGCGCCGGTGTGGCAGACGTTACCGTCACCCTCGCGCTCGGCCTTGATGAGCACCGTGTCCTGGTCGCAATCAACGAAGGTCTGGCGGACCGCGAGTCGATTGCCCGATGTCTCGCCCTTGGTCCACAGCGTGTTCCTGGTGCGGCTGAAGAAGGTCACATAACCCGAGGCACGCGTGATCTCCCACGCCCGCTCGTTCATGAAGCCGACCATCAGCACTTCGCCGCTGGCCACGTCCTGCACCACCGCTGGGATCAAGCCGTCCAGTTTCGTGAAATCCATGGTCCTTCCTTGCGTCTCCGCCAACGCGGCCGCTTCACCCGTCCTCCCGCCGACCAGTACGCGTCCGACGCCTCGGCCGAGCATCGCAGGCACGTCCGGGTGCAGAGAACGACGACCGAAAAGCAAAAGGCCCGCCGGTGGGCGGGCCCTTGCGCAATCGTGATTCGTGTCGCGTCCTGCTACGCGCGCAGCCCCGCCGGTCCGTTCGAGGAACGGTGATGATGACGATGGTGGTGCCGGACGCGGGCGAACGACATGCGAACCGCTAGCCTATCTGAAAAACCGCGTCGGCGTCAAAAGACGAGCCGCTCGGCCCTCAACGCCGTCCGCCTACTGTGTGCCGGGCTTGACCGACAGCGGCCGGCGTGGAAGCTTGTCCGGCCAATTGGCCGTGTACCATGCGAAGACCGCCGAGACGGCCGCCTGCTGCACGAGCTCGTCGCGCTGTACGCGGTCGACGAAGTCCATGTTCGAGTGGTGCGACCGCGAGTTGTACTCGAGGCGTTCCTGGATGAACTGAAACCCCGGCAAACCCGCCGAGTCGAACGCGGCATGATCGGTGGCGCCGACCGACCGCGGCCCGACCAGCTCCGCGCCCAGATCGCGCACCGAATCCATCCAATACCGGAACAGCGCCATCGCGCCGAGGTTGCCCTGCCCCCAGATGCCGCGAATCCTCCCGGTGCCGTTGTCCAGGTTGTAATACCCGGCCAGCTTGGTGAAGGCGGGCTTCGGGCTCGCCTCGCTGCCGTAGTGCTCGACGACGTAGGCCCTGGACCCCAGTAGTCCCTGCTCTTCGCCGCCCCAGAGCGCGACGCGAATCGTGCGGCGCGGGCGGAGGCCCAGGCTCTTGATCACGCGGACCACTTCCATCATAGCGGCCGCTCCGGTCGCGTTGTCGGTGGCCCCGGTGGCGCCCGGTGTCGTGTCGAGGTGCGTGCCCATGATCACGACTTCGTCGGCGAGGTCGGTGCCCGGTATCTCGGCGATCGTGTTGATGCCGTTCGGCGTGCCCGGCGCTTCCGGATAGAACGTCGTGTCGATGTTGAGCTCCACGCGGACGAGTTGACCTTTTTCGAGCACACGGACCATGCGGTTGTAATGCTCGACGGCGATGGTCGCCGAGGGCACCTGCGGCGGGACCTTGGCATCCCGACTGCCGCCTCCGCCGGGGAATATGGTGCCGCCATCCACCCGCTGCGTCTGCCAGGACAGATCGCTCCCGCCGGCCGACAGATCGCCGTCCGGCCCGCGTTCGAGCAGCGCCGCGACGCCCTCGGTGACGAAGAACTGCGCGATCTTCGCGGCAAGGTTCTGTGCGGCTGGACCGCCGGGACCGCCGGGTCCGCCCGGCGAGCCGGCGGGAATCGGCGTTGTCAGCGCTTCGGCGACGTCGGCCTCGTTCATCCGCAGCACGATGCGGTCTTCGAGCATCCGCACGCGACGAGCCGCCTGTGGAAGCACGATCTTGCCTTTCAGCGTGCCGGCGTACTTCGCGAAGTCGGCGTCGCTCCGGATGTCCACTCGGACGACCTCGCCGGTGATGGTCCCCTTGGTGGGCGGAGAGTAGGTGCGAGGGTAGCCGATGATCGGCTGCGGCTCTGGCGCGATGAGGTTGGCCGAGAACCGTTCGACGCGCCAGCCCTGACCAAACGCGAACCGCTCCTGGTGGACATTGGCAAGACCCCACTCGGTGAAGCGCTTCATCGCCCACTCGCTCGCCCGGGTGAGGTTCGGCGTGCCTGTGACGCGCGGGCCGTGCACGTCGCTCAGCCAGATGACGTGGTCCATGGCCTGCGACCGCGTCAAGGCCTCCTGCTTGATACGCGAGACCGCGCCGAGGTCGACCGGCGACTGCGCGGCCGAGCCGGCGGCGATTGAAGCGACACCGATGAGGACGAGAAGCGGCTTGCGCATGAGACCCTCGAGTGACGGCGCGGGAGCCAGGGGCTCACCGCGCCGTGTTGTCAGGCTGCGATCGATCCTACCGGCGCGGCTGCGCGGTCGTCGTGACAGCCGGCGACCGCTTGTACTTGTCGAACCAGTACCGCAAGTACAGCTGCGTTCGAATGAAGTTCGACGGGCGTGATGTGGTGCCGTGCCACTCCTCGTTGAATCGCACCATCGCCGTGGGCACCTTGAGGAGCTTCAGCGCGCTGTAGAACTGCTCGGTTTGCGGCATCGGCGTCCTCAGATCCATGACGCCCGTCATCAGCATCGTGGGCGTCTTGACGTTGCCCACATAGGTGAGCGGAGAGCGACGGATGTGCTCTGAGGGATCCTCCCACGGAAGCTTCTCGAAGTTGTAGTACCAGCTGGCGCCGTCGGTCGTGCCGACAAAACTCACCCAGTCGATGACCGGGCAGTTGGACGAGGCCGCGGCGAAGCGATCGGTGTGGCCCACGACCCAGGCCGTGAGGACGCCGCCGCCGCTGCATCCGGTGACGAACATGTTGCGATCGTCCACGAAGCCCTTCTTGAGCAGCTCATCCACGCCTGCCATCAGGTCGTCGTAGTCCTTGCTCGGGTAGGCGCGCATGATCTGATTGCCGAACGCGCTGCCGTATCCCGTGCTTCCGCGCGGGTTCGTGTAGAGAACCACGTAACCGTTCGCGGCGTGCTCCTGCCATCCGTAGTTGAAGCCGACGCCGTACATGCCGTGGGGTCCGCCGTGGATGTGCAGCTGCATCGGGTACTTCTTCGAGGCGTCGAAATCCGGAGGTGTGATGTACCAGCCCTGGATCCTGAGACCGTCGACCGAGGTGTACCAGATCTCCGAGACGTTGCCGAGCTTCCTACCGGCGAGGATGTCCTCGTTCACAGAGGTCAGCTGGCGGATCTGCTGTGGCGCGCTCAGGTCGAACGAGACCACGTCCGGCGGCTTCTGCGCGGAGGTGAGCACGCCCACCGCCCTGCCCTTGGCCATGCTCGACGTCGAAAGCATGTGCGTGCCGCGCGTCACCGGCTGCACTTCGTCCGACCGTGTGCCGGCGAGCGGCAGGAAATACATGTTCTGCGTTCCCTGATCCTGGGCGGTGAAGTACACGCCCGTCCCGTCTTCCTTCCAGGTGACGTTCTGCGGCGACCGATCCCACGTGCCCGAGACCAGGCGCGGATTGCTGCCGTCGATGTTCATGATGTAGAGCTTGCTGTCCTGCCACGTGTCCTTCGACCAGTCGTTGCCGGTGTAGGCGACGCGCTTGCCATCGGGCGACACGCGGGGGCTGCCGTCGGGACCCTTGCGCTTCGTGAGCTGCGAGATGGCGCCGGAGTTGACGTTGACGGCGTAAATCTCCGACTCGCGCCATTGGTACTCGGCGTCCGCGACGCGCAGCGAGCCGAACAGAATCTGCGTGCTGTCGGGCGTCCACTCGACCCCGTTGTGATGCCAGTTGCCGTCAGTGAGCTGGCGCGGCGTTCCACCGGTGGCCGGGACCACGAACAGATGCCGATACACATCGTCGTCGAAACCGGTGCCATCCTGCCGGTAGTCGAGACGCTCGACGATGCGCGGGGTCTCGACCCACTTGGCGCCGTCAGGGGCGCGTGGCATCCGGACGGTCCACGTGGTCTTGGCATCGACGTTCATGGTGAAGCCGAGGCGTGTCCCGTCTGGTGACCAGGTGACGGTGCCCGGGCTCTTCTCGACGCGGGTGATCTGGGTGATGGCGCCCTCGGCGTCCATGTAGCGGACGAAGATCTGGCTTCCCCGCGGGTCGCCTTGCGCGGTGTAGACGATTCGGTCGCCGGTGGGTGACCAACGAGCGTTGCTGCCCCGGACGAGGAAGCGATTCTTCGCGCCGTCGGCGTTCATGACCCACAGCGACGATTCGCGGCGGTCGTTCTGCTTGTCCACGAACTGACGCGTGTAGATGATTTGGGTCCCGTCGGGCGAGATCTGGGGGTCGGCCACAGTCTCGTATTCGAGAAACAGATCGAGGGTGAGGCGGTCTGAGACCGGGGCCTGCGCCGCGAGGACGGCCGGGAGTGCAGCCAGCGCCAGAGCCCATGCGAAACGCTTCATGTTTCCTCCCTAGACGAGACTGACTCGATGGACGAGCCGCGGCAGTCGGTCGCGCCGCTCAGGGGGCGCAGCCACGCCAGGTTTCGGGTGCCGGCGGATTGTACTGCGGACGGGGGCCGGGCGCGCGGACTTTAGGCGGTACTCGCGGGTCCCGATTCTGAGGACTTAGGGGGCGAGCCCTTGACTGGTTTGGCCTGCTCGCGGCCGATCATGACCTCTGTGGACTTGATGATAGCGACTGCCTCGTCGCCGCGGCGGAGCTTGAGTTCGCGGACCGCGTCGCGGGTGATGACGGCGGTGAGGGTCTGGCGCCCGATTCGCAGTCGTACCTGGGCGAGCAGGCCGTCTGCACGGATCTCGTCCACCAGACCGCGCAGCTGATTTCTGCCGCTGAGCGCGACGAGCACGCCGTGGGTGGTGGGGTGGCGGCGTCGCGGCGGGGCTGGCCGCTGACCGGCCAGCAGACGGTCCACTTCGTCTTGAGGCACGCGATGGTGACCCCCGTCGGTGAGGGTGGTCTGCACGGCGCCCCGGTGAATCCAGCGCTTGAGGGTGGAATAGGTGACCCCGAGCTGGGCGGCGGCCGCGCGGGCGGTGAGGAGGTGCATGGGCGTACACCACGATGATTTCAGAATACGAGTCAAATCGTCAAGAAAATCGTCTCAAATAAGATTAAACTGGGCACGATGCGGTTCAGACCGTGGCGTACGTTGACGGCCGTCCTGCTCGCGGCGACGGCGGCGGCGGCGGATTCGCCGGCGGCGCTTGGGCCCGATCGGCATCCCTGGCAGCCAGGGACGGCGCCGGACGGCCTCCTGGTGGCGGCGGCCGCCAGCCTGAGCGGGTTGGCGCCCGATCTCGCCCGTGCGTTCCACGAGGAGAGCGGCGGCGACGTGCGGTTCACCGTTGGCGGATCCAACACGCTGGCCCGGCA
>JBQTIE010000409.1:0-33106 GCA_052389315.1 Acidobacteriota bacterium
GCGTCAACAGCCTTGACATGCTCGAGACCCGCGACGGCCGCGGGTACATCAAGCACTACATGTTCGACTTCGGGTCCATCCTGGGCAGCGGGACCGTGTTCGCCCAGCGGCCGCGCGCCGGCAACGAATACATCTACGAGAGCGGGCCCGGCTGGCGCGCGCTGGCCACCCTCGGGCTCTACCTGCGCCCCTGGATGCTCATCGACTATCCGGACGTCCCGCGTTCGATCGGCCGATTCGAAGGCGACGCGTTCGACCCGGAACTGTGGCGGCCCGAGTACCCCAATCCCGCCTTCGAGAACATGCGTCCGGACGATGCGTTCTGGGCGGCGCGAATCGTCGCCCGCTTCAGCGACGCTGGTGTTCGCGCCATCGTCGAGAAGGCGCGCTACAGCGATCCGCGAGCGACCGATTACATGACTCAGACGCTGATCAAGCGGCGCGACAAGGTGGTCCGCAGGTGGCTCAACGTGGTCAACCCGGTCGTCGATCCGGTGTTGAGCGCGAGTGGCGAGCTCACGTTCGGCAATGCCGCCGTCGAGGCCAAGGTGGCCGAGCCTCCGACCAGCTACACGCTTCAGTGGTTCCGGCTCGACAACGCGGCCGACTCGCGTCAGAACGTCGACGCCCCGATCACGGTGACCTCGGCGCGTGCGCAGGCTCCCGCGGGGGTAACCGGCCCAGGCAGCGGGGACTACATCGGCGTGTCGATTACGGCCACGCACAAGGCCTTCACCACCTGGGCGAAGCCGGCGACCTTCTACTTCCGCCGCGCGGCCAGCGGGTGGACCTGGGTCGGCGCGGAGCGGGAGTAACCGAGGGGCCTGTGGGGGCGGCGGCTCGGTCCAGCTGGGGTCAACCGGCCGCTGGCGGAACCGAAGTACAATGACGGGTGATGGCGACGCGCAATCCACTGGCCCGGGGCAAACGCGAGCGAGAACGCGCGCGCGCGGAGAAACAGAAGGAAAAGGCGGCTCGCCGCGCTGAAGCGCGCGCCCGGCGCGGCCAGGGCGGGGCAGGATCGGGCGGCGAAGACCCCGACATCGCCGGCATCGTCCCGGGCCCGCAAGCCAACCCGTGGGGCGACGGTCCAGAGCCCCCCGACGAAGAGTCGTCCGAGGAGGAGGCGTAGCGGATCTCCCGCGTGCCCTCGAATCGCGTGGACAAAAGCCGTCGCGAATTCCTGAAGGCCTCGACCATCGGCGGCGCTGCCGTGTCGCTGCTGGGCTTCGATCTGGCGCCGGCCCTGGCCCAGGTCCGGGAGCTGAAGATTGCCCGCACCACCGAGACGCGTTCGACGTGTCCATACTGCTCGGTGAGCTGCGGCGTCATCATCCACACCCTGGGTGATCGGTCGCGCAACGTCATCCCCACCGTCGTGCACGTCGAAGGGGATGCGGACCATCCCATCAACCGTGGCGCGCTCTGTCCCAAGGGCGTCACGCTCAAGCAGAACATCGTCAACGATCGGCGGCTGACGAAGGTCTTGTATCGGGCCCCTGGCGCGCGCGCCTGGGAGGAGCGGTCCTGGACCTGGGCCGTGGAACGGATCGCACGCCTGGTCAAGCAGACCCGCGACGAGCGACTCGTCGAGCGCGACGAGCGCGGGCGGACGATCAATGCGCTGACGGCGGTCGGCGTAATCGGCGGCTGTACCGACACCAACGAGATCAATTACCTGCTCGCGAAGGCGTTCCGCGCCGGGCTCGGCGTCATTCCGCTCGAACAGCAATCCCGCATTTGACACGGTCCCACGGTGGCCAGTCTGGCCGCCACCTTCGGACGCGGGGCGATGACCAATGGCTGGACCGACATCGCCAACGCTGACGTCGTGCTGGCGATGGGCGGCAACCCGGCCGAAAACCACCCGGTCGGGTTTCGTTTCGTGATGGAGGGCCGGAGGAAGCGCGGGGCCCGCCTCGTGTGCGTGGATCCTCGGTTCAATCGAACGGCCGCAGTCGCCGACACGTTCGTGCAGATTCGGGTGGGAACGGACATCGCCTTCCTGGGCGGCCTGATCCATCACGCGCTGTCGCGCAACCGCTTTCACGATGCGTACGTGCGGCAGTTCACCAACGCGACGTTTCTCCTCAACGACCGGTACGCCTTCGATTCCCAGACGGGACTATTTTCGGGATGGGACGCCGAGCGCAAGGCCTACACGGACACGTCGAGCTGGGCCTACGACCTGGACGCGCGCGGGTTCGCGAGAACCGATCCGTCGATGCAGCACCCACGGTCGGTGTTCCAGGTGATGAAGGCGTTCTACGCCCGCTACACCCCCGAGGTGGTCGCCAATATCTGTGGATGCCGTGCCGAAGACTTCGTGAAGGCGGCGGATCTGATCACGTCCACCTATTCGGCGGACCGGGCGGGCACGATCATGTACGCCCTCGGGTGGACGCATCACAGTCATTCGGTCCAGCTCATTCACGCCGCGGCGATGCTCCAGCTGCTGCTCGGCAACGTCGGCCGGCCCGGGGGCGGCGTGAACGCACTGCGCGGCCACGCCAACATCCAGGGTGGGACCGACTGCGGCGTCGCCTATCACAACCTGCCGGGGTACATCCCGATTCCCAAGGCCCATCTCGAGTCGCTCGGTGCGTTTCTGGGCGGCGTCGTCCCCAAGCCGCTCGCACCCAACGTGACCAACTTCTGGTCGAACACCGATCGGTTCCTGGTCAGCCAGCTCAAGGCGTTCTACGGGGCACATGCCACCAAGGCCAACGACTTCGCGTACCACCTCCACCCCAAGCTGCCGGAGGCGGCCGACGGCGAGTCCGAGAATTGGAGTTGGGCGCACATGTTCGACCACATGTACCGCGGACGGATGGAGGGGTTCTTCAGCTTCGGCATGAACCCGGTCAGCAACGGGCCGCATTCGAAGAAGGCCATCGACGCCCTCACGAAACTCAAATGGCTCGTCGTGGTCGAGAACTTCGAACACGAAACCGCGGTGTTCTGGCGAGACGACATCCTGGCCCTGGTCGACCAGAAGCCGGAGGATGTCGCGACGGAAGTGTTTCTGCTGCCCGCCGCGAACTTTGCCGAAAAGGACGGGTCGTTCGTCAACTCGGCGCGGTGGATCCAGTGGAAGTGGAAGGCCGTCGATCCGCCGGGAGAAGCCAAGCCCGATCAAGAGATCATCGCCCGGCTGTTCCTTGCCGTTCGCGACCTCTACGCGCGTGAGGGCGGCCGATTGTCCGAGCCCGTCCAGCAGCTGAACTGGTGGTACTCGAATCCCGCGAACCCGTCGCTCGACGAAGTCGCGCGGGAAATCAACGGCTGGGCGCTCGAAGACGTGCGCGATCCAAGAACCGGTGCGGTGACCGTCCGGGCCGGCCAGCGCCTCGGGGCCATCCTCGACACGCGCGCCGACGGCAGCACGCTGTCCGGCAACTGGCTCTACATCGGAATGTACCCGGAAGCCGGCAACCTCAGCGAGCGCCGATCGACAGCCGACCCGAGCGGGCTCGGCCGCCATGGCGAATGGGCGTTCAGCTGGCCGGCCAACCGGCGCATCCTCTACAACCGCTGTTCAGCCGATGAGCAGGGCCGCCCGTGGGATCCGACGCGCGTCGGGATCGCGTGGTCCGGCCAACGCTGGGTCGGTGACGTCCCCGATATCACGGCCGATAGTCCTCCCTCGGACGGCCTCGGCGCGTTCATGATGCTGCCCGAAGGGGTGGCGCGCCTCTTCGTGCCGGGTCAGTTCGCCGACGGCCCGTGGTCCGAACATTACGAGCCGGTCGAATCGCCCGTGGCCAACCCGCTGCACCCGTCGCAGAGCTCGAATCCGGCGGTCAAGCCCTTCACGACCAAGCACGACACGCTGGGGACCCCCGACGAGTACCCGATCATCTGCACGACCTACCGCCTGACCGAACACTTCCACTACTGGACCAGGAACAACGCGTATAGCGTGCAGCTTCAACCGGAGTTCTTCGTCGAGATTCCCGAGGGACTGGCGGCCGAAAAGGGGATCGCCAACGGCGATCGCGTCCGGGTGACCTCGGCGCGCGGGTCGGTCGAGGGGCGTGCCATGGTCACGCGCCGCATCAAGGCCATGCAGGTGAACGGGCAGACGACGTACCAGATCGGGTTTCCGATTCACTGGGGCTTCCTCGGACGGGGGGAGCAGCGGGGATCGCTCGCCAACCTGGTCACGCCGACGGTGGTCGATCCCAACTCCTTTGCCCCGGAATACAAGGGCTTCCTCGTCCGGCTGGACAAGGTATGAGCACGCCTCTGGCCCTCGACGTCGTCCGCATCTCCGGGACCACGCCGCCGGCGCCCGGCGTCCGCACGCAGGCCACGCTGACCAAGCTGATTGACACCTCTACCTGCATCGGGTGCAAGGCCTGCGAGGTCGCCTGCCAGGAGTGGAACGATCTGCCGCCGGAGACGACGGTCCAGATGGGCACGTACCAGACGATGCCCGACATGACGGCGAAGTTCTGGAACCTGATTCGCTTCAACGAACACGAGAGCGACCGGGGCCTGCACTGGCTGATGCGAAAGGATCAGTGCATGCACTGCGCCGAGCCGGGCTGCCTCATCGCCTGCCCGGCCCCCGGTGCCATCGTGCAATACGCCAACGGGATTGTCGATTTTCAGCAGGACCAGTGCATCGGGTGCGGCTACTGCATGACCGGATGCCCGTTCGACGTGCCGAAGTTCGCGCCCCAGACTCGGCGCGTCTACAAGTGCACGCTGTGCGTGGATCGCGTGGCCGTGGGCCTGCAGCCGGCGTGCGTCAAAGCCTGCCCCACGAGCTGCCTGCAATTCGGGACCAAGGACGACATGCTCGAGATCGCCAGGCACCGCGTCGATCAGTTGAAGGCCGACGGCTTTGATCAGGCCGCCGTTTACGATCCGCCTGGTGTCGGCGGGACCGGTGTGGTCACCGTGCTCGCTTTCGGCGATCGGCCGGATCTGTACGGACTGCCGGCGCATCCCGTCGTGCCGCGCGCCGTGCAGGTGTGGAAGGGTGCGCTGAAGTGGACCGGCAACCTCGCGATGGTCGGCGGCCTGCTGGCGGCGGCGGTGCACTACATCCGCTTTGGCCGCAAACACGGAGAAACGGAATCGTGAGCGCCGCCCCGGTCGGCTCCCGGCGGCTCGTGCGCTATCGGTTCGCCGAGCGCCTGACGCACGCCGTTGCCGCGGTGTCGTACGTGTACCTGCTCCTCACGGGACTGGCGTTCTGGACGCCCGCGCTCTTCTGGGTGGCCGTCGTCCTCGGCGGCGGGTACCTCTCGCGTGCGCTGCACCCCTGGGCCGGGCTCGTGCTCTCCGGCGCGGTGGTGCTCATGTTCGTCCATTGGCGCCGCGACATGCGCACCTCGCCGGCGGATCGCGCGTGGCGTCAGGCGATGCGGCACTACGTGAGGAACGAGGATGACCGCGTCCCAGGGGTCGGGAAGTTCAACTACGGGCAGAAAATGCTGTTCTGGCTGATGATGTGGGGAACGGTCGCGCTGCTTCTGTCAGGTGCGGTGCTGTGGTTCCCCGAGTCCTTCGGCGGGAGTCTGACGGCGATTCGCGAGGCCGCGCTCCTCATTCACGCCGTCGCCGCGCTGGCCACCATCGGCGCCTTCATCGTCCACGTCTACATGGGCGTCGCGGTCGTGCCCGGCGGCGTGAACGCCATCGTCCATGGCGAGGTGAGCGAAGCGTGGGCCCGTCAGCACCACACGGTCTGGGCTGAGGAAATGACCAGCCACCCCTCGTCTGCGTCCCCGCGTGCGGACACCCCTCGCTGATCGCTGGGACGCGCGCATCGCCCGGGCTCGCACCCTGGCGGCCCATCGCCGGCCCGCGGCTGAGATTCTGTCGTTCTATGCCGGACTCGCGGCGAGACAACAAGCCCTGGCGGCCCGAACTTCCGAGCGGTCCTCACGGCAGGGCGCCTGTGTCATCGGGCGGCTCGTCGTGGATCGAGACGCCGTTCTGACGAGCCTGCTCGAGCTGCTGGCGTGGGTGGCTGTCGAAGGCCCGAAGCCGCTGGCGAGCGCCGCCGCGGCCCTCGCACGCGAATCGCGCGAGCGATGGCAGGCAGAGCTGGAGGCCTGCCTGGCCTCGCACGGCAAGGACGAAGGTGGGGCATCGACCGGGCAAGCGGACGACCAGGCTGCCATGCTGGCGTGTCGTTGGTTCGCGATCGAAGCGGCGATTCAACCGCTGGCCGAAGCCGCTGCCGCCGAGGTCAGCGCCGCGCCGCCAGCGCGCGAAGCCCTCCAAACACCGAGCCGCTGTCCGCGCTGCGACCAACCGCCGCTGGTGGGCACTCTCCGAGAAGAAGGTCACGGCGCCCGGCGCGGCTTCGTCTGTGGCGTCTGTCTGACGGAATGGCCCGCCCCTCGACTTGGCTGTCCGGCGTGTGGGGAATCGCGCTTCGAGGCCCTCCCCGTGTTTCGTGCCGACGATGAACCCGCCGTGCGCGTCGATGCCTGCGAGACGTGCAAGGCCTATCTCAAGACGATCGATCTGACCAAAGACGGCGCCGCCGAACCCCTCGTCGATGATCTCGCCAGCGTGTCGCTCGATCTCTGGGCGAGAGAGCACGGGTATCGACGAACGCGTCCCAATCTCCTACGTCTGTAGAAAGTCGGCGAAGAATTCGTCCACCGTCACGCGACGCTTCGTCAGGCCATCGTCGTAGGCGGCCTGACAGAAGACGTCCACCGCGCGGCGGTTCTTCTCCAGCCCGTGCGCGTGATAGGTCGGGCCCATGACGCGCGCCGCCTCTTCCACCTCGTCGATGAGCCAGGGCGAGTTGTATGGGAAGAGGCGTTGGCCAGCCTCGAACGCCGCCTCGCTCTCGTTGAAGGCGTCGACCAGTCGCCGCCCGACGGAGCGATCGCGTTCCCACGAGGCGCGCCGCAGCAAGACCACGTGCTGCGGCGGGTAGCAGCCCGTGTCCGCGTAATAGTTCTGCTCCAGCGCGCGAAACCCCGGAATCGCCCGGACGATGGGGCCATCGAGAGGGTGTAGGGCGCGGGGCGGGAGCGGCCCGAAAAACGCGTCGATCTGGCTCGTGAGCAGCAACGAGCTGAGCGTGGAACCCGCGGGCGCTGGCGCCACGTACGGGAGCGGAGGCTCTGGCAGGCGAACCGTGGCGGGCGCGTCCGTCCCACCGACAACCCAGGTGATCTTTTTCGTGTCGTGACCCAGATACCGGAGCAGGTGCCGATACCAGACAGCGCCGCTCGCGGCCCAGTTGTAGATGCCGAGGCGCCAGCCTGCGAGCGTCGCCGCGGTCAAGCCAGAGCCCTTGCGTGTGTAGAGATCACGGGCGGTGAAATTCCGGAGCGGGAAGATGGGAATGGCGACGAGCGAGGGGTCGCCGCGGTCGAGGCGCATCACGTGTTGCGCCATCGAAGATTCACCGCCGTCGATGCCCGCCGCGTCGGTGGCCTGACGCAACATCTCGTTGCGCTCTCCGCGCACCCACGTGAGCGAGAGATCCCGCCCCTTGACGTCACCGGTGGCAATCGGCATGAGACGCACGTAGTTGGCGCAGGTCAGCGTCAAGGCTGGCACTCGACCCTGAGCGCCCCGGGCCACGTCGCGGGAGGCCAGCACCCCGCCCGCCGTGGCGCTCGCCGTCGTGAGAAACGACCGTCTGGAAAGGTGTGGCATGGTCGTGAGTCTATCGCGGCCCTTCCTGTGAGCGCCAAGCATGTGGCGTAACAGGGCCTCGTTGGCCAAGGTCAAAGTACCTGGGTGTTCGAGCCTGGCCGGGTACTCGCCGGCCCGGTTCGTTGTAAGCTGCCGCAGGTCCTGTTTCCGGGGCCTTCACACGAGGTTCACATGAACGACCAGAATCAAGGCTCGATGTCGTTTCCCCGCCGCGTCTCGCGCCGGAAAGTCCTGATGACGGGCACCGCCGGGGCGCTGGGTGCCGCGGCCACGCTGGCGGGGCAATCCGACCAGGCCGCGCGGACATCGGTCCCCGCCGATCCCACCAAGGTGCAGGGGCCAGGCGCCAGCGACGTCGGCGCGCGTTCACCGTTTGAACAACCCAAGCGCGTGTCGTTCAACCAGCGACGCACCTCGTCGCAGTCGCCGCTCCAGGACCTCGAGGGCATCATCACGCCGTCGGACCTGCACTTCGAACGGCATCACGGCGGGGTGCCAGCCATCGATCCCAAGCGGTACTCGCTGCTGATTCACGGCATGGTCGACCGCCCGATGGTGTTCACGCTCGACGATTTGAAGCGATTCCCCGCGCGTTCGGTCATCAGGTTCCTCGAGTGCTCGGGCAACGGCGGCCGGGCCTATCGCAGCGAAGGACTCGACCCCAAGTCCACGCCCCAGCAGATCGACGGCCTGACCAGCACGAGCGAATGGACCGGCGTCCCGCTGGCCACGCTGTTTCGCGAGGTGGGCGCGTCACCGAAAGCCACCTGGTTCCTCGCCGAGTCGATGGACGCGGCCGTGCTCACTCGAAGCATCCCGACGTCGAAGGCCTACGAAGACGCGATGATCGCGTACGGGCAGAACGGTGAGGCCATTCGGCCCGAGCAAGGCTACCCGGCACGCCTCTTTCTACCGGGGTTCGAGGGTTCCACCAGCGTCAAGTGGCTGCGTCGCATCGAGCTGGCCGCCGAACCGTTCATGACCCGCGAGGAAACGTCCAAGTACACCGATCCGCTTCCGGACGGCACGGCTCGCCAGTTCAGCTTCGTGATGGACGCCAAGTCGATCATCACCGAACCGGCGTTCCCGGATCGGTTGACCGGGCCCGGCTGGTGGGAGATTCGCGGCATCGCGTGGAGCGGTCGCGGGAGAATCTCGAAGGTGGACGTGAGCGTCGACGGCGGCAAGACCTGGCAGGCCGCCACCCTCGATGAACCCGTCCTGCCCAAGTGCCATACGCGATTCCGCCATGCGTGGAACTGGTCGGGCAGTGAAGCCGTGATCATGAGCCGGGCGACCGACGAGACGGGGTACGTACAACCCACCTTCGAGGTCCTCCTGGCGGCGCGAGGCCCGGGAACCGCCTATCACTACAACAACATTCGAGCCTGGCGCGTCGCCCCCGACGGTGCCGTGACCCTTGCCGGAGGTGTGGCGTAATGGGTCATCGACTGCTCGGTGCCGCCACATTCCTCCTGATCACCGCCATCGGCGCCTCGCTGGCGGCGCAGACCAAGGGGCCCGCCAGGCTGGGCATCGGCCGACCGGCCACCGCCGACGAGATCCGGGCGCTCGACATCGACGTCATGCCGAGCGGCGTCGGGCTCCCCGACGGGCGCGGCTCCGTCGCCGAGGGCGCCGCCACCTACGCCGCCAAGTGCGCCTCGTGTCACGGCCCGAAGGGAGAGGGCGGCTCGTTCGAGCGCCTCGTCGGCCGCGACTCCGGGGAGAATTTCGCCTTCGGCCGCGACCCGCGCCTTGTCAAAACCATCGGCAGTTACTGGCCGTATGCGACCACACTGTTCGACTACACCGTGCGCACGATGCCGTTCGCACAGCCCGGAACGCTCTCGGCCAACGAAGTCTACGGCCTCGTCGCCTATCTGCTGGCCCTCAACAAGATCGTCCCAGACGATGCGGTGATGGACAAGGCGTCGCTGCCGAAGGTCGTGATGCCGGCGCGCGGAAAATTCGTGCCCGACAACCGAACCGGTGGGCCGAAGGTCAAGTAGGAACCGGTCCGCTGGCACGTCGTGTGTATGACTCGTCGCGAACTGCTGGCCGCGTCGTGCGGTTGGGTGTGTTCGGCCGCCTCGGAGCTCGCGCAGCACCGTGTGCCCACTCCGTCTTCTCCCACCCCCTCGCAATTCGCAGGCGAGGCCGACATCAAGATCCGGATCGCCGAAATGTCGCTCGACCTGGGTTTGGGGCGTTCGGTCAGAACCGTGGCCTACAACGGGCAGGTTCCCGGCCCGGCCCTTCGCGCGAGGGTGGGTCGACCGCTCACCGTTGACGTCTGGAACGACACCGCCGAGCAGGACATCATCCACTGGCACGGGTTTCACATTCCGCCTGAGGTGGACGGCGTCTACGAACAGGGCACGCCCGGAGTTCCGCCGAGAGGCGGCCGTCAGCGGTACGTGTTCACGCCGTCGCCGGCCGGCACGCAGTGGTATCACAGCCACAACAGCGCGGGACGCAACCTGCGGAAGAGTACCTACACCGGACAGTTCGGCCTATTCGTGCTCGAAGATGGTTCCGACCCGGGCGCCTACGACCAGGACGTGCCGCTGCTCTTCCATGAGTGGGAGCCGCGCTTCACGCGCGAGGGGCCTCAGGACATCGAGTTCCGCTACTTCTCGATCAACGGCAAGATGCTGGGTGGCGGCGAACCGATTCGGGTGGAGCGCGGCCAGCGCGTGCTGTTCCGGTTGGTCAACGCAAGCGCGACGCTGACGCACAGGGTCGCGCTTTCTGGCCACCGGTTCCTGGTGACAGCACTCGACGGCCAGCCGGTTCCAAAGCCTCAGTCAGTGGCCATCCTCGAGCTGGCCCCGGGTGAGCGCATCGACGCAGTCGTCGAAATGACCCGGCCTGGTGTATGGGTCCTTGGATCGACGCAGTCCGACCGTCGTAATGCCGGGATGGGCGTTGTCGTCGAGTACGCGGGAGAGATGGGCCGGCCCCGATGGGAGCCGCCGCCAGCCACCGCGTGGGACTATACGGTGTTCGGGGCCGACGTGCCGGCTGCCGATCCGGCAGTGCGGCAGACGTTGGTGTTTCGTGCCAGAGACGGGCACCGATGGACGATCAACGGAAAATCTCATCCGCGGACGGACCCGCTGATCGTCCAACGAGACCTGCGCCACCGGTGGGTCCTGGACAACCAGAGCGCTGAGCACCATCCGGTGCATCTGCACCGCCATCGGTTCGAGCTCGTCCGCGTTGCCGGAACTCCCACGTCCGGCCTCTGGAAGGATGTCGTTGTTGTCCCGGCCTGGCGGCAGGTGGAAATCGACGTGGTCGCCAACCAGCCTGGCCGGTCTCTCTTTCACTGCCACCAGCAGTTCCACATGGACATGGGCTTCATGGCGATGATGGAGTACGCGCCGTAGCCCGACCTCGCTGCCCCGTGCCAGACAACACAGGTCAAGGAGCCGCGGGCGAGGCCAGGGCTACCGGCGTTTCGAATGTGCCGCGTCGAGCGACCCGACTACTGCTGCACGGACTTGAGGTAGTTGGCCAGGCCCTCCACTCGCAGTGCCGCGGTGTCGCGATTGAGCGATCGAAAGAGCGGGCCCCAGATCGGCATCTCGCGGGATCCGTGCGCCGCGACCTCATCCAGGCCCTCGATGTAGCGCCTCACTTGAATCTCGGGGAATTTGCCTCCGTTGCGTGCGCTGATCGTCGTCAGGTCCGCCGGCGCTTTCTTCAAGGCCGCCGCCGCCGGACCGTTGCCACGGCCCATCGGGCCATGACAGACCGAACAGTACGAGTTGAACATCTCCTTGGCGTCGACGGGAGACACGCGCGGGATAGGGGCCTGTTCGATCTTCGGCTTCTCCTGTCCCAGCGCGATGGCCGGTGCGACGGCCAGAGAGGCAATGACGACGAAGGTCCGCGCTCCCATGGGCTCCTCGCTTTGCCGCGGCGCGTCACGCGATAGGTCGGGGGAGAAAATCCCCAGGCCCCGGCGAAAAGTTCCGCGTCCTGCACATGCGCATGAGCGTGAATCCCGCCGGTGCCGCGCGTCGGACGGTCGCAGCCGACAGGTCGTACGCAACAGCAAGACCAGAGAGCGCGTACAGGAGTGTCATAGTTGTTCACGATAAAGAGACACTCCGAGACAATCGATACTCGTTGTCGCCGGTCGCCTGGCCCTGCGCGGCGGCGTGACGTACGGGTGCTGGCGCGGCTCGAGATCAATCGACGGGTGTCAGTGGGTGGTCGATGCGGTCGGGGTCGCGAGGGGCTCGCGAGGTTTGGCCTCAGAGCTGCGAGACACCTTGCGGGCGGCTGTGCCACGTTGGGCGATCGTGCCGCGCTTCGCGGTGGTCTCGCCGGCGCCCACCGCGGGTAAGCGCGGTGGGCGGTGGCCTTGCGAGGCGCCTACGGCGCACTTGCCGGCGGCACGCGCCGACGCGTCGCCTGCTCGAAGGCGTAGGCCAGCTCGATCAGCCGAGGCTCGGTGCACGCCGTGCCAGTGAAGCCGATGCCGTACGGCTGATCCTTGGGGTTGAACCCCGCGGGAAGGTTGGCCGGAGCGTTGGGGATGAACCCGAGCGGGACGATGACCGTGGGATTCCACGCCTTGGCCGCGATGCCCGCGCTGCTCGAGCCTGGAAACAACAGGGCATCGAGGTTGTTGCGCGCCATCACCTCGTCGATCCCATGGGTCGCCGCGAGGAAGATGTCCTTGTTGCGGTCAGCCTGCCAGCGGGCGCGATCGGCGACGACGTCCATTTCATCCGAAATGTCGAGCTGAGCCTGGTCGTACCTGATCGCGTTGCGCGGACGGTTCGCCAGGTTGTACTGGCGCAGCTGCGTCAGGTTCCGAATAGGCGCCCCAGGCCCGAGCGAGGCCGCCCACGCATTGAAGTCGCGCTTCATCCCATACTTCAGGATGACCGAGCAGTTGGCGTCGAGACCTTTCGCGTTCCCGAGCCCGGCACAGATAGGGAAGGTGAGGAAGTTGTTCGCCGGGGTGGGATCGATGATGCTCGGGATCTCGGCGGGATCGACGATGGTCGCCCCCTCGTTGCGCAGAGTCTGGATCGCGCTCTCCATCAAGGCCAGCTGCGGGGCCCCCAAGCCGCCGACGGTGGCTCCCGTGTCGGGTCTCGTCGTCGTGCGGTAGTAGTTGGCGCGCGGAATGCCGATACGCGCGCCGCGCAAGCCGGCGAGCCGCAGGAATCTGGTGTAGTCGTTGCCCGGAGGCGGGACGCAGCGGTCGGTGGCTGCGTCGTTTGGGTCGCGGCCCACGATGGCGCCCAGCACGATGGCCGCGTCGGTGACCGTGCGGGCCATCGGACCGGCCGTGTCCTGATCGGCAGTGATGGGAATGATGCCGTAGCGGCTGACGAGCCCCACGGTGGGCTTGATGCCGGCCAGCATGTTCTGATTGGACGGACTGAGAATCGATCCGGAGGTCTCGGTGCCGATGTTGGCGGCCCACAGGTTGGCCGACGTGCCGATGCCCGAACTCGATCCCCCGGTCCCCATGACTGGTCGCCCGTCGTTCGTCCCGGTGCGCGGGTCGGGGCGCGGGTCGTACGGATTCATGCCGTATCCGAACAAGGCCGAGTAGTTGGCCGGCATCCCGGCGGCGACCCAGTTGGCCAACTCGGTGAGGACCGACTTGGCGATGATGACCGCACCGGCCCGCTTCAAAGCGGCCGTCACCGTGGCTTCGTACGGCGGCACGAAGCCTTCGAAGGCGAGCGCGCCGCCCGTGGTGGGCATGTTCGTCGTGTGAATGTTGTCTTTGAGGGCCATGGGGATGCCGTGCAGGGGCCCACGCACCCGGCCCGCGGCCCGTTCGGCATCGAGCGCCTCGGCCTCTTCCAGCGCCGTGCGGCTGACGTACGCCGTCGCGTTGAGAAGATCCTCATACTGCGCGATACGCGACATGTAGAGCAGGACCAGCTCGCGAGACGTGACGCGTCCCGACTCCATGGCCGCTTGCATCTCGGGAATGGTCGCCTCGACGACGTTGAACGTGTGCCGGAAGCTGACGTTCGGGACGTCCTGTTGCTGGTCCCGCGCGTGAAGGCCAATGGCTGTGGCCGTGAGGGGAACGGCGAGCACGAACACCAAGCGTTTCATGAAAACCCTCCCTGTGGCCCACCGAGTCAATGAACGGGAGCGCGTAGTGAGGGCGCGATGATCCGTCATTCTGGAAGGAGAGTCAATCAACGCCGCGACCGCTCAGACCAGTCGTCCGTTTGGCGCTTCGCCGCAGCTGATCCAGCAACTCCGCGAAGTCGGCCGGCAGCGGTGCTTCGACCCGGATCGGCTTGCCGCTCAGCGGATGGGGAAACGCGAGCCGCCACGCGTGTAACAGCGGCCTCCTGGCGTGCAGGCGCCGGGAACCAGGGCCTCCCCTCGTATCCGGGGCACCTGCCCGTGTGGCCCCCGCGACATAGACCTGCTCACCGATGAGGGGATGCCCGAGGCGCTGCAAGTGCAGCCGAATCTGGTGCTGTCGCCCGGTCTCGAGCTCCAGCTCCAGCAGCGCACCCTCCTCGAACGCCTCTCGAACCACGTACCGCGTGACCGCACGGCGACCGGCCTGGTGCTCCTGGACAATCGCCCGCCGGCCGCTTCGATACGCATTCGAGATCTTGGCATCCACCGTGCCGCGAGGGAGCGATGGCACCCCGTGTACCAGCGCCAGGTAATGCCGCTCGAACGCATGCGTCCCGAACATGGCTCGCCCGAGCCGGTGGGCCCGACGGGTCAGCGCGATGGCGAGCGCTCCAGACGTGCCCCGATCGAGGCGGTGCAGCAGGCCGGCATAGCCGGCCCTTCCGTGCAGGTGCGTGGCGTAGGCCTTCGCACGAGCGAGCACGGTGTCCTCGATCTCGCGTGTCTCCGCACGACTGGCCAGGGTCAACAGGCCTTCCGGCTTGTCGACGACCAGGATGTCGTCGTCTTCGTACAGCCGTGGGAGATCGAGGCGTGCGTGGGGCAGCGCCCGTCGCGCGGGGTCGAACTCGACGATCGCGTCGTCCTCGATTGCGAGCCCCGGATCACGCGACGTGACGCCATCCACCGTGACCTGTCCCCGTTCGATCGCCTTCCGGATCCGCAACCACGACAGGTCGGGGTGTTGTCCGCGCAGGCGGCGATCCAGGCGCTTCAGGCTCACGGAGCAGACTGCGGTGGCAGGCGCCGGCGTGTCGCTTGTTCGAAGGCGTACGCCAGCTCGATCAGCCGGGGTTCTGCGCAGGCCATCCCGGTGAAGCTCACGCCGTACGGGGCCGGGCGTGGGGTGAACCCTTCCGGAAAGCCCGGGGTTGGAGCATTGGGCACCGTGCCGAAGGGCACGATGACGGTGGGGTAGCCTGGCTTGGCCGCGATGGCGGCGCCGCTTGCCCCCGGGAAGAGCAGCGCATCCAGCTTGTGGGTGTTCATCGCCTGGTCGATACCCGTAGTCGCCGAGAGCTGAAGGTCCTTCGCCCGGTCCGCTTCATAACGCGCCCGGTCACGCGTCAGGTCCATCTCGTCAGAGATGTCGAGCTGTGACTGGCCGTACTTGATGGTGCCGCGTGCCGTGTGGGCGACGTTGTATGTGCGCAGCTCCGTGAGCGTCTTGATCGGCGTGGCGCCTTGGAGCGAGGCCAGCCACGCGTTGAAGTCCCGCTTCATCCCGTACTTGAAGACGATGGAGCATTCGGCGTCCTTGCCGCGCGCGTTGTCGGCGCCCGAGCACACGTTCCAGTTCAAGAAGTTCGCAAGTGCATCGGTGGCGACGACAGCGGGAATCTCCGCCGGGTCGACGATGACGGCCCCTTGCTGTTTCAGCACGTCGATCGCGGCCGCCATGACCTTGGTCTGGTCTGGGTTGAGGCCGCCGCGTGGTTCCTTGGCCCCAGGCGGCGTCGTCGGGACGTAGTAGAAGGCCCGCGGGATGCCGATGCGCGCGCCTTTGAGGCCGTCGGCCTTCAGATGCGGGGTGTAGTCGCGATTGGGCGGAGGCGTGCAGCGTGACGTCGCCGGATCGTTCGCGTCGGGGGATGTGCCTTCGAGCGCGCCGAGCATGACGGCGGCGTCCGCCACGAACTTGGCCATCGGTCCGGCCGTGTCCTGGTCGGCGGTGATGGGAATCACGCCGTGACGGCTGACCCGCCCGACTGTCGGCTTGATGGCCGCCAACATGTTCTGATTCGCAGGACTGAGAATCGACCCGGACGTTTCGGTGCCCACGTTGGCCGCCCAGAAATTGGCGGCGGTGCCCACACCCGAGCTGGAGCCCCCGGTGTTGAGCGCCGGGCGTCCGTCGCCGGTCTGTGGCCTGGGATCGCGCTGAGGATCGTAGGGGTTCAACGCGTAGCCGCTCAGCCCGTTGTAATTGCCGGGCATGGGCGTCGGCGCCCCGGCGACCCAGTTCGCGAGCTCGGTGAGGGTGGTCTTGGCCAGGATGATCGCGCCCGCGTCACGCAGGTGCTTCACCAGCGTCGCGTCGTACGACGGCTGCAGGCCCTCGAACGCGACAGCGCCGCCGGTCGTCGGCAGATCCGTGGTGTGGATGTTGTCTTTGAGCGCGATCGGTATGCCGTGCAGCGGCCCCCGCACCTTGCCCTGCGCCCGCTCGCGGTCGCGCTCGTCGGCGAGCGCCAACGCCGCAGGATTGACGGCCAGCGTGGCATTGAAACGGTCCTCGTAGGTCGCGATGCGCATCAAGTACTGCTCGACCACATGGCGGGATGTCACGCGGCCCTCGTTCATCGCCCGGGTGAGGTCGGCGATGGACGACTCGACAACCGTGACGGGAGCCGGGGGTGGAGGAGCCTCGGAGCAGGCCGGGAGGAGAGCGGGGACGGCAACGATGATCAACGCAAGGCCTGGGATGTGATTCTGGGAACGGGACGCCATGGGCACCTCGGAGGTCGCATCGTCTTACCAATTCAGCAGTGGCGTCAAGGACTCGGGGGACCATCCGAAAAGTCAGGGCGAATCGAGTGAGGGCGTGTGGACGCGCGCGGAGCTCTGATCGGGGAAGGACGTCGGGAATAGACTGAAGCGTGCGCGTCAATCGCCTTGGTCAGCCGATTGGGGAAGAGCTCGCCACATGGGTCCCACCGGTGGCGCCGGCCCGCGAGGCTCTCGAGGGGCGATACTGCCGGCTCGAGCCGCTCGAGCTCGACGCCCACGCCCGCGATCTCTGGGACGCGTATGCCCACGATGTCGACCATCGACACTGGACCTACCTGCAGAACGGTCCGTTCGCCACGATCGAGGCCTATGCGGAATGGGTCAGTCGCGCGTCGGCCGGTCGGGACCCGCTGTTCTTCGCGGTGCTGTCCGGCGAGCCCCTCCGCGCCAGCGGCGTGGCGGCGTTCCTGCGCATTTCCCCCGACGCCGGATCGATTGAGGTCGGGCACATCAATTTCTCCCCGCTGCTGCAGCGCACGAGAGCGGCGACCGAGTCGATGTATCTGATGATGCGACGGGCGTTCTCGCTGGGGTATCGGCGCTACGAGTGGAAATGCGACGCTCTCAATGCCCCGTCGCGGGCGGCGGCCGTTCGGCTGGGCCTGACCTTCGAGGGCGTGTTCCGGCAGGCGACCGTCTACAAGGGACGCAATCGGGACTCGGCCTGGTATTCGGCCATCGACAAGGAATGGCCGGCGCTCGAACGCGCATTCGAGGCGTGGCTCGCTGCCGACAACTTCGACCAGGCGGGCCGGCAGCGGCAACAGCTGTCGACGCTGCGATCCCCGGCGCCTCCCCGGTGAACCGCCAGGCGGTCAACGTGGCTGGGCGGCGGCGAGCGCCTCTTTGATCTCGCGCAGCCGGCCCTGGATGCGCGCGGCGTTGGCGGGTCCCATCCGGAGGAGCTGTTTCTGCACGGGATGGAGCTGTTCCAGCCGGGGATCGGCGAATTCGTACGAGGCGCCAGGACCGGGCACGAGGCGCACCGGATCGTCCGCGGTCGGCGTCTCGATCAACCGCGTCAGCGCCAGTGCAACCGCGGCATCGACGCTGCTGTCGGTTCTGCCCAGGTTGCGATACGCCTCGTCGAGCCGCGGGTGGATCGTGTGATAGGCATCGGCGACCGCGCGAGCGTCGAGGGACACGACAAGCGAGGCCAGCGGCTCGAAGCGTCGATAGGAGGCCGGATTGATCGCCAGCTGGCGGCCGCGCCCTGACGCAGATAAGGCTCCGGACGGTTTGAGGACGCCCAGTTCCGCCGCGGGTGACGCGCCCCGCGAGAGCTGGTCGATGCCGTGGGCGATCTGGCGGATCAGGTCGTCGGTGGCCAGCCACCGCGCGAGATCCGGGCTCGACGAAAGGGCCCCGAGCAGCGCGCGCAGGAACGTGTCCATCTGGTTGAGCGGCGGCAGCTCGCGTGAGGGCTCGACGAGGGGCGTCAGCGGCACCTCGGTTCCGGTCGTGGGAGGTGGAGCCTCGGTCGCGAGCGGCGGCTCATCGCGGGTCCACCACCAGGCGCCGGCGGCGCCGAGGAGCAAGCCGACCAGGGCGACGATCACGATGGGGGTGGATGCCGAACGCGGGGGTGGCGGCGCGAGCGGTTCATCGACCGCGGGCGCGCGCACGAGCGTGCGGTCGTCCAGGTCGCTCATGCTGTCATTCTTCCACAAAGGAGTCGGGCTTGCGACGCCTCGTTTCCCGATCGCCTCGACACGCGGCTATGCTGTCGGCCATGCAGAAGTCCTGGGTCGACGTGCTGGCGCACACGATGCAGCGAGTGGTGCCGGACGCCATCACGACCGCCATCTTCCTGATGGTGGCGCTGTTCCTGCTGTCGCTGGCGATCGGCGGCACGGTCGCGTCGACCATGGACGCCTACTATCGAGGATTGTGGAATCTGCTCGCCTTCACGATGCAGATGACGCTGATCCTGGTACTCAGCCTGATTCTGGGGGCCACGCCGATCTTCAAGCGGGCCATTGTCTTCGTGTCGCGACTGCCGGCCACGAGAGCGCAGGTGGTCGCCGCGGCCGTGCTCTGCGGGGGGGTCGTCGCGTACCTGAACTGGGGTCTGTCGATCGCGCTCTCGCCCGTGATTGCGATTCACTTCGCGAAAGAAGCGGAGCGGAAGGGCATCAAGATCGACTTTCTGTTCCTGCTGGCTACGCTGTCCGGGGTGGCTTCCATCTGGCAGTTCGGCTTCTCGGCCAGTGCGCCGCTGCTGGTCGCCACGCCGGGGCATTTTCTCGAAAAGACGACCGGCGTCATGCCGCTCAGCACCACGATCTGGTCGCCGGCCGCGGTGGGGCTCGTGATGGCCTTCACCTTGGCGACGATTGTGGTCGGCTACGTCTTCATGCCGAAGCACACGCGGCCGCTCTCCGACTTCCCCGGGGCGGACGCGTCGCTCGACGCGCCGGCACGCGTCGACGCCGAGTCGGCTGCGGGCGGTGGGCTGGCGCACTGGCTCGAGCGGTCGCCACTCGTCATGGCGCCCTTGGCGGTGATGCTCACCGGTTGGCTGTACCAGCACTTCTTCGTCCGGGCCATGAGCCTCGACATCAACTCCGTCAACACGATCGTCCTGTTGCTGGGCGTGGTGCTTCACGGCAATGTCTTCCGATTCACCCAGGCGCTGCAGGACGCGGTCGCGCGTGCGTGGCCCATCGTGGTGATGTATCACCTGTACGCCGGTGTGGCCGGCCTGATCCAGTTCACGCCGGTCGGGGAATTCCTCATCACGCTCTTCACGCCGATCCTCACCGCGTCCTCGTACCCGCTCCTGACGGTGATCATCAGTGCGATCGTCGCGATCTTCATCCCGACCAGCGGCGGCCAGTGGCTGATTCAGGGGTTTGTGACCGTCGAAACCGCAGCGCTCGTCGGAGTGACACCGCAGCGAGGCTTGCTCGCGCTGAGCGTGGGCGACCATGTCGGGAATCTCGTCACCCCGTTCTGGGCGCTGGTCGGGGCAAGCATCGCGCGAATCGATTTCCGCCTGTACTTTGGCTACCGGCTGATCTTCGCGGCGTTGTGGTTCGTGATGGGCGTGCTGGCTTTCACCTTCCTGCCGTGCTAGGGCATCCGGGAAGAGGGGCGCGGGCCCGCGGGAAGCGAGCCCGGTGGCCAGGGTCGGGTCACCCGGTCCGCGTTGAAGAGCCGGTGCGCCGTGACGCGTTCTGCTAGGTCGTCCGGTCGGCAAACGGCCGGTCCACGGCGGGACTCTGCGCGGTGAAGAAGCGCGGCCCCTGTTCGGTCATGTAGAGGCCGTCCTCCAGCCGGATCCCGAACTCCCCGGGAATCGCGATCATCGGTTCGTCGCTGAAGCACATCCCGGGGGCGAGGGGTGTCTTGTTGCCTCTCACGAAGTTCGTCCACTCGTGCCCGTCGAGACCGATGCCATGCCCCGTGCGATGGGGCAGCCCGGGCGTCTTGTAGTCGGGGCCGAAGCCGGCATCGACGATGACCTTGCGTGCCGCCGCATCCACCGCTTCGCAGGGTGCGCCGACCCTGGCGGCTTCAAAGCCCGCCGTCTGCGCCCGCTTTTCCAGATCCCACACGTCGCGCTGGCGCTGGGTGGGGGTGCCGAAGACGGTGGTGCGAGTGATGTCGGACTGGTAGCCGTCGACATTGGTGCCGCCGTCGAAGAGCACAACGTTGCCCGAGCGCAGCCGCTGGGGGTTGATCGTGCCATGAAATAGAACATGCTGGAGCCGCCCTCGATCACGAGGGCGCCGATGCCCTGATCGCCCATGAGCCGCCGCGCCTTCTCGATGCGGCCACGACGTTCGTCGTCCGAGATGGGGGGAATCCGGTCGGTCGGAGGGGCGAGGGTCGAGATCGCGGGATTTACCCCGGCGGCGGCACCTCCGGGCGAGGCCTGCGAGGATTCCGCTGCTGCCGGCGGCGCCGACGGTGCGCATCCGGCGGCGGCCGCCCCGGCGGCGAGGGCCGAGTGTCTGAGGAAGGCGCGACGCGAGCGATTCATGAGATCTCCTCCGAAAGACGGGACTGTCCCTTTTTCGTGCTGAGCTTGCAAGCAAATCCTCCCGGCGTGGGCAATTTCGGCCGTGGATGGAAGAACCCCCGAGTCGCAAGGGCAGCTTCGTGCCCCTTGACGGATCTCCCCCAAAAGGCGCAAATTGTGCTAAGGTTGGCCGGTCTCCGGCCGGGCTGGCTTCGGTCAGCGGACAGACGAACCAAGCGGCAGACGAACAAAGGGGAGAGTTACATGGACATCGATCGTCGCGCCTTTATCGCCAGCCTCGGCGGGGCTTCGGCCGTGGCGCTCATGACCTCGGAGCAGAAAGCCGAAGCGCTGGAAGCGTACATGGAAGAGCAGCTCGATGCCGTGGCGCAGGCCACCCAGGCGCCGAAGTTTCCGACCATGGCCGAGATCGAGGCGCAGAACCGCGCGCGAACGGGCATCCGGCGCGGTGGAGGCAACGTGTTCAACGCGACCGGGCGTGATGGCAGCCCACGCGGGCTCCTCCCCGCCATGTCGTCCACGCCGACCCTCGTCGAATTCTTCGAGAAGCGCTTCGCGCCGGCCACGCACGTCCTGCAGAGCGCGACCCGTGCCCTCAAGACGGGCATGACCGAAGAGGTGATCCTCGCGTGCCTGCTGCACGACGTCGTCCATGCCCTGGTCAAGGTGGACCACGGCTGGTGGGGCGCTCAGCTGGTCGAGCCGTACGTCTCGGAGAAGGTCACCTACGCCATCCGCTACCACCAGGCGCTCCGGTTCTATCCAGACGAGGAGTTTGGATACGAATACCCGGAGAGCTATCTCAGAACCTTCGGTGAAGACTACAAGCCGGAGCCGTACCTGGAACAGACCTACAAAATGGTGCGCAAGCACAAGTGGTATGAGCTGCCGCGCCTCGTCACGGTGAACGACCTCTACTCGTTCGACCCGAACTCGAAGGTTTCGATCGAGCCGTTCATCGACATCATCGGCCGCAACTTCAAGCAGCCGAAAGAAGGCCTGGGATTCGACCATAGCGCGACCGCGCACATGTGGCGGACGATGGCGTTTCCGGATCGGCCGCTCTAGTCGGCAGCAGCGTTTCCTTCGGGGTGGCGCGAGTGCAGGTCCCCGCGCTCGCGCACCCCACCCTCACGCGGTGTCCTTCCTCATCTCAGAAAGGCAACCCATGGCGGCAAGAGCGTTCGGGTGTCTCGTCGTGTGTGCGGGACTGCTCGCGGTGGCCAGTCAGGTCGCGGCGCAGTCGGCGCCACAAACCTACAAGGGACTCGAGGTGTCCGTGACGGGCCTCACGCGGGCGACCAACGTCAGCCTCACCGACTGCCCCCCGGGAGCCAACACCGTACGCGGCGTCATCAAGCCCGGCGATACGACCGAGTTCGCTTCGGTCACGTTGGCGTTCACAGCGACGCCCGCCTTCAAGCCAGGGCCCATGGCCAAGCCGATGCTGCACGACGCCTCGGGCAAGACCTACAACACGGCCCAGGCCTTCGCCGAGGTGGCTCCAGGCTCGTCGTTCTCGTGTACGTTTGCGTTTCGCGTGCCGAAGGGGACTGCGGTAACCCGCTTCAGGCTCGACACGCTCTCGATCGACGTCAGCAAGATGGGGCAGTAGGCTCGAACGCGACCGCCGGGAACGGCCTCGCTCACGTTCAGCCCATCATGACGAACTGCTCTCGCCCGAACTCGGAGGTGTCTCGCCCGCCTCTCCGAAGCTCGCCACGGCAGCCTCGAGCGTTTCGTAGATCTCGAACTCGGCCTGAAGGCGGGTGCTACGAAGCAGATCTTTCAGCTTCGGCTTCAGCCCCGCGATCTTCATGGGCGTTCCCATCTGTTTGGCGCGCACGTTGGCCATCACCAACTCACCGAGCTCGGCGCTGTCCATGTACTCGCACTCGGAGAGGTTGAAAACGATGTGCCGTTGGCCATTGGAGTGGAGCCTGGCAAGCGCGTCCTGCATCGACAGCCGATTCGCGCCCGGGTTGCGGCTGGAAATATCGACAATCCCAGCCGGACCCACCTGGCGGGAGGAAAGGTGCACGCCGAGCATGGTCGTGGATCTTGGCCTGCGGCGCAAGAGCTTGCTGTTTCCGGCCCCCGGCGCCGGGATGGCCACGCTCCGGCCGGGGTTTCCTCCGGGGGGCGGGCCCTTCGATCCACAGGCTGAAGTGGTAATCTCAGACGTCAGGAGCCCGTCCGCATGCCAATCTTCGAATACACCTGCCAGGGGTGTGGCCACCAGTTCGAGCTGCTCGTCCTGAGGGGCAAGGTGCCGGCCTGCCCGGCGTGCGCCAACGAGCATCTCGAACGTCGCATCTCGCTGCCGGCCGTCAAGTCGGAATCAACCCACAACCTGGCGCTCCGGGCGGCGAAACGGCGAGATTCGAGGCAGGCGTCAGAGAACGCGCGCGCGCAGCGGGAGTACGAGCTGAAGCACGACGACTGAGGTCGGCGCGATGGATCAGCGCCTGACCCGCGCCTCTGCCAAGCGGAGTCGGGGCGTCACAGCGGCGGGGTTCTGCTCCAAAGAATCCACGCCCTCGGCGGTGATGGCGAGGTTCGACGAATCGTCTCGAGCCACGAGGCTTTTCTGAAGGAGGTACCAGATGGTGAACTCGAGGTGCTCGCGCGGCCGTCCCGTGAGCTGCGCCAGATCCAGCTGTGACAGGCCTGGTTTCTCGACGTCCGTCCGACGGCGGCTGTACAGAATCTCCAGCAGGAGCGTTCGGTAACGCTGCTCCAATGCGAAGTCGTTCTCGGCCGGCGGGCCTTCGACGACGAAGCGCCAGCGTTCCTGGCGGAACCCCTCGTACCCGATGTCGTACTGGGCCCGCTTCTCCGGATCGCTGAGAACCAGGTACGCTTCGTGGATTTCACGAAACCTCTCTTCGCTGCCCGTCTCCTGATTGTCCGGATGGTAGCGCTGAGCCAGGAGTCGAAAGACGCGCTGTATGGTATCGGCGTCGGCGCTCTTGTTCACCTGGAGTGTTTCGTAATGGTCAGTCGTCCTTGGTTCCATCGTCGCGACCTTTCATGGGTTTGGCCAATGGCTGGGCTTGGGGGAGCTCGGACAGCTCATCGTCGCACTTCCTGGTCTTGTTCGCCATCCGTCGGGAGCCAACCTGTGCAGTTCCACACGCAGTGGATCTCGCCGCCCGTCACGGGCATTTCGTGCGATCGCAGTCCTTCTGGGCGTCTTATCGGCTCGACGAGCTCATCCATTAGGGTCGCCGAGAGCATGCACTGGACATGAAGGACATGCCTGGCATCCGGTCCTCGCATTCGGCGCTGTACTGAGCGAGTCCGCCCGGGCCAGGGTGTTTGCTGGGAAGCGAAGAGGTCATCTAAACGTATGCGAAAAATCGACGTCTTCACGCACATCCTGCCAACGCCTTATGTCGAGCGCATGCAGCAGATCGCACCGAACGTCAAAGATTCCGGCAAGCGCATCCGTGGCGTGCCGATGCTGGTGGATCTCGACGAGCGGTTTCGCGTGATGGACACCTTCGAGGGCTATCAGCAGATCCTCTCGGTGGCCACGCCGCCGATTGAGACCTTTGCGCGCGGCGAGCACGCGGCGGATCTGGCCCGTCGCGCCAACGACGGGATGGCCGATCTGGTGGAGCGACACCCCAACCGATTCCCCGGGTTCGTCGCTTCGCTGCCGCTCGACGATCCGGACGCCGCGCTGCGCGAGACCGAGCGGGCGATCAACGGGCTTGGCGCCAGCGGCATTCAGCTATTCACCAACGTCAACGGCGTCCCGATCGTGGCGGCCCCATACCTGCCGCTCTTCGAAGCCATGGCGGCCTACGACCTGCCGATCTGGCTCCATCCGTACCGCGGGGCCAACGTTCCGGACTTCGCGAGCGAGGATCGGTCGCTCTACGAAATCTGGTGGACGTTCGGCTGGCCCTACGAAACCAGCGCCGCCATGGCGCGCATTGTCTTTGCGGGATTGTTCGATCGGTTTCCAGACCTCAAGGTCATCACGCACCACATGGGTGCGATGGCGCCGTTTTTCGAAGGGCGGTTGGGGCCCGGGCTTGACCAGCTGGGAGCCCGGTCCTCGGACGTGGACTACTCGAAGGTGCTCGGCGAGCTCCGCCGTCGCCCGATCGACTATTTCCGGATGTTCTACGCGGATACGGCGCTGTTTGGCGCCTACGATGCCACGGTCTGTGGCCTCAGCTTCTTCGGCGCGGACCGCGTGCTGTTTGCCTCGGATGCTCCCTTCGATCCGGAGCGGGGACCGGGCTACATCCGGGAGACGATTGCCATCATCGATCGGCTCCCGGTCACGCCCGATGAACGCGAGCGCATCTATTGGGGCAACGCCGCGCGGCTGCTCAAACTCGACTGAGCCTGCCGGGTCGCGGATTGTAGCGCCTGGCGCAACGCACTGGGGGCAGCCGGCACGCGATGTCCCGCCCCCGTCCGTCACCCGTGCCCTTGCCCGCTACCTCCCCTGACCTGAGCGCCCCGGTCTCGGCGGGTTCTTGATCGTTCGATACTGGTTGATCCCCGCATTCACCTTGAACGCCAGGCCCATCTTGCCGATCTCGGCTGTCGCCTTCGTCGGGTCGCCGCTGACGCCGGAGTCCTGGGGGCCACCCCACGCCATGATGCGATCCTTGCGAATGCCCGTCGGGTGAACGAACAGCATCTGCGACGTGTCGCTGATGCCCGCATGGCTGCCGATGATCGTGTCGTCGTACCCGAAGGCCGCGTCCATCCACGCGCGGTAGTGCTCGCGGCCGCCGTTGTAGTAGTCGGTCAGCGCGTAAACGGTGACGCCGCGCCCTTTCCATTCCTCGTTGAGGGCCTTGGCGACGTTGGTCATGCCCGCCTGGTTGCCGCCGCTGTCGCCGATGAACAGAATCTCCGTGAAGCCGTGTGCCTGCAGGCTGCGGGCGGCTGCGTCGAGGAGACGGTCGTAGGCCGGCGACGGCAGTGAAATCGATCCGGGATTCGATCGATCCGGGTCGCCTTCGGGCACGTACTGAATGGTGGGCGCGACGAGGGTGTTCCCCAGTTTGCGCGCCATCTGGTTGGCGGCGAAGGTGACGATGTAATTGTGCTTGCCGAGAATCATGTGGTAGCCGTTCTTTTCGGTACCGCCGGTGGGGACAATCACCGTCGTCTTGCCGGCCTTGAGCGCGTCGCGCGTTTCTTCCCAGGTGAGTTCTTCGATGAACACGGTGTCGGGCGCTTTCGAGGGCGAGAGGCCGGCCGGTGCGGTTTCAAACGTCGGTCGCCGGGAGCCCGCCGCAGCGGCTGCCTGCGGCGCCCCCCCGCGCCCCCCTGGTCCCCCCGCTCCGCCCGCCCCGCCACGGCCGCCTGCCGTCGGGGCGCCGGCCGATGGTTGGAGCGTACCTGCCATCAGCCCTTTGATCTGCGCAAGGGCGTTGTCGATCTTGATCTGCAGGAACACTTTGCCCAGTGCCGCGGTCGCCTTGGTGGGATCGCCGCTGACGCCGCTGTTCTCGTACCCGCCGCCGGGCGCGATCTTGTTGGGGCGGATGTGCCTGGCGTTGACGAACATCATTTCCGACGTGTCGAGGATGTTGGCGTGGCCGCCGATCTGGTCGGCTGGGATGCCGAGCGTCTTGGTGACGAGCGCGTTCTGATCCGCATGTGACTTGGTGTAGTAGTCGTCGATCCAGAACGCGCGTGCTTCGCCCTTCCAGAGCTCGTTGAGCTGGTTGGTGGCCGTCCGCATCCCCGTCCGATTCCCGCCCGACTCGCCGATGAAGAGGATGGTCTTGAACCCACCGGCCTTCAGGCTTCTGCCGGCATGGACGAGCAGCTCGACGAAGCGATCCTCTGGGAGGGTGATGGTACCGGGCTTGCCCATGTGGCCGCCCATCGTCTCCCAACTTCCTTCGGGCACGTAGGTGATGATGGGCGCCACGAGCGTCCTGCCGAGACCCCGCGCGATCTTGTCCGCGGTGTACTCCAGGACGAACTTGTGCTCGCCGTCCACCATGTGCGGCCCCTTTTGCTCGGTGCCCGCCGTCCCGACGAGAACGGTGGTGGTGCCAGAGGCAACGAGGTCGCGCACCTCGGCCCACGTGAAGTCTTCCAGGAACACCGTGTCCGGCGGCTTGCCGCCTGGCCCCGTGGCCGGGGAGTTGGCGGGTCGCTGAGCCGAGACGCCCCCGAGGGCGAGCCCGCAGGCGAGCGCCGTGATGATCAACGCTGGTCTTTTCATGGTGAACGCTCCTGGCCCGTGAGCCGACAGTGTATCCAAAAGCAGGCTCGAGCACCTGGCAACTGCGCATCGACCTGCTCCCCACCTTCCACTTGACAATCTCCTCCCGCCGGGACGTAATCACCCCCATTTGGCGATGAACCCGGAAGGAGCGAGTATCGTGGCCCGAACATTCAGGCGATGGTCCGGTTGGGGCCTTTTCTGCGGCGCGGTGGTTGGTTTCACGATGTGGGTCGGGCCGCCGGTGATGGCGCAGCCGAGCACCCGCATCGGCGAGTGGCCCACGTACGGCGGCGACCTCGCGAGCACGCGATATTCGCCGCTCGATCAGATCACACCAGCCAACTTCAATTCGCTCGAGATTGCCTGGCGCTTCAAGGCGGACAACCTCGGCCCGCGTCCCGAGTTCAACTTCCAGGTCACGCCGCTGATGGTCAAGGGCGTCCTGTACTTCACGGCCGGGACGCGACGTGCCGCCGTCGCCGTGGACGCCGCGACGGGCGAGATGCTGTGGATGCACAGCGTCAACGAAGGACCGCGTGGTGAAGCCGCTCCGCGTCAGCTGTCTGGCCGTGGCCTCGCCTACTGGACCGACGGCAAGGAGGAGCGCATCCTCTACGTGACGCCGGGCTATCAGCTGTACGCGCTGGACGCCCGCACGGGGGCGCGCGTGCCGGGCTTCGGGACGAACGGCGTCATCGACCTGAAGCAGGACATCGATCAGCCGCTGATCGATCTCGTCAAGTCGGAGATTGGCCTGCACTCCGCGCCCGTGATCGCCAAGGACGTGGTCATCATCGGCGCCGCGCACATCCCCGGGGGATCGCCGCGCGGCCGCACCAATGTCAAGGGCTACATCCGCGGCTACGACGTGCGCACGGGCAAACGCCTGTGGATCTTCCACACCATCCCGGCGCCCGGCGAGGTCGGCCACGATACGTGGCTCAACGACTCGTACTCCTACACGGGCAACGTGGGCGTCTGGGCGCAGATGACCGTCGATGAGGAACTGGAGACGGTCTATCTGCCCGTCGAGATGCCCACCGGTGACTATTTCGGCGGCTATCGACCCGGCAACAACCTGTATTCCGAGAGCCTGGTCGCCGTGGATTTGAAGACCGGCAAGCGGAAGTGGCACTACCAGCTCGTCCACCACGGCATCTGGGACCATGACATTCCGTGCGCGCCGATCCTGGCCGACTTGAACGTCGACGGCCGGCGCATCCGCGCCGTCGCGCAGCCGACCAAACAGGGCTGGGTGTACGTGTTCGATCGCGTCACTGGTGAGCCGGTGTGGCCCATCGAGGAGCGGCCGGTCGAGAAGGGTGACGTGCCGGGCGAGTGGTATTCGCCCACACAGCCGTTTGTGACCAAACCGCCGCCCTTCGACCGGCAGGGCGTGTCGATCGACGACTTGATCGACTTCACGCCCGAGCTGAGGGCCGAAGCGGTGAAGCTCGTATCGCTCTACAAGATCGGGCCCCTGTTCACGCCGCCCGTGATCAGCAAGTGGGAAGGGCCGCGCGGCACCCTCATGCTGCCCAACGCCACCGGCGGCGCGAACTGGCAGGGCGGTGCGCTCGATCCCGAGACGAACATGTTCTACATCTTCTCGAACACCAACGTGACGTCGCTGGGCCTCGTGCCAGGAACGAAGGAGCGCAACCTCGACTTCGAGTGGATTCAGGGCACGGCGCGCAATCCCAACGCTCCGCCGCCACAGGCCGGCGGGGGAGGCGGTGGAGGCGGCGGCGAGGGGGGCGGAGGCGTCCTGATCCAGGGATTGCCGCTCATCAAGCCGCCATACGGCCGCATCACGGCGCTCGATCTGAACAAGGGCACGCTCGTCTGGCAGATTGCCCACGGCGAGACGCCGGACAACATTCGCAATCACCCGGCGCTCAAAGGCTTGACGATTCCACGCACGGGCCGCCTGGGCCGCATCGGTGTGCTGGTGACCAAGACGCTGGTGATCGCCGGCGAGGGAGGGTTCTTTACCAGCGCCGCCGGGCAGCGCGGTGCGATGCTGCGGGCCTATGACAAGGCGACGGGGGAGGAGAAGGGCGCGATCTTCATGCCCGCGCCGCAAACCGGATCGCCCATGACCTACCTCCTCAACGGCCGCCAGCACATCGTCGTCGCCGTGAGCGGACCGGGGTACAGCGCCGAACTGCTGGCCTTCAGACTGCCGGCCTCGACGGCCAAGCCGTAGCGTGGGGGAGCTCGTCCTGCTGCTGAGCTATCTGGTGCGGGCTCCCCTGCCACAGCCTGGCGCGCAAACCGACGATTGGCTCGTCGTTTCGACGCGTGTCGAGCAGCGCGCGGAGCGGTTCGACTACCACATCGAAAACCCCTCGAACGTCGAGCCGGGGCCGCTCGTCCCTCATTTTTTCGAGCAACACTACGACTCCGGTAGCACCTGGGTCGCCGTGCGCGCCGATTATCGCCTCTTCGGCAGCGGCGCTTCGACCGAGGTGGGGATCACGCCGTCCATCACCACACCGGGATCGGACATCGACACGTTCTTCCAGCCCTCGGGCGAGACCATCACGTCGGGGACCCGCGGACACGTCCGCCTGCGATCGTTTTCGATTCGGCATCAGTTGGCCTTTGCGGAGTGGCGCGGTTGGACCTTCGATGCCGCCATGGGGTACCGGCGGGCGGCCATGGACTTCTTGCCGTCCGACCGCATCGTAACGCGCAGCCAGCCGGCGTCGGAGACGCGGGAGCCGGTGCCGGGCCACGAGGACACGTGGTCGAACGTTCTGGCGTGGGGTGTGACCGCGGCGCGACCGATGGACCTCGGCAAGCAGTGGCGGCTGTCCGTGGAACTCGAGGCCCTGCCGCTCACACGTGCGCGACTCAGCGTCAGCCTGCCGGACAAGTACCCGGGTGAAATCATCCGCGCCGACGCGTTCGGCTTCGGCGCACGCACGCGACTGGCCGCCGAGCGACGGACCGGGCGGCTGCGCGCCGGCGCGGCGGCGACGCTCGGCGGGGTCTGGGGCTATCGATCGAGCGTCCGGTACCGGGAAGCTCGGGTCGGTGGCGATTTGTTCGTGACGGTGCCGATTGGCTGATGCCTCCCGTCCCGGCCGCCGTGATCCGCGCACCAAGGCCGGGTGAGGCCTGCGGCCTGGCACCGTGGCTCCTCTTTCAAATAAGCTCAACAGGTTCGGTCGTCGCGCCTTCGATTCCGGCGCCGCGCTCCGGGATGGGTGCGGCGTATCCAAGGGCCAAGGCACCCGCAGGCGTGCCTCGCCGAGTGCGATCCGATCGGAAGGTGAGTGAATGGGACGCACGGAGGTTTTCCGACAGGTGATGCGCGCCTGGCGGCTCGCCATGAGCCGCGACGCTGGCGGCCTCGGCGAGGACCCCAGACGGCGTGGAGGTGCGCCACGGCGGCCGAGTCCTGGGAGCGGCGCGGGCCGACTCCTGCCGACGAGGCGCAAGTTTCTGGCCATCAGCGGCGCTTCGGCTGTTGCGTTGCACGGCGCGCGTCCGGGCGCCATGTCGCCTGTCGTGAGCAACTTCCTGCTCTTCATCCACGCCGATCGCCGCTCGAAGTTCACGCCGTTCGGCGTGTTCGGCGACGAGCGCTGGCACGTGATCGGCGGCAATGACGGGATCGCATCAGGCCTGGCGTCACGCCTGCCAAGGTCTGTCGAGCTGGGATTGCTGCTCGTGAGAATCCGGCGCCGCCCCGATGGTCGCGTGGAACTGACCCTGCGCGAGGGTGGGCGAACGGTGACCCGCTCACTGGTCCTAACGCTTCCCTTTACTGTGTTGCGTCAACTCGATCTCGACGCCAGCCTCGGGCTCCCGGCCTGGGAAGCGCGACGCAATCGATCGTCTGGGATACGAGACCAACGCCAAGTTGATGGTGGGGTTTTCGGGGCGGCCCTGGGTGCAGCACGGCAGCAACGGGTCCTCGTATTCGGACTTGGCGAATCACCAGGCGACGTGGGAAACCAATCCCGCGCTGGCCGCTTCGGGGCGCGCGATCCTCACCGACTATTCCAGCGGTGTTCGCGGCGCATCACTGGACGCGCGGCGGCCAGATCGCGAGGCCGAGCGGTTTCTGATGGATCTCGATCTCGTGTACCCCGGCGCCTTTGGCCAGGCGACACGGGACTCACGCGGACGCCTGACGATACACCTCGAACACTAGCGAAGCTCCGCCTGAGACCAAACTGTGGCATCTGTGCCGCGTTTGGTCCCCGTGGGGTCGTCGCTGGCGACGGTGGAGGCCTCAAACCGCCCAGACCCCAGACGAGCCTCCGCTTCGCTCGCGTCCCTATCTCGTCTTGCCCCGCCTCCGGCGGGGCGGCCATCTTCTATGGCCGGTCGAAAAACTTGCTTCATTCGTTACGCCTCAGGCCATAGAAGATGTCTAGGCAGAAGGGTCCCTTGCCTACGAGTCCCGTGATGTCCTCCGTGATGCCATCCCTCGTGACGAGGTCTCGCCCTCGGTTCGTTGCGCCAACGAACCGCGCAACCTCCCGAGGTTGACTGGGGACGTTATGGTGGTCAAGCGACGGGAGCTCTCGCTGATTCGCGCTGCCGCACGAGGCTGGCGTGCAGGGGTTCCGCTCATCCTCGGCGTGGCGGCGGTGCTCGGGTTGGGCGCACAGAACAGTCGGGAGATCCGGCTGACGATCACCGAAGGCACGTCGATGGCGGCGGCTGTGTCGCCTGACCGCCGCACGATCGCCATCGACCTGCTCGGCGCGCTTTGGACGCTGAGCATCGATGGGGGCTCCGCGACCCGCATCCTTGAAGACGGATACGACGCCAGGATGCCGGCCTGGTCGCCTGATGGCCAGCGTCTGGCCTTTCAGGCGTACCGCAGCAGCACCTGGAATCTCTGGACCATCAAGGCGGACGGGACCGATCTGCGACAGGTCACCTCGAGCCCGTTCGATGACCGCGAGCCGCATTGGTCCCCGGACGGAACGCGCTTGGCCTTCTCGTCGGATCGCGGGGGGAGCTACGACGTGTGGACGCTTGCGCTGGCGAGCGGCGAGCTGCGCCAGGTCACGACCGGCGACGCGAACGAGTTCGCGCCCGCATGGTCGCCTGACGGTCGCGAGCTGTTGTATGTGTCCGATCGACGCGACGGGCGCGGCGTGTACGTGGTGGGCGTTGAGAGCGGGGCCGAGCGCCTGGTGCGCGCCGAGCCGGCGGCCGCATCCGCCCCCGTCTTCGCCCCCGACGGAAAAACAGTGGTGCACGGGGCGATCGACGGGCCACGCAGCCGGCTGATGGTGGGCTCCGTCAATATCGCGGACGACGACGAGGACGTGTTTCCGTTTCGCCCGCAGTGGCTGTCGGCCACCGAGTTGCTCTACACCGCCGACGGCGCGATCAAGCGCCGTCCCATCAGCGGCGGCCAGGCCCGCCGGATCGCGTTCGCTGCAGATGTCCGCTTGACGCGTGCGGCCTTCACGCCGAAAGCGCGTCCGCTGCCGCCGCCGGGGCCCCAGCCGGTCCGCGGCATCATGCACCCGGTCATTTCACCCGATGGAACGCAGGCGGCGTTCGCCGCGCTGGGTGACCTGTGGATCCTGCCGATTCCTGCGGGTGACGCGCCGCCGCAGCGGGTGACCGGCGACGCGTTTGTCGAGACCGAGCCCGCCTGGTCGCCCGACGGCGGGCACCTCGCCTACTCGACCGACCGCGGCGGGACGATGGATATCTGGATTCGCGAGCTGAAGAGCGGAAGGGAACGCAAGCTCGCGAGCCGAGGGATGTCTGCCGCCTGGTCGCCGGATGGCGCGCGCCTCGCCTATCTCGATCCCGAGTCGCAGCTCCAGATCGTCGACGTCGCCAGCGGTGAGGTGCATCACGCCTACGAGCGGCTGAACGAGCCCGGCCGTCCGAGCTGGTCGCCCGACGGCCGCGCCGTCGTGATGTCCGCACTGAGGCCGTACTCGACACGGTTTCGCGAAGGCACCAATCAAGTCCTTCGTGTGGAGGTGGCCACCCGAGGCGCGCCGCCCCCGCGACGGGGCGAGCAGGCTCGATGGTTCAACCCGGTCCCGCACAAGTCCATTGGCATGCGAGAGGATTTCGGCCCCGTCTGGTCGCCCGACGGCACCCAGATGGCGGCCATCGTCGACGGGTTCCTGGTGACCATTCCCGTGAACCGCGATGGTGAGCCCATGGGGCCGCCCCGGCGTTTGTCCTCGGAGCTGGCTGGTTCGCCGTCGTGGACCGCCGATTCGCGCCGCCTGCTCTACCAGACGGCGGCGGGGCTGCGGATCGTCGACGTCATCGACGGTCGGACACGCGAGGTCGGCCCGCGGATGACGTGGACCGCC
>JBQTIE010000410.1:0-31627 GCA_052389315.1 Acidobacteriota bacterium
GCCGCGATTCGAGCTCGGTCCAGGCCGGCGCTCTCGCACAGGTGCGAAACCAGGGTATTGAATCGGTCGCGGGCCCTGGTGGCGCTCATCAAACCGATGCGCGCATGGGGCTGGCCGTGCCGGCTGACGGGGACGAGCCAGGCAAAGCCGTCGGGCGCGACCTCCCGGCCAAAGCGGACCTCGATTTCCGGCCGCTCGAGGAACGGGGTCTCGAGCTGGGCGCTCTGGAGATACACTTTGGGCAGCCCCAGGCCCAACGTGCGGTGGAACCGATAATTCGCGCCGCAGGCAAGGACGCACGCGCGCGCCAGCACGGGAGCGTGGCCGGCGTTTGCCGTCACCCGTACCAAGTCGTTGCCGACAACGACGGTCTCGGCTCGCCAGCCCCGCCGGACTTCTGCACCTGCCTCTTCCGCCTGCCGCGACAGCGCGGCATCGAAGACCGCACGGTCGATGATGACGGCCTTGACCCGGTCGCTTCGTGCGGCGACGGACTGGCCCGCGGCCCCCCAGAATCGGGCCGATTCTGCCCGACCCAGAATGGCCTGCCGGGGCAGGTCGAACTCGTCGAACGCCTCGAGACCCATCAAGCCTGTGCAATGCACCGGCATGCCGATCGACTGGTGCTCTTCCACGAGCACCACGTCGTGCCGACGCTCGGCCAGCCGTTTGGCGGTCATCGACCCGGCGGGTCCGCCGCCGATCACGACGACGTCACGCACTTCAGGTGAGTTCAGGACCATGCTCCGGCGGAACGGGCGGTCTTTGTGCTGCGATCGTTGGCCACGCTCACTCGTCGACGGCTTCGTCCGTGAATTGGACGCCCGACAGGAAGCCTCCAGCCTCGCCCGGGACTTTTTGACAGTGCACCACCTTGCCCCGCAGGGTGACGACCGACTCGTCGCCCAGCGTCAGCTCGAACTCGTGAACCGCGCCGGTGGGAAAGGGCGCGTCGGTCTGAATACCCATGCCTCCGAGGCTGATCTCGGTCACGGTCACCGGGACCTCGAGGGCAATTGCCCGGCCGTGCAGCCGGCCGAGAATGCGAACGCGGGGGTTGTTCCGACGGTCGTCGCTCACGCCGCGTGCTCCAGCATAGGAAGCGGATCCCGTGATGTCAACGTGCCAAAACGCAAGCGCGCGTCTCTTTCTCGGCTTTCCAAGGCGTCACCTCGCTAGAACTTGCGGCCACGAGACTCCCATCGACCACGAAATGTGATCCAGAACGACAGAAGGATCAGGCGCACGTCGAGACCAAAGGACTGACGGCGGATGTACAGCCGGTCGTATCGAAACTTCAAGCGCCTGGGAATGTCGCGCGGTGCGTAGATCTGGGCGATGCCGGTCAGTCCCGGCCTGACCTGGCAGCGCGCCTCGAAGCCTGGCACGTCCTCGAGCGCCTCCATTTCTCCGTTGCCGATCACCTCGATCTCGCCCGGTCGCAGCGCGCGGGGTCCCACGAAGCTCATGTCGCCCCGCAGGATGTTCCAGAGCTGTGGCAGTTCATCGAGAGCCGTCGCGCGCAGCAGATGGCCACACCTCGTGATGCGCGTGTCGCCCGCCGACGCCTGGCGTGCGCCGGAGGCCGCCTCGGCACTTGGCACCATCGATCGAAACTTCAGAACGCGGAAGCGCCGACCGGCCAGACCGACCCGCTCCTGTGCGTAGAAGGTCGCCGCACCATCATCGAGCTTGATCGCCAGGGCGATGACGGCCCAGACCGGCAATGAGGCCAGCAGGCCGATGAACGCCAGCGTCGCATCGAAGGTGCGCTTGACGAGCGCCTGCACCCGCGGGCCGCCCGACGCGACTGCCCGCCGCCCAACGGGACCCGCCTCGACGACGACGTCACCCCCGCGCGACATGAACGTCCTTGCTGCCCAGGGGGTAGGCGGCCGCCGGCACTGGCCGGAGCTCTCGAAACAGTTCCATGTACCGGGAGACCTGCAGTGTCCGGTCGTACTTCAGACCCGCGCGACGTGCGTGACGGCCGCAACGCACCATCAGGGCCCGGTCTCGATAATAGGTCATGATCTTGTCGGCGAGGTCTTTCGGACTGGCGGGCTCGGCCACGAGCCCGCAGTCGTCCCGCCGCGCGATCGATGCCACTTCACAGTTCTCCGCGACGGCGGCCACGAAGGGACGGCCCGCCGCGAGGATGCCGTACAGCTTGCTCGGCACGATATAGCCCACCAGGTCGCGCTGCAGGGACACGATGAACACGTCTGCCGACGCGAACGACTCGCCGAGCCGTTCTTTGGGCTGGAACGGCAGAAACGTCACGTTCGAGAGCCCCAGGGTGCCCACCATCTCCTGCAAGACGGGCTTCTTCACCCCATCGCCCTGAAACACGACCTGCAGATCCGCCACATCGTTGAGGATCGCGGCAGCCTCGATCACGGTCTCCAGGCCCTGCGACAGCCCGATGTTGCCCGAATGCATGACGACAAACTTGTTCGTGAGGCCGTGGGCCGCGGCAAACGCGTTGTCTTTGGGGCCTGGGACAATCGCGGTCGTGTCGGCCCAGTCCGGGATGATGAGCGTGCGCGCGGGACTGGCGCCTTTGTTCGTGATCAGGCGCTCGCGCATCGTGTCGCCCAGCGCGATCACGCGGGAGGCCGTTCGACACAGGAAACGATTGACCTGCTGAAGCATCGCGTCCAGCGTGCGGCTGTGAAAATCGTCGAGCAGGACGGTGACCTCCGGAAACAGATCGCGATACGACATCACGAAGGGCGCATGGTATTTCCGGCCAGACAACCAGGCTGCGAGTCCGATGATTGGCGGATCGGTCAACGCCACCACCACGTCGGGGCGGTCGATGCGCAGGCCCTTCCAACAGGCCGACATGAAATAGGTCACGTAGTTGCTTGCGCGCCCCGCAAATCGGCGCTTGTCGAACGTCGTGCCGATGGTGCGATGCACCTCGACGCCGTTGACCACCTCCCTTCCAGCCGTGACCGGCCGGCTGCCCGGCGACGGCGCGAGGGGAAGACCGGTCACCACCGTCACTCGGCATCCATGGAGCCGGACGAGATCCTCGCAGAGATCCGTCAGCAGCTGCCCGGTGGCCGTGGCATCTGGGTAGTACGACCGATTGAAGAAGGCGACGTGCACTCCTGGCGTCCAGTGCCGGCCGAGGTCAGGGCCGGCTCTCAGCGTTCCGTCAGCTTCGAGGCGAGACCGCTCGCGACCAACACGCGGTCCTTGGCCGAGAAATACCAGTCGATCGTCTGATGGAGTCCGTCCATGAACTTCACCTGCGGCGCCCATTCCAGGAGACGACGGGCCAGCGCGTTGTCGGCCACACGGTTGAGGGGACCCGTCGGCATTTCAGGGTGAAGCTCAATCGGCGCGGCATGTCCCGTGTATCGAAGCACTTCACGCGCGGCATCGATCACCCTCGTCCGCTCCATCGTCCCCAGGTTGACGGCGGTTCCGTCGTCGATCCGCTCGGCGGCGAGGATGGTGCCTGACACGATATCGCTCACGTGCGTCCAGTTCCGGATCTGCTCACCCGTGCCCCAGACGACGTACGGGTTCTCCTTGACGAACGCACGGGCAATCATCGCGATCACCGCGTGGTTTTCGTGTCCGCGATTGCCGTAGACCGTGAAATAGCGGCAACAGGCCGACTTCATGCCGGTTTCCGTGTGGTAGGCGCGAAGCGTCATCTCCGCCATGAGCTTTGCCCAGCCGTACAGGTTGTCGGCGTCGTAGGGGGGGCCCACCAGGTCCTCGGTGAGATACAGGATCTCCCCGGGGTCCGTCTGGAGGTGATTGGGATAGACGCAACCCGAGGACGCGTAGACGACCTTGCCCACCTTGGCCCTGTGGCAGGCCTTGAAGACGAGACCGTCGAGCGCCAGGTTGGTCGCGCAGGCCACCTGGTGCAGGTCCACGTACCCGCGGCCGCCGTGGTCGGCGGCCAGATGAAAGACGACATCGATGCCGTCGACCGCGTCCTCCGCGACACCGAGGTCATTGAGATCCGCGTGGATGAACTCGACGCGGCCTTCATCCAGATGCTGGCGGATGTTGTCGAGCCGACCGCTCGAGAGGTTGTCCACGATGCGCACGATGGCGCCGCGTTGCACGAGGGCGTCCACCAGGTGCGACCCGATGAAGGATGCCCCGCCTGTTACCAAGGTCTTCGTCTTATGCCACTGCATGGCCTGCCTCTTCGCTGATGCGAACGTGAGCTTTCGTGATCACCTGGTTACCGAGCACGAGCATGTCCATGCCTGTTCGCAGGAAGCAGTCGATCGCCTCCGACGGCCGATGGACGATGGGCTCGTTCTCGTTGAAGGAGGTATTGAGGAGCACAGGCACGCCGGTGACACGTTCGAACGCGCGAATCAGCTCCCAATACAACGGATTGGACTCCCGACTCACGGTCTGAAGCCGACCGGATCCATCGACGTGCGTCACCGCAGGAATCACATTTCGTTTATCGGCGGCTACAGGATAGACCTGCATCATGAACGGGTCGGGCACGGCGCCGGTGAAATAGTGCGCACACGCCTCTTCTGTAATCGAGGGCGCAAACGGGCGGAACCGTTCGCGCAGCTTGATCTTCACGTTCAGGATGTCCCGCATGTCGGCACGACGTGGATCGGCGAGGATGCTCCGGTTCCCAAGGGCGCGCGCACCCCATTCCATCCGCCCTTGAAACCAGCCGACCACCAGCCCATCGGCAATGCGAGCCGCGGTCCACTCACAGAGCGCTCGTGTGTCGGTGAGCGTTCGGACATGACACCCGCGGCGGGCGATCTCGTCTCGTCGCATTCCCAGGTCGGCATCGAGCGAGGCCTCGTCGAAAGCCGGACCCCAATGCCCGTGCTGCATCACGAAGCGGCGAGGCCGGCCCAGCAGATGATTCCAGACATAGAAGGCGGCCCCGAGCGCCGTTCCGTTGTCGGCCGCTGCGGGCTGAATGTAGACGCGCTCGAAAGGCGTCTCGGTTCGTAGTTTGCCGTTGGCAACGCTGTTCATCGCGCAGCCTCCCGCGAGGCACAGCGATGGCAGGCCGGTCGCCGCGTGAAGGGCGTTCAATACATGGAAGTAGGCGCGCTCGAACACGACCTGAAGGGACGCGGCAATGGCCTCGTGGCGCGAAGTGAGTGGCTCGTCGCCCTTCCGCGCCGGCCCGAGCAGCCCCTCCAATCGGGAGGAAAACACCGGGCCGAGCGTGGGTTCCCCCTCGTCCCACGTCATGGGGCTTGCTCCCAACCAGTGCTGGAAGTACGCGAGGTCGAGAGCGAATCCGCCACCGGGGTGCAGGTGGACGAGGTGCTGGATCTCATCCACCAGGTCGGGCGACCCGTAGGGGGCCAGACCCATGACCTTGAACTCGTCTCCATACTTCGCAAATCCCAGGTACTGCGTGATCGCCAGATACAGAAGACCCAGGGAATGGGGGAAATAGATACGGCGGGTGACGTCGAGGGTGTGCCCGCGTCCGACGGCCCATGACGTGCTGACGAAGTCGCCGAACCCGTCGATCGCGCAGACCGCAGCCTCGTCGAAGGGTGACACGAAGAACGCGCTGGCCAGGTGCGCGGGGTGGTGCTCAACCCAGTGCACCGTCGGGCGCCTCGCCTGGGGGCCGAGGTCGAGGACGTCGGCGAGCGTGTCGGGAACCGAAGCGACACGGCGGTAGTTGGACGCCCGGTCGCGCAGGAGGCCGCCACCGGGACGATGGCGTAACGCAAACCACGCTTTGCGCACCAGGTGCGCTCGTGGATTTCGAGACACGCCGACGCGATCGACCTCGCGGCCGCTGATGCCGCCCATCTGCAGGCACGCGCGAATGGCGTCCCGTGGAAAGCCCGCGATGTGCTTGACGCGTCGGAAGCGCTCTTCTTCGACAGCAGCGACGAGCTCACCATCTCGAACGAGGACTGCGGACACGTCGGCGTGATAGGCGTTGATACCGAGAATGTTCATGAGGTGTGATGCGCTTGATGCCGGCCTGCCCGGCCTGTATCATTCGCCAGGACTCGATGCGCCCGCTTGAAGAGCGTTACCTCCACCTCCTCCGGATTGCCCTCACGCGTGAGTTTCCAGAGCCGGTGTTCGCCGAGATTCCCCGTAACACGCGAACGGCGCTGAAAGCCGCGCGCTTTGCCGCTTATTCGGCGATTCAACGGGTGCTCCGCCCATTCAGTCTGTCGCTGGTACAAACCAACCGGTACGCGGGCGAGACGATGATGGGCATGGGAGCCCTCACCAACCTTCACGACTGCATGCGCGCCGTCACCGAAGATGGAGTTCCCGGTGATTTCGTGGAAACAGGCGTCTGGCGAGGCGGCGGCACGATCTACATGCGGGGGTTTCTCGAGGCGTGCGGCGATCGGCAACGCCACGTGTGGGTGTGCGATTCGTTCGAGGGCCTGCCGAAGCCCAAGGACGAGTACGCCGCCGACCGCGGAAGCCAGTTGTGGGCATCCGAGTACCTGGCCGTCAGCGTCGAGCAGGTGCGCCATAACTTCGAGTTCTACGGGCTTCTCGACGACCGCGTCCATTTCCTGAAGGGGTTCTTCAGCGACACGATGCCAACAGCCCCGGTCAGTCAGATCGCGGTGCTGAGGCTCGACGGCGACATGTACGAATCGACCATCGTCGTCCTGGAGCACCTGTATCCCAAGATCTCTTCGGGGGGCTACGTCATCATCGACGACTTCGGCATGCTGCCGGAGTGCAATCAGGCCGTCGAGGACTATCGGGCGCGCCACAGCGTGGTGGAACCGCTGCAGATCATCGGGTACGTTCGCGACGCACCCCTCGGGGCGTACTGGCGCAAGGGCTGACGGCCCGCTCGACGTTTTGTGTGCGACAAGGGCATCTTCCGGCACGCCGGGACCATCCGTCCGGAGTGACACCTTCACGCCGCGTCACCCATGCCGTCGCCCGGTCTGGCGCGTGGGCGGAGAGCGGCGTCACGCTGGCGCGGCTTGTCCGCTTCCACGTAAAGGGTTTCAGCGGCATGTGAAGGATCGTCGAGGCAGAGGTCCGCACGTGAGCCCTGCCCCGCCGGCCAGCGGGTCACGTTGACGAACCCGACGTGGACGAGCTGCTGGCGCAGCGTCTCGAAGTCCCACGCGAAGCGATGAGCACCTCCCATCCTGAACATCTGGTTGATCACCTTGATGGGCGTGTCGAGCGGTGACGAGGGGTTGCCGATGCGGCTCTGCTGCTCGAAGAACCCGGTGTCCCGCGCGATGTATGCCTGCATGTACAGCTCGGCGTCCGGCACGCCCAGCCGGACCCGTCCGTCGGGAGCGAGCAGCCGGTAGAGCTCGCGAAGGAGGGCACGCGCGTCCTCGTACTCGAGATGTTCCAGGACGTGCTCTGTGTAGATGAGCGCCGCGACACCTGCCTCGCAGGGCAAGGGATCCCGCAGGTCCCAGCGCACATCGAGGCCGGGCTGTTCGACGGCATCGATGTTGAGCCACCCTGGCGTCGCACGAAGGCCACAGCCCAGATGCAGCCTCAGGTCCTGCCGCGTCGAGAGCCAGGTCTGCAGCCTGCGGCGACGGTTCGTCAGTCGGCGACGGCTGAGGGCCCAGTCGTTTTTCAACTGTCCCCAGGTCTGCGGCGGCAGCAGACGGTATGCGAGTCGCGTGCGCCACCTCACGAGACGAGGGCCTGAGTCATGCCACACGCGCTCGGATTCGAGTCATCGCACCTCGACCGACGTCGAATCGATGGGCCGGCCGGCTTGTTCTAAGGACGAGCCTTGCCCAGGCTCTTCGGCCGGCCTGGCCTGTGCCAGCTCGTCCAGGTTGATGTCCACGAGGAGGCGATACCAGTAGGCCTGCATGAAATGGAAGATGAACCCTTCCCTGCCGTCCAGGAAGCCGAGACGGATCACGTAGCGGTACAGGAAATAGCCGAGAGGACGCCAGTACTTGGGCATCCGGGCCCAGGCCGATTTCATCCACCCCGTGCGCTCGTCGGCGGTGCCGATGCCCCGTTTGCGCGGCGTCCGTTCCAGTATTCGGCGCCGCTCTTCCCTCGCCATCGCAAGCGCGTACCGGTTGTGTTTGGCGATCCAATCGGCAATCCGCGCCTCGTTCTGGTTGTCCTCGACGAGGTCGCCAGAGAGATACCCGCACGTGCCGTCGACCTCGAAATGATGGTCCACCAGCTCGTTCGGATCGAGACTCACGCGCCCTCGTCTGAACAGCTTCAACAGATACTTCGGGTAATAGCCGCCATGGCGAATCCACCGGCCTCGAAACACCTGCCGGCGATTCACGTAGTAGCCCGCATGGCCGCCGCTGCCGGGCCCTGTCGCTTCTCCAATCGCGTCGGCCAGCGCCGGGGTCACACGCTGGTCCGCGTCGAGCCCGAGGACCCAGTCGGTGGCGATCGGCAGGTGCTCCAGCGCCCAGGCCCACTGCCTGGCGTGTGTCTCGAACGGGTGAGCAACCACCTGTGCCCCGGCTCGAGAGGCGATGGCGATGGTGCGATCGGTGCTGCCGGAGTCGACGACGAAGACGGCTGCCGCCCACGGTAGGACACTGGAGAGACACGCCGACAGGTTGCGCTCCTCGTTGTAGGTGAGGACGACGACGGACACGCCAGGTCTGACGGACTCGGTCACGGGCGCCCTGCAGGGGCGGTCTCGGCCGCCTGGATCAACGAGCGCGTGAGCATCCGTTCGTACAGCGCGATCTGTCGGCGCCCGGTCTCGGACCATCGGAACTGCCGGGCAAAGGTGCGGGCCGCCGCGCCCCTGGCCGCACGATCCTCGGCACTGGCCAGCACCGCGGCCAAGGTGTCTGCGAGGGCATCGAGCGGCTCCTCGACGACCCAGCCCGCGTGGTGCTGCTCGATGTCCTTCGCCAGATCGACGGCGCGCGATGTCAGCACGGGCACGCCGTGGGCCATGGCTTCGACCAATGCCAACCCAAAGTTCTCCTGGTGCGACGGCGCCGCCAGCAAGCCTGCACCGGCCAGCAGCGCCCGCTTGGCGTCGCCGGTCACCCATCCGGCGAACCGAATCATTGCGCGGGCCGGACCGTTTGCCGCCAGCGTCCTGAGGCGCGTGACCACGTCCTCGTCTCCGACGCCAGCGATGATGAGCCTCCACGGTTCGGGGAGACGGCCGGCGATGCGATGAAATGCGTCGATGAGCGCATCGAGTCGCTTGCTCTCGGCCAGACGGGACAACACGAGGATGTAGGGTTCTCCGCCTGACCCCGGTGCCGAGTCCTCGAAGCACGCGTCCTCGACGCCGGGAGGGACCACGGCGCCCTCGGGGAGCCATGGGAACGCCCGCTCGGCGAGATCCCGCTCCTGGGCGGTGGTGTATTGCATGGCCGCGGCGCCAGCCAGCAGACTACGCGCGCTGACGTGAAACAGCACCTGCTTCAGCCATCGACGGCGGCCAAGCCCCCAGGGGTTGAGCGCACCATGTGGCCGGACGACGTGAGGCACGCCGGCGCGTCGGCACGCCCGGCCGGCCGCAACGGAGGAGTGCGAGAAGATGGCGTGTACGTCGACGAGATCGAACTCGGCGACGTGCGCATCCAGCCACCTGCCAAGCCCGGGCGACCACTTGAACGCCTCGCTGGCCTCCCGCCGGAAGAACATGACGGGCACCCCCTCGAACATCGTCTCGCGCGACGTCTCGACGTCGAGGCGGTCCTTGCCGTCGGCATCGGTGGTCGCGACGAGCACGCGGGCGTTGAGATCCCGAAGAGCGGCCGCCGTCCGCAGCGCCACGGTGCTCGGGCCGCCATAGCGGGACGACACGGCGGGAATGACGTGCAGCACGCTCAACGACATCACGGCACCAAACGCGTCGCCGACGCGGGAGCAGCCAGACGCTCCCTCAACGCCGGGGAGACGAGCCCGATCAGGCGGCTCGCAAATCGCTCGTACGTGAACTGCTCCGCCACTCGACGGGCGCCGGCCTCGCCCATCCGCCTGCGGAGGAGGTCGTCGGTGAGCAGGCGTGTGAGCCGGTCGGCCAGGCCGCCGATGTCGGATTGATCGACGAGGAACCCCGTGTGGCCGTCCTGAATGATGTCCCCCGCCGCGTCGTGGGTCGAGCCGATGCACGGCAGGCGATGCGACATGGCCTCGAGGTACACGAGCCCGAAGCCCTCACGCCGGCTCGGCATGGCGAAAACCGCAGCTTGGGTGTACAGCCGTGCCAGCTCACGCGTCGAGACAAATCCCGGACAGTTCAGCGAGTCCGCCACGCCGAGCGCCGTGGCCTTCGCCGTGAGGCGCGCGATGTCATCGCCGGTTCCCGCGTACACGAGGCGGGCGCCTGGCACTCGCGCGAGCACCCGCGGCCACGCCTCGAGGAGCTGGTCGTGGCCCTTGTATTGCTCGCGTGACGACATTCTCCCGACGCTCAACACCATCGGGGTCTCCGGCCGCTCAGCGTTCGCCAGCTCGTCGGCGGACCCACGGCGCGTCTCTGTCGGCTCCAGCGCGAGCGGGCAGGCAAGGATGCGCCCGGCATCGGGATGCTCCCGCATGACCCGCTCCGCGGTATAGGTGGAGTTGGCCAGGCGCAGGAAGGCATGGCGCAGGACGCGCCGTCGTGCCGCCGACATCGGGCCCCACGCCTCAATGTCGTGCAGGAAGACGGCATACGGACGCCGGAAGGGCTCGGGCACGAAACGCTGGACGTGGGCCAGCGCCAGATGACTGTAGAGAATCCAATCGCACCGTCCCAGCAGTTGCGGCACCACCACCCGCACGCCGAAGCCCACGCGAGTCGCCGGGCCGGAGTCGAAGCTCGGGGGGTCGCCCGGATCGCGGACCAGCTCGATGACCCGGGATGCCTGCGGCCAATGGTCGAACAACACTCGGCGGAGGAGCCGCGCCACCTTGGCTACGCCGCCGCCCCGGTCGTCGAAAGTAATCGCCGCGAGCAAGGGTCGGCTCATCACGTTTCAACTTCTCTCGCCGGCTCGTCACTGACGGTTGGCGGCACGACAATCGCGGCGTGGGGCCGCCTGGCCTTCAGATACAGACTCATTCGAGTCATGAGGATGGCCATGAGCAGCGCCGCGGCGGCGCTGGAGGTCATCTCGATGAACGAACCGCCGAGCAGGAGGAGGCTGAGCCCGGGGAGATACCACAACAGGAATCCACGCGGATCGCCCCGGCGCAGGAATCGCGCCGCCTTTCGATCGGCGAGCGCCAGCATGGCCCCAATCACGAACAGCCCGACGGCCACGCCCGGAGTGCCGAAGTTGACATAGCTCTCCATGATGTGCCCGATACCCACGCTCGTTCCTTCGGGAAAGCGAATGCCGGTGAATGTCGTGACCAGGTTCCCGCTCCCGGCGACCATCGGTTTGTCAGGCCAGATCGCCCGGGGAATCACGGCCAGCACGGCGTCGCTGATCGTCGTGCCGTAGGCGAAGCTCACGAACCCCGGCTCCAGATTGGCCGCGGCGGCGCCGATCAGGTAGTTCTGATTGAGCCGACCGTCGATGTGGCGCAGGTGGCGATCGTCATAGGCGTTGAACCACTCGAGGTCGGTGAACGTTTCGACGATGCGGTTGACGCGATTCTCCAGGCTGGCTCCGGTCCACACAACATCCCGGATGTCCGTGCGGTCCCGCATATAGGTGACGTAAACGGACAGTCCGAGGTACCACGACGCCAGGCCTACGATGATCAACGTCTTTCTCGGACCGGTGAAGTTCGCGACAAACGCGAAGAGGATCAGCATGGCCGCGAAGCCGAAGCCAAGGAACCCTTGACTGACAACCGTCACCAGCGGGAACGCCAGGCTGGCCCCGAGCCACCAGGCGATCTCCGCGAAGTGGCCGCGGCACCAGGCGTTCCAGCACTTCAGCCCAAGCGCCGCCACGATCACACTCGAACCGGTGGACAGGACGGCGGCGACGCTCGGAATGCGCGCGCCGATCGGCGCGATCAGGCCGTAGACGATCAGGCCGGTCCAGAGGAAGACGTTGACGACGCGACCATCCACGAGGGACGCCTCGCCTGGCTCGGCATGGTGGGGCCGAGCCGGCCCCATCACGATGGCGCTGACTTCTGCGCCCAGCGCGAGCGCGATGAGGCCGATGGTGCTTTCGCGGAGGCCGACCGCGGTCAACTCGAGGCTGCCGCGCGTGTACCACGGCAGCAGATACATGGCGCCCGCCAGCCAGTGGATGGCCACCGAGCTCAGCACGTAGGTGAGGACCAACCCCACGCCGGCTCCGGCTCTCCAGTGTCTGGCCAGCATGTACCCGGCGACTGCCAGCCAGAGCCACACCCAGATCTGAAGCTCTATCTCACCGTTCATCGCTCAGTGCTCTTGAAGCGTCGTCGAAGTCGACGTGGGCTCCGTCTCGAGCATCGTCCGCAGCCGATCCCGATAGGTCGATTGCTGGCTCGAAACCAGCCGGTGCGCGGCCTGCGCCATACGCGCCCGCTGGCGGGGATCGGCGATGAGCCGGCGGGCGGTGTCCACCATGTCGGTCGGACCCTGAAAGTAACCGACAGCTTCACCATCCGAGCCGAACAGCGCTCGGTGCTCGGCGGTGTCCTCGGCGAGCATGCACCCGCCGACCGCGGGAATCTCGAACGACCGCATCGAAAGTCCGTCACGATTGGCCCGGCGCACCAGGCAGAGACACAGCTTGGCGGCCTGCATGCCCTTGCGGACCACTTCCGGGGTCGCGTGCCCGCGGTTTGCTGCTCTCGTGTCCGCAAAGCGACCCCAGTAATCTCCGTGCAGCGCCACATCCAGTCCCGCCTGGATGAGCGCTGCAACAAAGGGCACGCGCTCAGGGTCGGCACCGCCGGCGAAGAACACATCGGACTGATAACGCCGCCGATCGTCCTCGCTGAGCGCCTCGGGATAGAAGAGGTCGGGATCGACCCCGAACGGCAGATAGCCCACTCTGGCACAGCCGTGCCGCCGCAGGTCCGACAGATTCGCCTGGCGGGGCGAGAACACACGTCCATAGCCTGGGAGGGCGTCGAAGAACCATCGGCTCCTGGATGACGGGTTCCACGGATCGTCGGTAAGGTAGCTGATCGTGTGAATGCCCAACCCGCCGATCTCGTCGAGCGCTTCGCGTGTCAGAGGTGCCAGGCCGATCGCCAGCAACGTCGTCGGCGTGAATCGGCGGCACTCTTCGACCACGCCTTTCCCGAACGACCTGAGGCGACTGGGCCGATGGTCTCGCAGCCACCAGTTGACGCGGGCGACCGGCCACGGCGCGCGATAGGCCGCAGACGCATCGATCAACCTGGCCGTGAGGTGGAGCGACCCGGCCCCCCGCAGCAGGCTGTCGCCGATATTGGTTCCGCCGCTGCCGCCGACGATGATCAACTTGTAGGTGGAGCTGGCGGGCAGACCAGACGTCTTGAAGGCCGGGAATCCTTGCATTCGAGTCGAGTTTTCAAACGGCCTGCAAGACGTCGTGCCGCGCGGAGCGCGGCAGGACCCGCACTACCCCTTGGGAGGTGGAGCCGTGCCCGGCGCTGCGTTTCTCGCCGGTCCGAGGCGGAGCCTCCCAAGACTCTAGGTCCGCGACGGCGAAACTCGCCATCCCCCAACCCACGTGGCCACTCGGCGCGCCGGTGGCTGCAACCGGTCGAGCAGCCAGATGGGCAGCGTCAGCCCCACCACGGTGGACACGCCAAACACGACGTGCGCGATCAGCCGCTCGAGCACGGACAATCTAATCGATGAAAGCGACGTGCTTGGGTGCATGCCCCGTGACAGGCCGGCCGCGTACCGCCAGGATTGCACCTTGCGGTACTGCACCAGCCAGTACGGATAGAGAAACCCGAGGTACTGGGCAATCACTTTGAGGAGGATGGCCGTGCGTCTGGCCTGAATATGTGGCTCGATGGCATCGACGACGAGCATGGCTGTCTTGCCGAGCGGCAGATGCTGGGGCGGAATGCCTTTCAGCACCTGCCGGGGCCTCAGCGCATAGCTGTCGACGCGCTCCCCCTCGATCTGGACATCCTTGCGCACGGTGACCTGATCGAGCTCGAGCAGGCAGCCTCCAGCGGCGATCAGCCGGCAGCCTACGAACATCTGGTGCATCTCGCTGCCATCCCATCGCCCGTCGCCCAACGCTTGCGCGTCGGCGGTCTTCAGGATGACCCCGCTGACGAAGCTGAACTTCCGAAAGATCCCGGCGGCAAGGTTCGGCGTGCCCTCAATCGCCGCCGATTCCCGCACGCGCCGAGTCACGTGGCCGGTCGAAAAGTCTTCGAAGTTCGTGATCACGACGACCGGGTGCGGACCAGCCGCGATGGACGCGTGCAGATCTCGAAGCGTGCCCTGGCTCTTCAGGGCATCGTCGTTGCCGAGCAGGAAGCAGTACTCCCCCTGGGCCATTGAGATGGCCGACCGGAGGTTCCCGTCGTAGCGGAGGTTGCGCTCCTGGCGGCGGTAGGCGAAGGCCAGCCCTGACCGCTGCAAGTAGGTCAGCAATTCGTTCTCTCGCCCATCGGTGGAGCCATCGTCCGAGATGCAGACCTCGAAATCCCGGAACACTTGCTCGTCCAATGAGCGACAGACCTCGATCAGGAACGACGTCCTGTTGTGCTGCGGAATGCACATGGAGAAGAACGGTCGGGCCTGGCGTCGCCGTTCAATCTCAGTCATGGTCGGCCTGCCGCGTCTGCCGCCTGGTACCGATTGGACAGCGGCGAGCGTGTGCCCGTGAGCCGATCGAGCACCTGAGCGAAGGTGAGCTCGTAGTTCCACGCGTCGGCCACTCGCTGTCGGCCGCGCTCACCCATCTCGCGAACGTCCTCCGGGTGCTCCAGGAACCAATTGAGCTCGGAAGCGATGCTGTCAGCCAATTCCGGGCTGCAAACTCGGCCGTATCCGGGATCGACATACATCGCCCGCCACGCAGGGAGGTCCGAGACCAGAAGCGCGAGGCCGTTGGCCAGGTAGTCGAAGGGCTTGTTGGACGCGCCCACCATTTCACGCTCGTTGATGTCGTCGGTTGACCGCGGCAGCAGCGCCAGGCCGACGTCGTGGCCTGCGCATGCGCCGAGCAGGTCCTGGCGAAGCGGCAGGGGGCCGAGGAAAGTGACCCGATGCGCGACGCCAAGCTCGCGGGCCACGGTCATCAAGGCACCAACCCAGCCGATGTGTCCGACCGTTTCGTAGCCGGCGATCGTGAGCGTCACACCATCTGGCAGGCGCGCCAGCGCCTGGATAACTTCGAGCGGCATGCGGGCGGGGACAATTGACCCGTGGTACCAGACGCGTAAAGTCCCCGGCTCCAGGCCATCGCGCGGGGGCGAGACCTCGTTACGGCTGGGACAGTTCCACACCGTGACGACGCCAGCGGCAGGCACCTCTTCGCGAAACAGGCGCGCGCGCGACTCGGTCGGAAGGATGCAGAGGGCCGCGCGGCGCCCCACGGCACGCCGCGCGCGAAGGACCACCCGCATGAACCCCGAGGTCGCGGAGGCCTGCAACGCGCCTGGCGCCGGCGAGTCGTGCTCGTGGTACACCGTCTGCGCTGCGCCAACGCGCGCGAGGAGCAGCGCGACCGGGCACGCCAGCGGATCCGAGGCGTATACCCACGAGGGGCGCCACCGAAGCGTCCACATCAGCGCCCAAAGCGCAAAGCGCGCGTAGTGGATTTTCTGGCGCCACCCGCTGCCTTCGAACGGGAGCAGCTCGACGCGCATGCGTTCGTGCACCGGCAGCTCGAGGCTGTGACCCTGATTCTCGGTTCCGAGCAGCAGAACGTCGCATCCGGCATCGGCCAGGATGCGAGCGCCATGCTCCACCGGCGGATACGCGGCCGGGTTCGTGTACTGCACGTACAGAACTCGGGGCATCGGTCGAGGCTCGGTCATCGCGGAGCTTCGCTCACGGTTAACCCTCCCGACAACTCGGCGGTCCGGTCCGTCGTCTGACCGAGCAGTGACCGATAGAGGTCTGCCATCTCGCGGGCGACCGCCGCCATGACGCGCGGGGTGCGTACACCGCGCTTCAGCGACACGGCCGCGTCACGGTTCGAGGTGCACTGTGCGAGTACCTCTTGCCACGCCTCTACGGACGCAGGTGGGTCTACAAGGATCCCGTCCACCCCCGGGCGGATCTTGTCCTTGATGCCACCCAGCGCGGAGCCGATGACAGGTACTCCGGCCGCATGTGCTTCGAGGACCACCAACGGCCCGGTCTCGAGCCACTGCGAGGGGACAGCGACGAAGTCATAACCGGCCAGAATGCCGATCACCTCGCTCGATGGCACGGGGTCGAGGAAGCGTATGCGCGGGTCGCCCCCGGCCATGACCTGCAGGCGGTCACGGTGAGCGGCCTCAGCCGACCCTTGCACGATGCCGAAGATGTCGAGTTTCAAAACGGTGCCAGGCAGCGCGCGGACGGCCTGGATCAACACGTCTGTCCCCTTGACCGGATCGAGGCGGCCGAGATGAGCGATCGACACGGGCCCTGCGGGGGCCGGTGTCCGCGGTGGCGCGGCCGCAGCCGGGAGGCCATGAGGCGACATGACGATCCGATGATTCGCGACGCCGTTGGCGCCAAGCAGGTCGCCAACCCAGGACGTGAGCGCCACGAAGCGATCCGGCAGAGACAGGAACTCCTGCAACGTCGACAGGCGTGCCCGCAAGGCTGACGGTAGCCGCAGGGCGGTCCAGACGCGCCCGGATCTGTCGGATTCGTTCAACCAGCCGCCGATGGACTCCGGCGTCCGGCTGATCAAGCGGCTCAGCTCGTCGTTCAGGCCCAATCCGTGCAGTGTGCAGGGCGTGCACCGTTCGACCGACAGAAGGCCATCGCACACCCGGTCGCCATGTTCGAGAAGCGTGCCGCGGGGACAGGTCGTCGTCGGCGTATGGTAGGTGAAGACCACCGGCACACCGCGACGTTTGGCCAGGCGTATCAGTTCGATGGAGCAGGCGTAGGTCAGGGCATGCTGATGCAGGATGTCCGGCCGCTCCTCGTCCAGCAGGCGCTCGACACGCGCCGCGGCCACCGGGTCGCTTCCCGAGTAGAGCGCCATCAGCGTCGTCGCCTCGGACGACACGGCGAATCGACGAACAGGCACGCCTCCGTGCTCGTAGGACGCATCGGTCGGCGCCGGGGCAGCGACCACCGACTCGACACCCGCAGCAGCGAGGGCATGGCAGAGCGCCTGGACGTACACCTCGGTCCCAGCCGGCGGATCCGGCGGATACGAGAAGACCACGTGAAGGACCTTCACGCCGAATTCCTCAACGTGCCTCTGATCGCGTCGCTCCGAGGACCCGCGTATGACCGGTCTTCAGCCAGTCGTAGAGGCGTCTGTTGATCAGACTACCCGCGAAACGGCGCATGACCCCGCCGTCGAGAAGCCGTGCGGGCCAGTACCATGCGGCTGACGCGTAGCACCGGCGCGCGTCCGCCTGCCGCCGGAACCAGAAGTACTTCTCGGCAAAGTCCAGATAGTGGGAGGCATAGACCCGCCGCCTGCGGCGCTGCTTTGCCGCCTCGACGCCCGGGTCCGGCTCCATCTCCGCGTACACCTTGTCGAGAAGCCACAGCACCGAGCGCTCTTCGGAACCGTCGCGCGAGATCGACGAATGGTGGTTGGCTCCGTGCACGCGGTACTCCGCAATCACCTCGTCGACATAGGCGAAGTCATGGCGACGGGACGCCAGCAGCGTGAAATACCAGTCGTGGAACGCGAGATGCTCGGGGACGGGAAGCGAGTCGAGCCACACCTGGCGGCGCGCGGCCACGGTCGGCGCACAGATGAAGTTGCGGTCGAGCAGGGCGAGGAACTCGGAGCCATGGAAATCCGACGAGTGCGGTCGCGGTGTGACATGGCCCGTGTCCGTCCCGGCGTCGTCGATGATGGCGGCATTGGCAAACACCAGCCCGACAGCGGGGTGAGCCTCCAAGGTCTCCACCACCGTCGCCATGAAGTGTGGACGGTAGCGATCATCGGGATCCAGGCGCGCGATGACGGCCCCCCGGGCGAGCGGCAGCGCTTCGTTGATGGTCGCGGCGTGACCAAGGTTGTGCCGGCGGGCCACGACCCGCAGGTTCGGGCGACGCCAGGCGTCGAGCCGCTCCAACGTCCCGTCGGTCGACCCGTCGTCGACAACGATCACCTCGAACTCCGGCGCGTTCTCCTGCGCGTAGATGCTTCGCAGGCAATCGTCCAGGAATCGGGCGTAGTTGTAGGAAGGAATGACGACGCTGAGCAGGGGCGGAGCGGTCATGCCAGGCTCACCGGCGCTTGATGACGCGTGCCGGCACCCCGACAGCCGTCACGCGTGCGGGCAGGTCTCGGACGACGGCGGCGCCCGCGCCGATCACGGTCCATTCGCCGATGCTGACACGGTCGATGACCGTGGCGCCAGCACCGACATAGACGCCGTCTCCAAGGACGGCGTTGCCCGCGACGACAGCTCCGGGATTGAGGTTGCTGAAGCTGCCGACGACGGTATCGTGGGAGACCGATGCGTTCACGTTGAGGATGGTGTGCGGGCCGATCCGGGCGCGGGTGGTCACCACGCTGCCTGGCGCGAGACAGCAGCCTGGTCCCACCTCGACAAGAGCGCCGACCACCGCTGCCGGATGACGAACGGTGGCCCACACCACGCGCCCTCGCCCGAGCGCCTCGACCCGGCTGACGAGCCGTTGACGAGCGGCGTTGTCGCCAACGGCCGTCACGCAGTGCAGTGTGGGATGAGTGTCGAGCAGACGCTCCAGCGCGTCGAAGCCCCCAATCACCACGACAGGCCCGTGCCGACCCGGGGGTTTCGCCTCGTCGATGCAGCCGAGCAGGTCCAGCGATCCATCGGCCGACGCGATGGCGTCCGCATAGGCGCACACCTCGGCGGCATGGCCGCCGGCCCCGACGACGAGCAGCGGCGTCGGCACGCCTTCTAGCCCCGTGTCTCCGACCCGTGGTGCTTGAAGGTTTCGATCAACCCGACCAGGTCGCGGTGGCCCATGGACCCGATGTGGGTCAGTTCCCGAAGCCACTTCGCGTTGCGGTAGAAAATGGATTCGGGATCCGCGATGACTCCGGCCACGATCGCGTCGATCATCTCCTCGCTGCCGAGGGTGACGTCCACACGGGGTTCAAAGCCCGCGCTCAGCATCCGCCGATTCGACACGCGGTAGTTCCGGCGATCGATGTCCGGCACCGAAATGAACTCGACCTCGAGCCTCGGATTGAGCGCCTTGAACACGGAGACGAGGTCGACCACCCGCAGATTCTCGTGGGCGACGTTATAGCATCCACCGGCCGACTCGGGGTGCTCGAGAAAGTGAATGAACGCGCGCGCACAGTCGCCGACGTGGAGAAAGGGACGCCACTGCGTCCCGTCGCCAAAGACCCGAATCCGGTTGTAGAGCGCCGACTGGAAGCTGAAGATGTTGACCACCAGGTCGAAGCGCATCCGCGTCGAGTAGCCGTAGAGCGTCCCGTTGCGGAGCACGGTCGGCGACCAGCGGCGGTCGGCGAGCTCGCCGAGAATGCGCTCGGCGGTCACCTTGGAGCTGGCGTACACCGTGAGCGGGTTCGTCACGCCGCTTTCGTCGATCTCCCCATCGGCTTCGCCGTAGATCGAGCACGACGACGAGAACAGGAACCGGGCTCCGGCCTCGCGGGCCTGCTCCGCCAGGCGCGCCGTGACGCCCACGTTGACCTCCTCGGCCAGCTCCGGCTGGAGGTCGGCTGACGGATCGTTCGAGATCGCGGCCAGGTGAATGATCGCGTCACAGCCCTCGAGGAGCTGGCGCGTGACCGCGCTGTCGGTCAGCGCGACCCTGAGATCCTCGCGTACCACTTCGATGGCCGGCGCGATACGGCGCAGGTGATCGAGGCCGAAATACCCGACATCGACGACGCGCACGGCGTGACCGCGGGCCACCAGCTTCGGAACCAGGACCGAGCCGAGGTACCCGGCACCCCCCGTCACGAGAACCTTCATCGATGCACCTCACTCTCCGCCACCAGGCCGCCCAGCCGCGTCTGCTCCTCCGCGAGCGCGTCGGCGACGCGGTCCATCTGGGCGTCGGCAATCGACGATGAAAACGGAAGTGTGAGGACGCGTCGGCTGAGATCCTCGGTGACCGGCAGATGCCGGTCGACGTAGCGGCGAAAATAGCGCTGTTCATGGATGGGTGGGAAGAAATACGCCCGGGTCTCGATGCCCTTCTCGAGGAGTCCGGCGCTCAGCGCGTCTCGTTCCGCCTTCATCATTTCGGGAAGCTCGATGGTGAAGTCCTTGTAGGTCGAGATCACGTCTGATGGAGGCGCCATCACTCGGAACGACGTTCGCCGCCGAATGCGATCGGCGTAGTAGGCGGCCCGCCGCTGACGCTCGCCCAACAGCTCGTCCAGGCGAGCCAGGTTGTAACGGCCGACCATCGCGTGCAGCTCGCTCATCTTGCCGTTGAGCCCAGGCCAATGTGCATCGTAGCTGGCGTGGATACCGTAGTTCCTCATCCGGCGCAGCCGGTCCAGCAGCTCCTCGTTGCGGCTGGTCACGATCCCGCCCTCGATGCTCGTCAGGACCTTGGTAACCGAGGTCGAGAACACCTCCGCGTCGCCAGCCTGCCCCACCGGAACACCGTTGCGGGAAGACCCGAAGGCGTGGGCGCCATCGTAGATCACCGAGATCGTCTCACCTCGCTTCTGAGCCGCTTCGCCGACGATCGACGCCACCGCGTCGGTGTCACAAGGGAGCCCGTACATGTGCACGAGGAGCACGCCACGGACATCCGTGTGGTGGCCCAGGACGCGTGCAAGGTCTTCGAGATCCGCGTTGCCATCGCGCCCGACGTCCACGAAGACCGGAACGCATCCCGCGTAGAGCACGGCCTGGGCAGTCGCCACGAAGCTGAAGCTCGGAATCACGATCCGGCTTCCGCGCGGAATCGACAGGCCCTGCAGCGTCATGATGAGGCCGGCGGTGGCGGAAGAGACGCAAACGGCGCCTGCGCCGACGTAGGCCCCAATCTCCTTCTCGAACTGCTGGACGTGCGGTCCGAAGTTCGTGACGCGGCCGCTTGCCAGCGCCTCCCTGAGCGGGGCAGCAATCTCGTCCAGCGTCGGCAGGTCAGCTTTGATCAGCGGAATCATCGTGGAACCTTTCATGATGCCCAGGCGGTGTGGGGGTCAGGCGGGAGCCTATCTGGCGCGCGCGAGCCCTTTGGCAGCACTCTCGTCACGGAATGAATGCGAGGCTGTCGCCGGCAGGGCCTGGCCCCGAGGCGCCTGGACCTCGAGTGTGAACGGAAGGTTGATCACGCCGGCCAGTTCGTCTCGCCGATGGCCGAGCGGCCGTGTTTCGACGCTCAACTCCGGCACGCAGTCGAGGTTGGTCACGAAGCGACCCTCCTCGAAGAGGCTCACGTGCCAGCGGTACGGACCCGGTCGCAGGGGCAGACTCTGGAAGGTGTAGCGGATTTCGTGCACACCGGCCTGGAGGCTCAGGTTGTCCGTTCCCGCGCCCCAGACCACCAGGCCCTCGCGGTCGCACAGCGTGATGCCGTGGTGCCCGTTCCGGATCGGTCGGTCGAGCCGAAGGAGGAAGCGGACGGTCACCGCGCCCAGGTGATCCAGCGTGTGCGCGGGCTCGCCCGGCATCGAGTCGAGCGTCCAGCTGAGAAACTGCGCCCCGGACACTCCGGCATCGGTCGCCGATAACGCGGCGTCCCCGAAGAAGCTCGCCTCATACCGGTTGATCACCTCGGCCACAGGTCCCGTGGCGGCCAGCCCGCCCGCGTCGAGCCAGAGGCATCGGCCACACAGCCGACGCAACTGGTTCAGCTGGTGAGACACGAAGAGAATCGTCCGGCCCTGACGTCGAACATCGTCCATCTTGCCGAGGCACTTCTTTTGGAAGGCGATGTCACCGACCGCGAGCACCTCGTCCACGAGCAGAATCTCGGGTTCGAGGTGCGCGGCCACCGCAAAGGCGAGCCGCATCTGCATCCCGCTGGAGTAGCGCTTCACGGGCGTATCGATGAACGTGTCGACGTCGGCGAAGGCGACGATCTCGTCGAACTTTCTGGTGATCTCCGCGCGTGTCATGCCGAGGATCGCGCCGTTGACGAACACGTTTTCGCGACCGGTCAGCTCGTGGTGGAATCCGGTCCCCACCTCGAGCAGTGACCCGACACGCCCTCTGACCTCGGCGGACCCTGCCGTCGGGTCGGTAATCCGCGACAGGATCTTGAGCAGCGTGCTCTTGCCAGAACCATTTCTGCCGATGAGGCCGACGATCTCCCCGGGCTGGATCTCAAACGAGACTTCCCGAAGGGCCCAGATCGTGTGAGATGTGTCCTCTTCTCGGGTGCTGCGGCGCAGCCGCCCCAGCGCCGCCGACACCTGCCGAGTCAGGGCGTCCCGCAACGAGCCGAACCGGTCACGCGACCCGATTCGGTACTGCTTGCCCAGGCCGTGTGCAGTAATCGCGGTGTTCATCTACACGAGGTCGGCGAACGTCCGCTCGGTTCGCCGGAAGAAGTACAGGCCGCCCACGAGCAGCACGGCGACACTGACGGTGGACACCAGCGCCGTCACGCCCGGCGGTTCCGAACTCCCCAGCAGCGCCCACCGGAATCCGTCGACAACGCCGACCATCGGGTTGAGGGCGTAAATCGTCCGCCATGCCTCCGGGACGATCGACGTCGGGTACGCCACCGGGGTGGCGAACAGCCACGTCTGGGCAAGAAACGGAATGGTGTAGCGCACGTCGCGATACTTGACGTTGAGAGCCGAGAGCCACAGCCCCACCGAGAGCGCGCTCGAGACCGCCAGCAGCGCCCAGAGCGGCAACGTGAGCACAGCCAGACCAGGTGTGACGCCATAAGCCAGGACCAGGATCACGAGGAGCACCGTCGCCACGCTGAAATCGACCAGGGCGACGCCGAGGGCGGAGAGCGGCATGATCAGGCGCGGGAAGTACACCTTGGAGAGCAACCGCTGGCTGGCCACGACGCTGTTGCTCGATTCGGTCAGCGAATACGCGAACAGCTGCCACGGCACGAGCGCACAGAAGGCAAACACCGGGTAGGGCACTCCTTCGGAGGGAATCCCGGCAAGTCGGCCGAAGAAGATGCTGAAGACCACCATGGTCAGGACGGGTTGCAGAAGCGCCCACGCCACTCCCAGCATCGTCTGCTTGTAGCGGACCTTGATGTCGCGCCATACGAGGAAGTACACAAGCTCGCGATAGGACCACAGTTCGCCGAGCCTGAGGGGCACCCATGCTCGCGACGGTGCGATCCGGTGGACGACTTGGCTGGCCGTGATCTCGACGGTGGACACGACACGCCGGACGGACGTTTTTCTCGCCCGCCCGTTTCAGGGAGTGGAGAGCGCTACGAGACGCGGGTATACGCCTGCACGTAGTCCTTCCGGTAATACGTGGAGTAGTAGTACCCGTGGCCGTGCACGTTCACGCGATTGAGGACGGCACCAATGAATCGGACCTTGGCCGCCGTGAGCTGCTCCACGGCGACCGCGGCGTGCCGTCGAGGCGTCATCTCGGCGCCAACCACGAAGACCACGCCCGTGGCTTTGTGGCCGACCAGCGCGGCGTCGGTGACGGCCATGACCGGCGGGGCATCGATGATGATCCAGTCGAACTGGCGCCGCAATTCGGCGACCAGTTCCTGGAACCGCGTGGAGCCGAGCAACTCCGCCGGGTTTGGCGGAATGTGCCCGGCGGGCAGCACGCTGAGATGGGGCACCGACGATTTCCGGATCGCTTCGGCCAGTTTGGCCGTCCCGACGAGCACATTCGACAAGCCGGGTTCCTGGACCCAGCCGAACACATCGTGGACACGCGGCCGGCGCATATCCGCATCGACAACGATCGTTCTCTGATCCGCCTGCGCCAACGCGGCGGCCAGGTTGGTCGACACCACCGTCTTGCCTTCCGCTGGCGCCGAACTGGTGACGACGATCGAGCGGGCTCCTTCCTCGGCCGAGGAGAACACGACGCTCGTCCTGATGGCGCGGATGGCTTCCGCGAAGGTGGGGGGCACGTCCTTCGATCCCAGGAGCAGCTGCTCACCCTCCTTGACGGACACCGCGGGCACGAGCCCGAGCAGGGGCAGCCCGAGATAAGCTTTGATCTCCTCGGGCGACTTGATCCGGTTGTCGAGCCGCTCGAACCCCAGCGCCAGGCCGACTGCCACCAGCAATCCAGCCAGCATCGCCATCGTCAGGTCCCTTGGCACATTGGGCAGTACGGGACCGCGCGGCACTTCAGCGCGATCCACGATCTCGACGTTGCTGCTTCGGAACTGGCCCGATACGTTGGCTTCCTTGGCGCGCTGCATGAGGTTCTCGTAGAGTTGCCGATTCGCCGCTGCCTCGCGATCGAGCGCCGCGTACTCCACAGCTTTTCGGTCGAGCCCCATGGCCTCGCCCTTCTGCGCGTTCAAGGCGCCTACCAGCGAGTCCTCCTTGGCCTTCGCGGCCAGATACTCGTTCCTGACGGAACCGATCACCGAGTCGGTTTCGCCTTCGAGGCGTCGCCTGGACATGGCGAGGCTGTTGACGAGTTCTTTCATCGCCGGCCAATTGGGGCCGTACTGCGCCGCCATCCGCCCGCGCTGCTCCTCGAGATTGGCGATTTCCAACTTGAGCTTCTGGATGAAGTCGTTCGACAGCATTGAAGGCAGCGAATCGGCGGCGTTGCCCGCTTTCTGCGCGGCCAGCAGCTGGTTGTACAGCGCCTCCTTGTCGAACCGTTCGATCTTGGCCCTGGTGACCTGCGCGTTCAGTTCGGTGAGCTTCTGAATGACGATGTTCTGGCGATCGTCCACCGACGCGGCATTGTTCGTCTCCCTGTAGCGCAGCAACGCCGCTTCGCTCTCCTGGACCTTGGCTCGCTGCTCGGTCAGTTGCTCGTTGAGAAAGTCGTTGGCTTCCTTCGAATCCGAGAATTTCGCTTCGAGGTTGCGGAGCCGGTACTGACTGGCAATTTCGTTGACCGCGCGAGCCGCGAAGTCCGGGTCGGGAGATCGGAACCTGAGGTCCACCAGGCTCGAGTTCCGCACGGGCTGAACCGCCAACCCTCCGAGCAATCGGTCCGCCATCGCCGACTGCACCACCGTCTCGCCCTCCGTCGAGTCGGCGACCGTCGCGCTCGCCACCTGAGCAGGCGCGCCACGTCTCATGAGACCCGAGACCGCCGACAATGCGCTCCGGACGACCCCACTGAACGTAAAGGAGAATCCCGGGCCGACGGGAACCCGCTCGGCCGGGCCGTTGCGCTCTAGTGCCTCTGCCGCACGAAGCGCCAGCGACCTGCTCTGAATCAACCGGTGCTGGGTCAAGTAGAAGCTGTCGTCGTAGTAATACGACGAACCTCGATCGTCCAGCACCGCGTCGATCGACGTCGTGCGCCTCCCGGCGCGCTCGATGAGTAGCTGTGTCCGCGCCTCGTAGATCGGCACGGTACGAATCGTGTCCAGCGCCCCTGACACGAAGATCAAGAGAAAGACTGGCAGCGCAATCCACCGCCGCCGGTAGAGCACACGAAGGTAGTCTGTGGCGTGGCCCAGGGGCGCGGGGGAATCGAGAGTCGGCATGTTGACGTCCGGTCCTAGAAGGGGCTCGCCTTGACGACGAGAGTGTCGCCAGGCCTGACGACAGTGTCAGCCTTGACGTTCTTTACTTCTTTCTTGTCTCGAATGATCCTCAGGCCTCGCATCGTGCCGCGATCCGTCAACCCTCCTGCGAGGGTGATGGCCTGAAGGACGCTCGTGCCGCTCACCACGGTGTAGCCGCCAGGGCTCCTGACCTGTCCACTGATGAACACCTGCTGTGCCCTGGGCACGACGATGTTGTCACCGTCCTCGAGGGTGACGTTATTGGCGAGGTTGCCGTTCTCCAGGGCTCGCAAGCTCACCTCGATCACGCCATCGTCGTCGCTGCGGTCTCCGACTCGTGTCTCACCGTCGCCCGCGTGGGCGCCGGCGCGGACCACGAGCACCAAGTCCCCTGCCTCCGGCGTGGTGGAACCGACCAGCGCCAAGGCCTCGAAGAGGGTCATCTCGCCGGCAAATGGCAGCTGTCCCGGTGACCTCACTGCACCCGTGATGATCACCTTCTTGTTCGGTGTCTGGGTGAGCTCGACCGTGACCTGCGGGTTGACCAGGTAGCCGGCCTGCCTGAGCTGGCCAGAGATCTGCGTTTCCACGGCGCGCGCATCCAGGCCTGCCACCTTGATCTGCCCAAGGTGGGGATAGCTGATCGTGCCGTCGGGGCCGACCGCGAACTTCCCGCTCAGGGCCTCGACGCCGAAGACGCTGATGGTCAGGGAGTCTCTGGGGGCCACCTTGGGGCCGCCCTGCGCGGCGATGACCGCATGAGCCAACGTAGCCACGACGAACGCGGCGAGTCCGGACCGGCGAGCGATGAGTTTAAGAGCCATAGCTGATCGATACTCCCACTCGGTAACCCTCGTAACGCCGACGAGCAACGGTGGAGTTGCGCTGCATCCGGTTCAGATCGAACCCGATGCGCACGTCTTCTCCCAGGCGGCGGCCAAATCCGATTCCATAGAGGTCCACTCGATCGTTGCGGCCAATCGGCTGCGAGGTCGGCGACAGCGCCGCCACGAAGTTTCGATACGAGAGGCGCGTCCTGCCGGCCCGGCCGGTGAGGAACCAGTTCAAGCCGAGCATCTGTGTGACTTGCAGCATTCCACCGTTGGCGACGAAGTACGGCTGCTCGTCGTCGATGGAGTACTCGATGTTGCGTGTCGCGGACATCGCGAACTGAGTGGCCTCACGAAAGACGTACTGCACGTCCACATCGCCGATGAGACCAGCAAAATCCGGCACGCGTGAATCGAGGGCGGCAAGCCCACGGTAGCCAACCGAGACCTTGCCTGAAATGAGCGCCGACGGCTTGAACTCGAAGCCCGGCAGCACGTTGATGCTGTCGCTGTCGCGGATCGGCGAGAACTCAAACCGGTCTCGTACCGTCTCGGTCGTCAGCACGAATGTGGTCAGCGGTGTCAGCGCGAAGCGCGCGACCACGCTCGCCAGGTCTGAATCTCGATTGAGCGCTTGCCCGATGGACGCGTCGCCGAAGCTGCCCTCGTCGTATTTGAAGGACGACCGCTTCCCTTCGAGATCAAGGCGGGTTCTGCTGCCGAGCAGCAGCTGCGCGCCCGCGCCGGCCGACCGCGCATGCTGCTGGACACGCAGATCGATCTCGAGGTTCGGGCGCTGGCGCGTGCGAACGATGGCTCCGGCAGCATACGGAACGACGCGATTGAGGCGGAGCTCTGCACGCACTTCCTGATTGACGTTGAACGAGCGTTGCGTGGTCGATTTGTCGAAATACAGATACTCGATCGAGGTCTTGCCGCTCAGCCGGCCTCTCCCGAGGCGCAGCGATGAATCGACGCCCGGCACGAGCGTCGCCGTGAGATCCCGTCCCGTCGCGTCGGGCCTGTTCTGCGGGTTCGTGTCCACTCCCACGTCTTTGAGCGCAATGCGCGGCGTGAGCCCCAAGGGCCCGAACTGGAACCGTGCCGGCTTCTCCTGCTCGTCGGTCGCGACGCCCTGCGCGTTCGCCAGCGCCGGCGCGAGCAGGACTCCACACAGCAAGAGAGGTGGCGTGATTCTCATGATGGGTCGTACCGCGGAGGTCCGGCGAGGGACGCCGAGCCCGACGGCGGGAGCGCCGCGCATCGGGCCTGGTCTGGTTGAACGCTTCATGATGCTGGCGGCGGGCACCGCCAGAACTCGTCAGGCGGACGCTCGTCCGCCCGACTGCAATGCTGCCTGACGCGAAGGCCGGGCTACTGGCTGGCGCTCTGCGCCGCGACGACTGCCGTTGTCACGACACCGGCGCCACCGAGCAGCCAGAACAAGGCGACCGGCTTGCGACACGAAATGTTGACGTTCGTGTAGCTCAAGCGATTCGGTGCCAGTACCGTGTACGGACCTTCCGTGCACACGATTCGCGTCTCGCGCAGGTTGTACAGGTGCACGAGGTACTGCCTCTCGGGCGCGATGCCCATGAAGGCAAACTCGCGCCGATCGCTCAGCGGCACGCGGTCAGCCACCTGATTGGTCCGCGCGTCGACCAGTTGAACCTCGTAGTCGGTGTGCGTTCCTCGAGCTTCTGAGGCGCGCCCGCTGATCGTCCCCTGCCGCGCAAATACCGATGGGACAACGCCCAGTGCCATTATCGTCACCAGGCTGCCTGCCAGAAATCGTCTCATGATGCTCTCCTGCGCACGGAGGATGGGGGAGATCACCCCGCGCTCACGCTCTTCTTGCGTGACCCTTCCATGCTGGGGCAGTGCATCAGACGTGTCAAGCGATCCAGCCGAAATCGGTATCAGCCAGTCCTCGATCGTGTCGCGTTTGAGATACAGCGTCCGGCGAATCGACATCTGTGCCGCGATTACCGCCTGGCCGACAGCAGGGACCGGGCCACGTTCAACTGCCGGATTCGGCGGTAGAGATTCGTGCGCTGTATCCCCATCGCCTTGGCGGCCTCCGGGACCCGACCGTGGTGCCGCATCAGGACGGCGCTGATGAAGTCTCGCTCGAACCGTGCCTTGGCTTCGCGCAACGTGGTGTCGATCGCCGGTTCCGACATGCCGGTCAGGCTCGCATGAGCCAGCACATCGTCCAGGTGAATGACGCCGCCGGGGACAGACTGCACGAAATTATCCAGCATGGCACGAAGCTCGGGCGCGTTGCCGTTCCACGGCAGGGCTGCAGTCACCATCAAGGCGGAGCGACTGAAGGTCTTGAGCGGCACACCGTGGACGCGGCAGCGTTCTTTCAGCATGAGGACGGCGAGGAGCGGCACGTCTTCGCGCCGCCGCCGCAGCGACGGCATCTCGATGGTCACTTGCGAGATCTGCCTGTGCAGGTCGGCACGCAGGCGCCCCTCGCGGAGTGCCACGTCGGCACTGGTATCAATCGTGGCAATGGGCTGGACGTCCAGCTCGACCAACGTGCCCTTGCCCGTCAGCAAGGCCTCGCGGTCGCGGAGCGCGCGCGCGAGCCGCCCTTGCACTCGCGCCGGAATCTCGGTGAGGTGCCTGAGCAGCAGGCTGCCGCCTCGCGCGCGGTGGAGGGCCGAGCTGGCACTCAACTGGTCAGGGCCCGTCGCGTTCGCCAGCACGCGCACGCTCGTGGTCGTCGTCCCGAACAGCCGCTGCTCGAGTTCCTGCGGCGTGCCGTCTGCGCAATCGACGAGGACCAGCGGGCGGGCGTGAGCCGACTCGCTGAGTCGGTGGATGGTCTCGCCGACCAGGGTTCGACCCGAGCCGGGTTCGCCGCTGATACACACACTCGCGCGAGCCTCGCTCGCCGAGGTCACGAGGTCGGCTACCAGCTGCATCGCGGGCGACTGCGTGAACAGCGCCTGACCTGTGGAGCCATCCGGGGTGGGCGGGGAGAGCACCGCCGGCACGCGATCCTTGGCGTTGGCGAAGAGCGCCGCCGCTTCCCGCTCCTCGAAAGGCCAAGGGAGCACGTCCGCGGCGCCGGCGTGGAGCGCCTCGGCAGCTAGAAGCGTATTGCCCGCATCAAACAATGCCGCCACGGGCAGGTGGGGGTGGTTGGCGTGGACAGTCTTGAGCGACGCGATCGAGGCTCCGTTGACGAGGTCGATGACCAACAGCGCAAACGCCCGGCCCGCCAGCAGGCGAAGCGCGTCTTGGAGTTTCGGGGTCGTCACGACGGTCATCCCGCTGCGCGAGAGGCGCTCCGCGATGGCGTCGCCACGAGCGGACGACTCAGTCAGCAGGAGCACCCCCGAGGGCTGGCGGTCCCGGCCGATGGCGAGGACGGTTCTCATGCGGCGGTCATCGTCCGGTGGTGGGCGGGGTCAGCCGCCAGTTTCCGTCGCCCTCGGGATTGGCTTCCACACGCAGCACCGCGCCGTCAGGCGCGTAGATGAACCGCTGGTCGGGAAAGCCACGTCCCGTGAGGTCCATCTCGATTCGCACGAGGCGGTCGCCGTCGTAGTGCTCCCACCGGTCGACTCGGCCATCGGCGTCCGCGTCGTCTTCGACCAGACGAAGCTGCCCGCGTTGGTAGAACTCCCGGCGGGTGACCGTGGCGCCGGGGGCGTTGGCCTCCTCCACGCGCTGAATCTCAGGCAGCGACCCCGGAGGTGAGCTCACTGCCGGTGGTGTGTAATACTCCCACCGGTCCGCCTTCCCGTCGCCGTCGCGGTCGAGGTCAATGCGCTCCAGCCGGCGACCATCCATGACGGCGCGTGTGTCAACCCGGCCGTCGCCGTCCTGGTCGGCCAGGAGCTGCTGCAGCCTGCCATCCTCCGTGTTGTAGACCGGGGTCACGGCAGGGGCCTGGTCCGAAGCCGGTGTCGAGTGACAGCCGGCCATCAGGGCCGTGCCAAGCAGCGCTGTCACCAGTGGCCGTCCTGGCCGTCCAGGTCTCGCGAGGTCACCGCGTCGTCTGCTCATCGCGACTCGGGCTGATTGGTGGTGTCTGGGGTCCATGAGGGGGAAACAGAACGGACAGGAAACGACACGTTCGACTTGTCATCTCGGGCACCCCTGTGTCTGGATTCTGATACCCGTGTCGGGCGAGGCTCGAGTCTGCCTGGCGTCCGGGTGGTGATTCTTCACGCGTTTTTGCGGTTGCCTCGTGTCTGGGTGATGCAGGTGGAGACAGCTTCGCCCCGTCGCTTACAGAGGGCGCCCTGCGCCAACGGGAAGGCGCAGTTGAGGGTGGCCCCACTGGAACGAACAACATGGAACTACTTCGCCAAGGCCCTGGGCGCCTGTTGGGGTGCCTGGTGAAGGGCCGTTCCGACTGTTATATCGGCACGGAGATGTCGAAGATTCACCTGCGGCGGGGGCCGTGTAGCGGTGTGCAGCGGCGGGAAGGGTTCCCGTTGCATGGCGGGTAGGGGAGGCGGGTGGACGGCCCCGCTCGAGGGTCCTTGAGTGGTGGTGGAGGGGAAAAGAAAAAGGTCGGCGATTCTGGTTGAATCTCCGACCTCTTTGAGTAATCCCCGGCAGCGACCTACTCTCCCACGCACCTGCGCGCGCAGTACCATCGGCGGTAGCAGGCTTAACTTCCGTGTTCGGAATGGGAACGGGTGTGACCCTGCTCCTATGACCACCGGGAAACTGGGTGTCTGGGGTCCGGGGCGACGAGGGTGAGCATGCGAGCTCGATCACGCGTCGATCCGGTCGTCCCAGAGCATCTCGTGCTGAATACCCCGCAATGATGGTGCGACCCTTCAACTTCGCTCAGGGTCGTCCTGAGCGTCGTCGAAGGACGATAGTTCATTGACCACACACCCACAGCATGTAAGTGAGATGGTCAAGCCTCACGGCTGATTAGGATCGGTCAGCTGAACGTGTCGCCACGCTTACACACCCGACCTATATACGTGGTGGTCTACCACGAGCCTTTAGGGGGCCGAAGCCCCGGGGAGATCTCATCTTGAGGAGGGTTTCACGCTTAGATGCCTTCAGCGTTTCTCCCGACCGGACTTAGCTACCCAGCGCTGCCACTGGCGTGACAACTGGTACACTAGAGGTCCGTCCAACCCGGTCCTCTCGTACTAAGGTCAGACCCTCTCAAATCTCCTGCGCCCACCGTAGATAGAGACCGAACTGTCTCGCGACGTTCTAAACCCAGCTCACG
>JBQTIE010000411.1:0-3157 GCA_052389315.1 Acidobacteriota bacterium
AAGTAGGGGGCGAGCGACCAGTTGCCGTGTACACCGCCGTGGACCCAGATCATGGCAGCATGCCCGCGCGCGCCGCGCCTGGTGAGCGGCTGGAAAAGATACGCCGGGATGTCCATGTCGCCGACGCTGCTGCGGTAGGTGACCTTCGTGCACTCCAGCAGGCCCTTGCAGAGCGCTGCGTAGCGGGCGTCCTCTTTGGCCTTCTCGTCGATCTGCCGCTGGAAATCGGGCCGCGAGTGGTCGTCGTGCTTGTCGCTCACGTAGAGCTGGCGCGCACGCGTCTCGTCCATCTGGCCCGTGAAAGGACGCTGGGCGGAGAGCGTGAGCGTGCTGGCGGCGGTCAACAGCAGGGCGAGGCGTATGGGTTTCATCGGTGGAGCTCCGTTTGGGAAATGGTAGCAAGTCGAGGGATCGGATAGGCGTTCAGCTGCACGAGTTCAACCATCCAACGGCGATGATCTTCTGCTTTCGTCCTCACTGTTGTCGCAGGTGCCGCAAGAACTGGGCAATCGTCGTCGCGGCCAGGCGGTTGCCGGCGAGGTTCCAATGCGTGTCCATCGGCTTGTAAAGCCGCGTGACCCGGCTCTCCCGTTCGAAGGCCGGTAGCAAATCCACGTGCGCGATGCCCTCGCGCGACAGCGCGTCCGCCAGCAGCCGGTTCGGTCTGTTGAAGTCGAACTGATCCACTGTCGCGCCTCGCGCGCGCGCGACCTGCTGTTGGAGAGCGCCCTCTAGCTGAATCTCCGCCGGGAGAAGGACGACGACCATCTCAGCTCCGGCCCGCCGCGAGATATCACGGATCTCACGCAGGTACCCAACGACGCGCGTCATCGCGTCCGGCAGGTCAGGACCCTCCTTCCGATAGATCCGTGCGCGATCGACCTCGATCTCCAGAAACCGATCGTGCGACAGGGTTGGTTCGTCGTCCACATATGTCGCGTCGGCCGCGGCGTATTGGGTGACCGTCGTCCCCCCCGCTCGCCACATCGTCCACAGGAAGTAGAGGGAGGTGGCGACATAGGAGCGCTCGTAGGGCTTTCTTGCGGCCGCTTCGAAATCGTTGCCGACGAAAAAGTTCACCATTACCAGATCCGGCTGGAACGAGAGCCCCTCGTCGAGCAGCATCGTCAGGTAGTCCTTGGGTTCGGTGCCTGCCACTCCGAGGTTGATGACTTCAACCGATCCGCTGGCGTCCAACGCGGACTCGAGCAGCGTCAGATAGTTCGCGCCATACGGGACGACGCCGAACGCCGCCGAATCTCCGAGTGCGGCGATGCGGTACGCGCCTGGGGGCTTGGCGGGCGGGTAATCGAGATCGTTGAAGCCGCGGGAGTTCAGCCGCGAGTCGAAGTGGGACGCACCTGGCTGTCCGCGGTAACGGCTGTAGGAATTCGTGTAGAAGGCGGGACTGGGGCGGACCAGGTTGAATGCCCGGAGCGCGAGCTCGCTTGTCGCGATCGTGAGGGCGGCAATGCCGGCCATGCGGGCCACGAGCGTGCCGTGCGACACGACCCAGAGCGCGCCGCACACGAGCAGGAGCGGCACGAGTCCGAGCACCGCGAGCGCGCCGTACGAGAGCCAGAGGTGGAGCGGCGTCGCCAGTCCGTAGCCGAGCGCGCCCCATAAGAGCACCGACGGTGCGAGAAGCATCACGTGCCGTGTCGCACCGGACCGGCGTGGCGACTGACGCGCGATCAACCACAGGCTACCGAGGCTGAACAGGTAGAAGGCACTGAAGTCGAAGGCGCGCTGCCAGTTGGCGCGATGCCGGAGCGCGTCCGCGACGGCGTCATCGGACACGACGACGGCGCGAGGAAAACGGGGGCTGATGCCGTAGTAGTTGTGCAGACGGAGGGTCAAAGTGATGGTGGCAGGCGAGGACGTGGCGGAAGGCGTTGACTGGTCAGCGGAAGACCGTGGCGGGGAGGCTGCGCCAGGGGATGACGCGGTGGACCGGGGCGGCGCAGGCGATGGGCCGGTCACCCGCACGCGCAGCTGGTTCTCCCCAGAGCCTACGAGAGCGACCGGCACCAGAACCATTCGGCGCTGGACGACATACCGGAGGTTGGCATCGAGGCTTGCCACGTCCACCCCGTTCACCTCGAGGTGCACTCGGGGCTGCTCGTCACCGTCTGCGCGGACGGTGTATTCGCACTCGAAGAACAGCGATTCGGGCGCGTCAAGGTGAAATGTCCAGACGAAGTCGCTGCCCTCCAACGTCGCACGGTGCTCGATCGGCCGAAAGGCCTCGTTGGTCAGAACGTAGGCGGGGATGGCCAGGCCCATGGCCAGGACGAACAACGGTCGAGTGGGGCTCCGTGTCGGGCGGCTAGCGGACGGCATGTGCCTGGGATAAGTCCTGTAATGCGGGGAAAGGTACCGGCACCCTTTGGTTCGCGTTCTCGGCCGTCGGCCCTCGTCGTCCGAGGGCCTCCACAATCCGTCAACCCGCTCGTCCCACAGACCCTGGGTTGACGCGAAACACCGATTATGTGCTGAAGCGATCGAAGAGGCGATGTGCGAAACTGACACGCTTCGGGCGTGGGTGGTCCGTTCCCCCAGCCTTGTCTCAGTGGACGATCAGGAGGGTTCCGATGACTGCTTCCCCATTGCTAGGGCGACTGCTGTGGTACGAACTGCTGACGACCGACATGAAGGGCGCCGAGGACTTCTACCAGGCGGTTGTTGGCTGGTCGGTCACGCCGTTCGAGGGGTCGCCGATGCCGTACCACATGTGGATGCGAGGCGGGCAGGTTCCCGTCGGCGGCGTCATGACCCTTCCGGATGAAGTGAAGGCGCAGGGGGTGCCGCCGAACTGGATGATGTATGCGGGCGTGCCGAAGCTCGAGGATGCCGCGGCGCATATCGAACGGCTCGGCGGGCGGGCGCTGTCGCCGATCATCGAGGTCCCGACGGTGGGCCGCATGCGGGCGATGGCCGATCCGCAGGGCGGCGCATTCTCGATCTACCAGCCGGCCTCTCCGCCGCAGCAGCCGGAGGCCGAACCCGAGCTGGGCGACGTCTCGTGGCACGAGCTGTACACCACGGACGCGGCGGCGGCGCTGACCTTCTATGGCGAGGCCTTGGGGTGGAAGCCGACCGAGGCGATGGACATGGGCCCCGCGGGCGTCTATCACATGTTCGGGCGTCATCTCGG
>JBQTIE010000412.1:0-37826 GCA_052389315.1 Acidobacteriota bacterium
CACCTTCCGGCGTCAGCGGATGGCAATCGGCGCGACGGTGGACCCGGTGGCTCCCTGGATCTTCAGCGGCTGGACGACGAATGCGAACTCGTAGGCGCGCTTGACGGCGAGCTCGTCGAGCTTGAGATTCTCGAGCAGGTGAACGCCGTTGACGACGAGCATGATCTGGTGCGCCGGCAACGAGAGCTCGCGGTCGGGGTTCGGGTTCACCTCGACGGTTGCCGTGTCGGCGCCGACGAGTACGGGACTTTGTCGGGCCAGCCATTCCGCCGCACGGACGCCGATACCTGGGTTCGACGCCTGATACGTCGCGTTCTCCGGCCCCCACAGCGTACCCCAGCCCGTGTGGATCAGCACCGCGTCGCCTCGCTGCAGCGTCACGTCCTGCCTGGAGAGCGCCTGCTGCAAGTCCTGCTCGGTGATCTCGTAGGAGGCTGAGAGCCTTGGCACGTTCTTCAGGCCGGCCACGTCGATCAGCACGCCTCTGGCGACGATGGCCCCCACGTTGTGGATGCCCAGACGGGTGAAGCCCGTACGCGTGGCCGCCTCGGTGACCTTGAAGCAGTTGTACATGCTGTCGCCGATGGTCTGATGCGCGAAGCCGTCGAACTGCGTGCCCACCTGCCCGATCTCGGCGATCACCAGCTCCTCGTTCGACCCGCGCCGGTTCGACTGCGGATTCATCGTGGTGCGCTTGGTGTGGAGGTCGAACTGCCGGGTCGCGGACATCGGCATGTCGGAAGACAGCACCCGGCCCATCTCGACCACTTCGCCCGTGCGAATCAAGCGCGCGGCACGAAGGACCGACTCAGGCCCCTGGAGGTTGGCGGCACCCCGTTCGTCAGCGGCGCCCCATGCCGAGGGACACCGCTCCGAATCCGCGGGTGGCCGCCACGTCTGACCAATCGCCTGACTGCTGGTCGCCAGCCACACCAGGACACCGAGAATCAGGGACCTCATGAGTTGTGTTCCTCGCCAAGCGGGGTGACGACTGCGACGCGACAGAGCCGTGTCTTGCCGTGCGAGCTACGAGATGCGCTCCGGCTCCATCAGCCGCTCCACGACCTTCCCGTTCACGACGCTCACGTAGTACACCTTCGCGTCGGCGCGCGTGGCGACGACGCGCTTGACCTCGTTGTCCTCGAAATAAATGCCGGCGTCGTTGTCGCACGCGTAGCCAGGCTTCATCTGCCCGGAGCCGATGAGCTTCTGATACAAGGGACGCCGTCCCGGCTCGCGATCGTAATGCGGCGAGTGGCTGCCCTTGATCAACCCCAGGCACTGCACGGTCGTCAGCTCTTTCGGCCGCGAATCCGTCGTGCCCTCTTCGAACCAGCACAGCGACCCGGCGCTCGCGCCGCCGAGGACGATCCCTCGATCCCACGCCTCTTTCAAGACGAGGTCGATGCCCTGTGCCTTCCAGATGGCCTGCTGGTTGAGGGTGTTGCCGCCAGAGCAGACGATGCCGTCCATCGACAGGAGCACCTCGTCCCATCCCTTGTCCTGCCGCGTGCTCGCGATGAAGCTCTCCTGCACGAAGGGCACGACCGTGAGCGGCGCACAGCTCCGGAACCACGAGATGATGCCGTTGGGCGAGTCCGCCGACGCCGTCGGGAGATAGCACAGACGAGGTCGCGGCTTGCCGGTCAGCGTGGCCATGTAGCGGATGAACGCCTCACCGAATCCGCCGCCGGCAATCAGGATCTTGCGCGTCGCGCGGGCGGACGTCTGGACGGACGCTTCGTCTTCCGTGGAGGGTGTAGCGCCGAGCGACAACTGGCCGGCGCCGACCCCGACCGAACCCAGGACCGACGAGACGATGAACTCTCTGCGCTTCATGGGCGACCTCACTGATGAACGGCGGAGCCGTGGCTCGTGGAGTATGCGACGGATACCGCGCGCCTGGCAATCGCCTGCCGCCACAACGACCCGTCCGATCGTCCGCGGCCGACGGTCACGTGACGCGGATTCACGCGTGCGCGATCAGGTGCCTCGCCAGCGCGTGATAGGCCGGCAGCGACCAGGGGTCGAGGTTGGCGTTGGCGCCGAGCGGATGGGACGCGAACCTCGCGATCACCATCTCCGCCGCCGGATCGATGTAGATGGCTTGCCCGTGGATGCCACGCGCGGTGAACGCCCCGTGCGGGTTGTGCGACACCCACCACATGTTGCGGTAACTCCAGCCCGGAAGGAGCGCATAGCCGGCAAGGGCGAAAAGATCGCGCCGTGACCCGCGGCAGATGTCGTCGATCACGGTCGCCGGGACGATCTGGCGTCCGTTGAAGAGCCCTCCAAGCCGCATCATCTCTCCGAAGCGCGCCATGTCGCGCAGCGTGAGGTTGAGGCCGCCGCCGGCGAACTCGACCCCGGTGGAATCGATCGTGAAGTACCCATCCTGCTCCATGCCGAGCGTCGCCCAGAACCACTCGCCGAGCAGCGCCGCGACGCTCTTTCCCGTCACCTTCCGCAGCACCCACGCCAAGGTGTCGGTGTTGACCGTCTTGTAGGCGAAGCGCTCGCCGTGAGGCGTCTCCTGTCGAAGCGTCTCGAGATACGCGTGGAAGCCGTCAGGTCCGTCGTACCCAGCGGGACGCGGCCGGAAGCCGCCCGCGCGACCGAAGTGCCAGATCGACGAGTCCTTGTCCGCATAGTCCTCCGTGTAGGCCAGCCCCGTCGTCATGTCCAGGAGATGGCGCACGGTGGCGGTGGCATAGCCGCTCTGCGCGAGCTCGGGAATGTAGGTGGGCACGGTGGCGCGCTCGTCGATCACCCCTTCGTGGACCAGCGACGCGGCCACAGTTGCGACGAAGGACTTGCTGACCGAGTAGGCAATGTGCGGCGTGTGGGCATCGAGCACGCCGAAGTAACGCTCGTACACGACGGCGCCTCGATGCAGGACGAGGATGCCGTCGGTGTAGTTGGCCAGCAGCGAATCGGCCCAGGTCTTCGGATCGTCGTGTCCGAGGGGCGTGAACACCACGGCGTCGAGGTCGTCTCGGTCGGCGCGCGGCAAGGGGACGACGGGGTGATCGCGCCGGGCCACGACCTTGGTGGGCACCAACTCGCGCATGCGTGAGTAAGACCAGCGCGTCATCGGGAATCGCGCGAAGCTCGAATCGGCGAATCGGATGAGCTTGTCGGCGGATGGAGGCGAGCCCACCATCCACCCCATGGCGACCGGATCGCTGCGGCGCGCGTCGAGTTCGTGGGGGGCGGGTCGCGTATCGGGAGGATTCTGCATGGCGATGGGTGGTCGTGGCGGGAGAGGCCGAGCCAGGCGACCCGCGTCAGCGGGCCATGGTCATGATCGACGCCAGCATCTCGATGCCCTCCCACAAGTTTTGCAGGCGGAGGTTTTCGTCCGGCCCATGCTGGTTGTTGTCGTGATTGACGATCGAGAAGCCCACCGTCGGCATGCGGTCGCTGAAGGTGGCAAACGGCATGCTGCCGCCGAGCGTCGGCAGCCGTACGATGGTGCGGCCGGTGGCGGTGAGCGCGGCCACGACGGCTTTTGCCATCGGGTCGTCCATGGACACGCGCGGCGCCGTCGACCCGCTTCGGAGATCCGCGCGCGCGATCATCTGGTGAGTCATGCGCTCCTGGTCGGTGGGATCCCGGCCTTCGACGACGAAGAAGCCCTGGCCCCGGATGTGCGCGAGCACCAGCGCGTTCTGCCGGCGCGGATCCAGGCCGTGAACGAGCCGCATCTCGATGCGGGCCTTGGCCCATGCGGGAATGGCGGATCGCGCCGGGGCGCTCAGGCCTCCGCCCGCCTCCATGGCCAGCACGCTGAGGGTCGGCTCGTTGAGCTTGCGCTCGAGCCGCTCTTCGGCGCGCTCCGGCTGGACCACGGAGAAGTCCTTCTTCAAGACGGCCTCGACGTTGGGCGCTTCATCCAGGGCCCGCACCTCTGTCGGCGTCAGCGGCGTCACATCGTCGTAGAAGTGGTCGATGGTGACGCGGCCCGTGTCGTCTTTCATGCTCGCCAGGAGCTTGGCCAGCCGCATGGAGGGGTCAGGAGCCCAATTGCCGTAGTTGCCCGAGTGCAGATCGTTCTTCGCGCCGTAGACGGTGAGCGTCATGCCCGCACCGCCACGCACCCCGAAGTACACGGTCGGGCGCCCACTGGGATGGCGCGGGCCATCGAGGGTGATGGCGAGGTCTGCCCGAAGCGCCTCGGACCGCGCGGTCGCGAAGCGCCGGAAGTTGGCGGAGCCGGCCTCTTCCTCGCCGTCCAGAACGACGCGCAGGCTCCAGGTCGGCCCACGTCCAGTCGCCCGAAGGGCCTCGACGGCGTTGAGCACCGCGATAATCGGGCCCTTGTCATCCGATGCCGACCGCCCGTAGACGCGCCATTCGGGATCAAAGGTCTGGCGCGCGGCATCGATCGTGACGGGCCCCGCGCTGCCGTAGAGACAAGGCTCGAACGGCTTGCAGCGCGTCCACTCCGACGCGTCGACCGGCTGGCCATCGTAGTGAATGTAGAGGGTGAGAACGCCGCGCGGCGAGGGAACGTCGAGCGAAGCGAACACGACGGGCGATCCGAGGCCCTCCGTCACTTCCACCGTGAACCCGCGACGCACGAACAGCTCTCGCAGCAACTCCGCGTTTCGCCGCATGTCATCGTCTCGGCCGGCGACGTTGGGAAGCGACACGAGGCGGAGGAGCTCGTGGACGATGGAGCGCTCGTGCTCGGCCCGCCATGCCGCAATGGGGTGGGGCTGGGCTGACGGGCTTGCGGTGACCACGGCGAGGGCTGCGCCCAGAAAGACGGCGAGTCCAGGCCGAAAACAGGGAGAGCGACGCATCTCACGGTGGCGCGGCGGTCGCGCTGACATCGAAGCCATCGGAGCAGTATAGTCGCCGCTGGGGACCCGTTCGGGACGTCGCCTCGGGCGGGCCACGGTGAACCCGGGGTCTGGCCGCATGGCATCACAGCGCTCGGGCAATTCGTTCAATCCGCGAGAGGCGTTTCTCGACGCCGCGGCAGTGCCTCTCGAGGGCGGGCACGCCACGGGGACCCTCGATGCCGCCAACGCGATCCTGGCGATGCATCCAGAGGTGGCAGCTTCGAGCGTGCACGCCGCTGCCGTGCTCGGCGACGCCGCCACGGTGCGGCAATTGCTCCAGGCCGACCCTTCGCAGGCCACGGTGACCGCCGCTCCGCGTGGCTGGGATGCGCTGACCCACCTGTGTTTCTCGCGGTACTTGCGCGTGGACGAGACGCGAGCCGACGGGTTCTTGCGCGCGGCGGAGCTGCTGCTCGACGCCGGCGCCGACGCGAAGACGGGATGGTTCTCGAACGATCACGGTTCGCCAGCCTTTGAGAGCGCGCTGTATGGCGCGGCGGGAATCGCGCACCGCGCGGAGTTGACACGCCTGCTCGTGGCGCGTGGCGCGGACGTGAACGACGGCGAGGTCGTCTATCACACGCCGGAAACTTGTGACAACGCGGCGTTGCAGGCACTGGTCGAGAGCGGTCGCCTCACAGAAGACAGTCTTGCGTCCATGCTGCTGCGCAAGTGCGACTGGCACGACCTCGATGGGGTCCGGTACCTGCTCTCCAGAGGCGCGAATCCCAACTACACCACCCGGTGGGGCTACACAGCCGTCCACCAGGCCGTGCGCCGCGACAACGAGCTGGCGATCGTTCAACTGCTGCTCGATCACGGAGGCGACCCTACCCTCGTGGCTCACGGACGAGCGGCCGTGGCCAACGCCGCCCGTCGGGGCCGGGCGGATCTGCTCACGCTGTTCGGGGCCAGCAAGGTCCACGCGCTCACGGGCGTCGATCGGCTGCTGGCCGCCTGAGCCCTCGACGACGCCGAGGCCATTCGCGCATTGACGTTGGAGGACCCTGGCCTCGTGGCGAGGGCCATCGCGGAGGGTGGGGAGGTGCTGGCGCAATTTGCGGGCGTCGGCAACACGAGCGGCGTGGCGCGCCTGCTCGATCTCGGGCTGCCCGTGCCCGCGCTCCATGCCGACGGTGATGGGTATTTCGACGTGGCGCCGAAGAGTACGGCGCTCCATGTCGCGGCCTGGCGCGCCCGGCCGAAGACGGTGGCCCTGCTCATCGAGCGCGGCGCGCCGATCGAGCTTTGCGACGGCAAGGGGCGCACCGCCCTGGCGCTCGCCGTGCGCGCCTGCGTCGATTCGTACTGGGTGGAACGGCGATCGCCCGACTCGGTGGCGGCGCTGCTCGAGGCCGGGGCTTCGCCGGCGGGGGTGGCGTATCCGTCCGGCTATGACGAGGTGGACCTGCTCCTGCGGCGATTCGGCGCGAAGTAGCCTGTCCTGACAAGGCGAGAATCTTGGCTTCTCGATCACGCGGGCCGAGTGCGCGCGACATTCTGACGGCGGCCCGACGACGTCCGGATTGCCGGTCTACTTGCGGCCCGGGCCGAAAATGGGCCGCCCAGGCCGTTCGCCGGTGATCTTGCCGTCGGCCACGACCGCTCGCCCATTCACGAACACGTAGGACACGCCCACCGAGTAGTGGTTGGGATCCTCGAAGGTGGACTTGTCCTCGACGGTCTCCGGATCGAAGATCACGAGGTCGGCGACGAGACCCGGTCGCACGAGACCGCGGTCCGTGATCCCCACGCGAATCGCCGCCTGCGATGTCATCTTGCGCACCGCTTCCTCGAGCGTGAGCAGGCGCTCCTGGCGCACGTATCTGCCGAGCACCCGGGTCATGGTGCCCCAGGCGCGCGGGTGCGACTTGGACTCGGCGAGCTTTCCATCCTCTGCCCGCGCCGCCGAGTCGGTATCGAAGGACACGAGCGGATGCCGAATCGCCGTACGGACGTCGTCTTCGGCCATGATCGCGAGGATGCACGACGCCTCGCCGCGATCGGCGACGACGAGGTCCATGGCGGCATCGCGGGGATCCTTCCCCATGGCCTTGCCGATCTGGTCGAGCGTCATGCCTTCGTACTTGCGGAGCGCCGGATCGAGCACCGAGCTGAGCATCACGCCCGAGGGGCCGCCGGATCCGTACCACTGGTTTTCGTACGGGGCATGCGGGTCGTCCATATCCCTCCTGATGCGCTCGCGCTCGGCGGGGTTCTTCAAGCGGGTGATGAGCGCAGCCGTGCCGCCCTCTCGTGCCCAGATGGGCAGACAGGCGTCGAGGCCGTTGGACGCGCGGTTGTACGGATAGACGTTGGCCGACACCCGCAGGCCGCGGGCGCGCGCCGACTCGATGCGCTGCAGCGCCTCGGCCATCTTGCCCCAGTTGGCCTTGTAGGCGGCTTTCAGGTGCCAGATTTCCGCCGGAATGTTGGCGCGCTCGGCAATCGCAAACACTTCGTCGAGCGATTCGAAGAGGTTGTTGCCCTCCGAGCGCTGGTGCGTGACGTAGATGCCGCCGTGAGCCGCGGCCACCTTGGCCAGCTCGACGAGCTCGTCGGTGGTGGCGAAACGATTGGGCACGTACTGGAGTGAGGAGCTCAGGCCGAGCGCGCCGTCCTCCATGGCCTCTGCCACCAGGCGGCGCATCTGGTCGAGCTCCGCGGCGCTGGCGGGCCGGTTGTCCTTCCCGATGACGTAGTCGCGAATCCCGCCGGAGCCGACAAAGGTTCCGAGATTGATCGTTGCCGGAGTTCGTTCGAGCCGCTCGAAATACTCCCTGAGGGTGTGCCAGTCGTGGGTGACGCCGAAGTACCGGTAGGAGGCCGCCGATTCGGCAATCATGCGGTCGCTCACGGGAGCTATGGATCCGCCTTCGCCGGTGATCTCGGTGGTGATGCCCTGCGTGATCTTGCTGGCCGCGCGGGGATCGACCAGCACGTTGAACTCCGACTGTCCGAGCAGATCGATGAACCCTGGGGCCAGCACGAGGCCGCGCGCGTCGATGCGCATCGTCGCTTGCGCGCCCTGCAGCCGCCCGACGGCCGTGATGCGGTCGCCGGACACGCCGACGTCCGCGTGGAACCACGGCGCCCCGGTGCCATCGACGACGCGCGCGTCGAGAATCAGCACGTCGAAGGTCTGGGCCCCTGCAGCCGGCGCGGACCCTTCCGGTGTGGCCGCGCCTGGGGGCGGGCCATCGGCACAGGATGCCAGCAGGAGCCCGGAGGTCAGGAACGCGAGGAGTCGCCGTGTCGCCATCGTCTCGACCATCCTACTCCGTGCCGAGCGAGGTCTTGTACTGCGGCGCCTTGCGCGCCTGCGAGGCCTGTTCCAGCGCGTAGGCGAACCCGATCAGGTCGCCCTCGCTGTAGGGGCGACCCATGAAGGTCAGCCCCAGTGGCAGCCCGTGACTCTCGCCCACGGGCACGGTGATGCTGGGTGTCCCCGCCACCGCCGCCATGCCGTAGCCGGCGCCCAGGAAGTGGTCACCCAACACATGGTCGGTCAACCAGGCGGGCGACATGCTCGGCGCGATGATGGCATCGAGCTTCCCGCGGTCGAGCGCGGCGAGGAGTCCGTCCCTGCCGGCCAGCCGACGCGCCTCGGCTCGGGCCTTCAGGTACGCCGGATCGGTCAGCGGTCCCTTGGCCTGTGCCTGCTCGAAGATCTCCTGACCGAAGTGCGGCATCACACGTGCGGCATTGGCGCTGTTCCACGCGATCAGGGCCTCGAGCGATCCGTGCGGAACGCCTGCCGCTTTCAGGTACGCGTTGAGCCCGTCCTTGAACTCGTAGAGCAGGACGTCGAACTCACTCGCGTTCCACGCGTTGTAACCCGCGATCGCGACGTCTACGACGTCGCCACCAGCGCCCTTGATGATCGCGATCGCCGCCTCGACCGACCGGTCCACGTCGGAATGAAACTTCATCGCCTGGCGGAGGACACCGAATCGCTTGCCCTTCAACGCGCCTCGATTGAGAAAGGCGACGTAGTCGGCGCTGATGTGGCTGCGGGCCGCGGGGCCGGCGGGGTCGGCGTCATCGGCGGCAGCCAATCCGTTCATCAACAGCGCGACATCGGCGACGGTCCGACCCATCGGTCCGGCCGTGTCCTGAGAAATCGAAATGGGGATGATGCCCCGGCGGCTGACGACGCCGACCGTGGGCTTGAGGCCAACCAGACCGCTTACCGACGCCGGACAGATGATGCTGCCGTCGGTTTCGGTGCCCACGCCGATTGCGCCCAGGCTCGCCGCGATGGCCGTGCCGGTGCCCGCGCTCGACCCGCAGGGATTACGGTCGAGCACGTACGGGTTTCTTCGTCTGTCCGCCGCGAGAGCTCCAGCCAGACGAGGACCGTGTGGACCTGAAGTTGGCCCATTCGCTCAGGTTGGTGCGGCCGAGCATCACGGCTCCGGCCTCGCGCAGCCTCGCTACCAGGAACGCATCGCGGGTCGGCCGGTTGTCGGCCAGCGCCAGCGAGCCAGCCGAGTTCACCATGGCGACGCTGTCGATGTTGTCCTTGAGCAGAATCGGAAGGCCGTGCAGGCCCCCCCGCACCCGGCCGGACTGCCGCTCGGCGTCGAGGGCCTGCGCCTCGGCCAGCGCATTCGGGTTGACATCGATCACGGCGTTCAGTACCGGCCCGGCATCGTCGATCTGAGCGATGCGATCGAGATAGGCCTGCGTCAGCGCACGAGAGGTGAGCGTGCCGGCCGACAGGCGATCGCGCGCCTCGGTGGCGCTGAGCTCGACGACGTCGATTGACGGCGCAGGCGGCGTCGAAGGCGCAGACGATGGGGCCGGCGCGGCACACGCGCCAAGGACGAACAGGGCGGCAATTACAGAGAAGCGATGCATGGGCATCTCCACAGGCTCCGGCGCGGTCACGCGCCCGGGCACTGATACGGAAAGACGATCATGGTACTGCGAAGTCGATGCGGATAGACTGCGTCGAGGAGGTAAGACCATGTTCAGCCACCGAGGTCTTGCCGCGGTGCTGGTGACAACCGCTATCGCGCATGGATCGACCGCGTCGCCGCAGGGACGCCTGTCTGGTCAGGGCGCTGGGCCGCGTGTGGCCTTCGACGCCGCCAGATTCAGCGATCCTGATCGGCGAGTGAAGCTCGCGAGAGCATTTGCCGCCGTCGACCGCCTCTTCTCGGACTTCGCGGCGCGCGAGCATGTGCCGGGTGCGGCCTGGGGCATCGTCATCGACGGTGAGCTGGCCCACTCGGGCTTCACGGGAGTCCGCGACATCGCGTCGAAGGCTCGGGTGGACGCCGACACGGCCTTTCGCATCGCGTCGATGACCAAGAGCTTCACCGCGATGGCGATCCTCAAGCTGCGTGACGAAGGCCGGTTGTCGCTGGACGACCCCGCCGAACGATACGTGCCGGAGCTCAAAGGGCTGACCTATCCCACCAGCGATGCCCCACGCATCACGATCCGCCACCTGCTCTCCCACGCCCAGGGATTCCCTGAAGACAACCCGTGGGGCGATCAACAGCTCGCGGCGACCGACGCACAGATGACGGCCATGCTCCGGCAGGGGATTCCCTTCTCGAATGTCCCTGGCGTCGCCTACGAGTACTCCAATTACGGCTTCGCCATTCTGGGGCGCATCGTGTCCCATGTCTCAGGCGTTCCGTATGCCACCTACGTGTCCGAGCACATCCTGAAGCCCCTTGGGATGAACGCGACGACGCTCGAGCCCACCGCGGTACCGGCTGCACGACTGGCCCACGGGTATCGGTGGGAGGACGAGCGATGGAAGGAAGAACCTCAGCTGCGCGACGGCGCTTTCGGGGCGATGGGCGGCATGCTGACCTCGCTGCGCGACTTGGCGCGCTACACCGGTGTATTCGTGTCTGCCTGGCCGCCGCGTGACGGTCCGGAGATGCCGCCGCTGGCGCGCGCCTCGCTCCGAGAGATGCAGCAAATCGCGCGCCCGAGGGCCAGCGTCGTGACCCGGTCGGCCGAGGGGGCCGTCCAGCTGAACGTGGGCGGGTACGGGTTTGGTCTCGGCGTGACCGAGACATGCCGCTTCGGGCACGTGGTCGCGCACAGCGGTGGACTGCCAGGGTTCGGGTCGCAGATGCGGTGGCTGCCCGACTACGGGGTCGGCCTCATCGCGATGGGGAGCCGCACGTACACCGGCTGGGGCGGTGTCTTCAACGGCGCCCTGGAGCTGCTCGACCAGACCGGTGGCCTGCAGCCGCGCATGGCCCAGCCCTCGCCCGCGCTGGTCCAGGCACGAGACGAGGTGTCCAGTTTGATCGTCCAGTGGGACGAGAAACTCGCCGATCGCCTCGCGGCCGACAACCTGTTCCTCGACCAATCACGGGAGCGCCGTCGCCGTGAGATTGAGGCGCTCGTCGCGAAAGTCGGCGCGTGCCGCGCCGGCGGCCCGTTCACGCAGGTCGAGAACGCTCTTCGTGGCACGTGGATGCTCGAGTGCGAGCGAGGAGCCGTACACGTCTCCATTACGCTGGCGCCGACCATGCCACCCCGTGTGCAGTTCCTGGAGGTCGGTCCGAGGGCGCCCGTGCCACGCCGGACTTGTGAGTCGTAGCCTCCAGACACGCCGCCGCTGCGGGAGACGTCAGGGGTACCGATGACCGCCTCGCACCTGATCGCCATCGGCGCCGCCGTGGGCGGACTCGGGATCGTGGGCGTGCTCGAGTGGCAAGCGAAAGATCACGTGGTGATGACCGGCTTCCGGTTCGACGCGCGAGAGAGCCTGCGTCTGACACCCGGATCGACGCTGCGCCTGTTTGCTATCATTGGCGAGCGTGCCGCACGGCCCGGCGGAGGAGAGGGCCAGGCTGAAAAGTATCCCCGCTGCGAGGCCCGGCTGCGGCGGACCACCGACATGCAGCGCTCGACGCGGTTCGAACACGCGAGGTGTCCGCACGACCATGGCCGCTTTGAATCCCAAGGCCTGACGGCCGTGGACGACGCGTCGGCGAACCGGATGGAGTCCTTGTTCGTCTTTCATCTGGAGTAGACACCAAATGGGCATCCTCGATTTCATCAAAGGCGAACTGCTCGAAATCATCGAGTGGACAGACGATTCCCGCGACACCCTGTCGTGGCGATTCCCAGACGAGGACAAGGCGATCAAGAACGGCGCGCAGCTCATCGTGCGCGAGTCGCAGGTCTCCCAATTCGTCTACCTCGGCGAGTTCGGCGACACGTTCGGACCTGGCAACCATCGCCTGACGACCGACAACATCCCGGTCCTCACCAGGCTTCAGTCGTGGCCCTTTGGTTTCGAATCGCCGTTCAAGGCTGACGTCTATTTCGTGATTACCCGGCTGTTCACCGGCAACAAGTGGGGCACCTCGAACCCGGTGATGCTGCGCGACGACGACTTCGGCGTCGTGCGCGTGCGCGCCTTCGGGACTTACGACTTCCGGATTACCGAGCCCAAGACGTTCCTGCGCGAGGTCGCCGGGTCCGACCACAACTTCCGCGTGGACGAGTTCAGCGACACCATGCGCTCTCGCATCGTCAGCATCTTCACTGACGCCCTGGCATCGACGAAGATCCCGGTGCTCGACGCCGCCTCCCGGTACAGCGAGCTGGGCGACGCGCTGCTGCCCCTCATCAACCCGGCCGTCTCCTCCAAGTACGGGCTCGAAATCACCAGCTTCATCGTCGAGAACGTGTCGGTGCCGCCGGAGGTCGAACAGGCGATCGACAAGCGCTCGAGCATGGCTGCCATCGGGAACCTCAACGACTTCGTCAAGTACCAGATGGGCAAGGGCTTCGAATCCGGTGGCGCTAGCGCGGGGGCGGCAGGCACGGCGGCGGAGCTGGCCGTCGGCTTCGGCCTGGCCCAGCAGATGATGCAGCAGGGCTTTGCCGGCGGGCAGGCCACGCCCACTGTCGCGCCGCCGGCTCCCCCGACGCCCGCGGTGGCCGAGCTGCTGAGCCCCGCCGAAGCGGCGCACGCCCTGGGTGTCAGCGAGAGCGACGTCATGACCGTGCTCGACTCCGGGGAATTGAAGGGCAAGAAGGTCGGGTCGACGTGGCGCATTCCCCGCGCGGCGCTCACCAGCTACATGGCGGGGTAGCCGGCCGGCGCGTCACGTCCCCATCGCTCTCGCGGTCAGCTTTCATGTCGCCCGAGATCTCGGCGCTTCAAAAGCATGCCTGTCCGGCCTGTGGGGCGCAGGCCGAGTGGAACCCCGCCCAGCAGAAACTGAGTTGCCCCTTCTGCGGCACCGAGTCGCCGTTCACCTTCGACCGCGAGACGGGCAAGGTGGTCGAGCTCGACCTGGTCACGACGCTGCGCGAACTGCCGGAGGAGCAGCGCGGATGGCAGACGACCCGACGCACGGTCCAGTGCCAGAGCTGCCGTGCCGTCATGGTCTTCGACCCCACGCGCGTCGGGCAGAACTGCGAGTTCTGCGGCGCTCCGGCACTGGTCGACTACGAAGAGATCAAGGCGCCGATTCGGCCACAGGGCGTGCTCCCGTTCCGCATCGATGCCGCTCGGGTGCGCGACGACATTCGCCGCTGGTGGCGCAGCAAGTGGCTCGCGCCAGGCAGGCTCGCGCGCACGGCACTGGTCGACACGGTCCACAGCCTGTACATCCCGTACTGGACCTTCGACGCCCAGGTGCATTGCCCCTGGGAAGCCGAGGCAGGCTATCACTACTACGTCAACGTCGAAGGTCGCGACCGGAACGGCCGGCGCGTCGTGCGCCGGGAGCAGCGCACACGATGGGAGGCCGCTTCGGGCGTCATCGATCACTCTTTCGACGATGAGCCGGTGCCGGGAACGCAGGGGCTCCCGCTCGACCTGCTGAGGAGCGTCGAGCCGTTTCCCACCCAGGAGGTCGTGCCCTACAGCACCGCCTTTCTCTCTGGCCACGTCGTCGAGCACTACAAGGTGGTCTTGATGGATGCCGCGCGGCAATCACAGGAACAGATGCACGCGGCGCTCGAACGATTGTGCGGGAGGCAGGTGCCCGGTGACACGTATCGGAATCTGCGCATTTTCCCCGCGTTCTCAGGGCAGACGTTCAAGCACGTGCTGGTGCCCGTGTGGTTGCTGTCGTACGACTACGGCCGGCGGGCGTTTCAGGTGATCGTGAACGGCTACACCGGAAAGATTGCGGGGAAGTATCCCTTCAGCGTCTGGAAGGTCCTCGGACTCGTGCTGCTCGTGGCCCTCGCCGTCCTGGCCGTGTTGCTGCTGGCCGACTAGACATCTTCTATGGCCTGAGGCGTAACGAATGAAGCAAGTTTTTCGACCGGCCATAGAAGATGTCCACCCCGCCGGAGGCGAGGCAAGACGAGATATGGACGCTAGCGAAGCGGAGCTTCGTTTGGGTTCTTGGCGAGGGAAAAGAGCGCGGCGCCGGTTTGAGGCGCAGCTTCACTGGGAATAAAAGCGTTGACGCCGATGGACGCCATCGGCGTACTCCGTGCGGAGTAGCATGCGGCGACTTCTTCGCCAAAAGGAGCCGCCGATGCCCAACGGGCACGAGCTTATTCGCGACCACGTGACCCTGTCCATTCGCTGTCTCGATCGCCTCTACTTGCACGCCTATCTGCCGAAGCTGCAAACCTCCGGCGGGCTGTGCTACTTCTTGCGCGATCACTTGGGCCATCCGATCCCGTCCCCGGCGTTGTTCACGCCGATGCTCGACAGATACGTCGGCGCGATCAAGACGTACGCGACCACCGGGGACGTGCCGCTGATCACCTTCGAGCGCGGCCAACGCAAGGACGACGTGGTCGCCGACTATCGCGCCCGCCGGCCACTCGCCGATGGCGTGATCGTGATCGGCGTGGCGCAAGAGAAGATGCGCGCGTTCAAGGCGCACAAGCGATTCGGCCCGAAGGGCGGCGTCAGCTTCGAGTTCTCGCGCCAGTCCGTCGCCGTCAATCATTACTACTTCTACGTGCAGGACCCGGACTGGGGGCCGGCCTTCCTGAAGTTCGGTATCTACATGCCGTACCCGATCAAGCTGTGTCTCAACGGCCACGAGTGGGTGAAGCAACAACTGCGGGCCGCCGGCGTCACCTTCGAGAGTCTCGACAACGGCTTTCTCGCCTGCGCCGATCCGACGCGCTTGCAGGCAATCTGCGATCGCCTGGGTCCCGGCGACGTGCAGGCGTTCTTTGATCGCTGGGCCTCCCGTCGGGTATGCCCTGCAGCGCCAGGTGACGACGTCGCGTGTGGGGTGCGACGTGGTGGCGCCGGCGCTGATTCCCCGGAAGCCTGGGGAACGCGTCAAGACGAATCGCCGCGACGCGCGCAAGCTGGCGGAGTTGGGCCGTGCCGGATTGCTGACCGCGGTGCAACCGCCAACGCCGGAAGACGAGGCGGTACGGGATTTGGCCCGGAGGCGCGATGATGCCCGTGAGGATCTCCAACGCTGCCGGCATCGCCTGGGCAAGTTGCTCCTGCGGCGCGGCCTGCACTACGCGGGTCGGAACTGGACACGCGCGCACCGCCAGTGGGTCGACAGTCTGAGCTGGACGCACGCGGCCGAGCGCGCGGTCATCGACGATTATCTGTTGGCGATCGATCACACCGAGGCGCGGCTGCTGGAACTGGATGCCCGGCTGTCGGAGATCGCCGAGACCGATCCGTATCGGGAGCCGGTCGGGTGGTTGCGCTGCTTCCGAGGCATCGATACGTTGACGGCGATGTTGATCCTCGCCGAGCTGCATGACTTCCGGGGTTCGCCTCGGCGCCGGCGTTGATGGCGTATCTCGGGCTCGTGCCCGGCGAGGACTCCAGCGGCGAAAAACATCGGCGCGGCCGCATCACGCGCACGGGGAACGCGCTGGTCCGGCGGCTCCTGGTGGAAACGGCGTGGCACTATCAACATCGTCCGAGCGTCGGCGTGGCGTTGACGCGGCAGCGCAAGGGACAGCCGGGCCGCGTGATTGCCATCGCGGACAAGGCGCAGCAGCGTCTGTGTCGACGCATTCGGAAGTTGGCGGCGGAACATAAGCCGGCACCAAACATCGCGGTGGCGATCGCGCGCGAGCTCGCCGGCTTCCTGTGGGCGGCACTGCAACCAGCACCGGCACCGGCGAAGTAGCGGCCGCATGCCCTATTGTAAAAAGGCATTAAGCAAACGATGACGCGCCGCTGTGGCGGACCGCGGGGACGGCGGATGTTCAGAGGCACGATTGCGAGGATCGGCGAGCTAGCAATGCGATACGGACGTCCGTCCCAACTCGCGACTCTAGACTGCACGTCCTCCCGACGAAGCACTGTCATGTGTGCTCTGCCGCGAGCGATCGCGGTAACCACCGTATATCAGCGTGACTCGTCGTCGAAGCGCCCTCGATCGTCCGCCGTCTCCGCGGCCCGGCCACCGACGCGTCCGAGTACCACGTGGTGGACACGGCGTCCAGGGTTTCGCGCCCTCCGGGCGGCGCCTTCGGCGCCCCTGGACACCGCGCCCGCCACGTGGTCAGAGGCTCCTATGCCGGCAAGCTGACGCTTGTTCGGCACCCGCCAAGCCACCATGGAAAAATCGGGGGCTTGACAAGTGGTCATTCCATATCAGGCTAGCGAAGCTCCGCCTCAACACCGCCAAGAACTCGAACGAAGCTCCGCTTCGCAGTTGGAATCTGCAGAGTCAAGTTTTCTCCCCGGTGCCGAACCGACGACGGCGCTCGCGCCACGACGAACTGGTCCTGCGGTCCGACTTCGATCGGCGGGGCCGGACGGGCTGTCGCGTCGGCGCGTCCGCGGCGTTCGGCCATGGCGCCCAGCTGACCCCCGAAGGTCTTGAGCCGACACCGCACGCGTACACGAGCGTTTCGCTCACTCCATCGACGCGAAGGTCATGCTCGATGAGCGAATCCGCCAATGCAGCCGTGCAGAACGGCGCCAGTTCCAGCGCGGTCGCGACTAGACAGAAAGTCTGGGCGAAGTGCCCGGCTTCAAGCAGCAGCGTCCGATACGCCCTCGCGAACGGATACTTCCATTCCGTTCGTGCGACGACCGCTGTCATCAACACCACCGCGTCCGCCCCCGCGTACCACGCCTGGCCAGGGAAGTAGTCGGACAGCGGACGCAGCTGTCGATTGATCGGCACGAGCCGGTGGTCTGCAACCGCGTACGCGTAGACGCCGGGCCGAATACCAGGCACCCGCCGGATGGCGACATAGGCTTCGAGTGGATTGCGCGCGCCGGCCGAGGGCGACGTCCGCAGGAACGACCGTCCGGCCGCGCCGAGATCCAGCCAGTACCGCGCGCCGAAGGTGAGGTCGAGCAGCGCGCCGAGCCGTGTTTTGGACACCGCCGAATGCCCGAAGCGCCGCCACGTCCGTCGCCGCCGGAGCGCGTCGGCCAGGGATCCGGGCACGCGGGCACGTGACAGCCGGATTGCCCCCTTGCTCCGCAGTGGCTTCAAAAGCGGAGGCGCGGGAAAGTCCTCGGCACGCGTGGCCAGCCACTCATCGGCCTGCTCCAGATCCTCGACGAACGCCACATCCTTGGTCGAGAAGTGGAAAAAGCCCGCAGCCGGGTTCCACGTGTGCCAGGCGCGCATCCCGGATTCGGACGCAGAGACCGGGCCATCGGAGCGGTGCAGGAACGATCCTTCGTGCAAGTCTGAAACCGCACGCCGAAGTTCATCTGGGGGCTGGCTCGACTGGCCGATCAACTCCTCGGCCGATTGCCACGTGGAGAAATAGTCGAGTAGAGCAATGGTCAGGGCCGTGCCTCGCACCACCGCCCCGGTCGCGAAGTTGTGGAACTGAAGCTGGTCGTCTGCCCAATAGGCGACGACGGACGGCGAGCGCCGAAAGAGAACCTTGCCCCCGCCGGAACTCACGGTCCCGCCTCGGCCTACTTCGGCTTCTTGCCTGGCGCGACCTGTGCGAAGAAGCACAGCTTCTTGTAATCGCCGTGCGTGCTCGCGAGCTTCTTGACCTGCTTGCGCAAGGGTTCTTTGAGCGCTGCGGGGTCGCCGAGCTGTTTGAGCACGGATTCAACCGCCATGAGGAGGGGCTTCAGGTTCTTGTTCTTGGCCATTGGCGTAACTCCTTCGCACGACTTGGTCGAGAGTCGGCAGAGTGTAGAGATCCACCCTGGCCGTCGTCAAGCCGAAAACCCTGTGGCAGCGGTGTCAGTCGGACAACGACATGCGGCGAAGGAGCTCGAGATAGCGAGGGCTGGCGCGCAGGGGGTCCAGCAGCGGATCGACGGCCAGGTGCGCCAAGGCCGCGTCGCGAAGGCGGTGCGCGGTCTCCAGATGGGTGAGGCCGGCGTCGACGTTGCCGAGCGCCCCGTAGAGGATGGCCAGGTCGTAAGGCGTGGTCGCCCGCGGCGCGGTGGCGCCCGCAGCCGAGTTGGCCAGGCGGAGCGCCTCGGCGGTGTCGCCGGCGCGCGCGCGCGTGACCGCGGCCATGAGCGTCCACTTCGTGGCTGCGAACTCCTCGAGCGCTTCCTGGTCGCGGCCGGTCAGCAGGTACGCGCGGCCGAGGAGGGTGCGCGCCGGTTGATAGTCGGGTTCGATCGCGAGGGTGCGTGTCAGCTGAGCGATGGCCTCGTCGTAGCGACGCCCCATATACAACGCCCACGCGACTTTGCGGCTGTAGGCCGATGACATGGGCGATCGTTCTTCGGCCTTCCGAGACGCCGCCACAGCCTCGTCATGACGGCCCCGGATGGTCAGGTAGTTGGAGTAGAGATCCTGCACCTTGGCGTTGTCGGGGTCGAGCGCCAGGGCGCGGGTGAGGTCGATCTCGGCTGCCTTCCAGTCGAAGGCGAGAGCCAGCCAGGCAAACGCTCGAACGGCGTACGCGTCGGCCATGTCGGGATCCAGGGCAATGGCCCGACCGCTCGCGGCGAGTGTGCGCTCGAGCGCCACTTGCGCGGAGACCGACGCCGAGTACGCCGATTCCAGACTGTAGCAATTCGCCAGCCCCGCGTGTGCTTCTGCAAACCCAGGATCCTTCTGGGTGGCGCTCCGAAACAGTTCCAGCGCGCCGGGAATGTCGTTGCGCCCTTCCAGCAGCTCGCGAGCCTTGAGGAAGTCTTCGAGCGCGCCGGGAACCACCGGGCGCGCGCGCGACAGACGGGCCGACGCGCGGCGACTGAGAACGGCATTGACGCGGGTGGCGATGGCTGCCGCGATGTTGGCCTGGAGCGCGATCACGTCCGCGAAGTTGTGCTCGTACGCCTCCGTCCAGAGCAAGGCTCCCGTGTCGGCCTTGTACAGCTGCACGCGCACGCGAGCGCGGCGATCGGCCGATTCGCCAGCAGGGGACAGTTGCACCGACCCCTCGACGATGGCGTCGGCCTTGGTGGCATCGCCGATCTCTTGCATGGTCATGGTCTGAGTCGCCGCCCGCCGCATGAAACTCCACGGCACGACGCGAAGCGGCCCGACCTCGGCCAGCCGCGAGGTCAGCTCCATGGTCACGCCTGTCGCGATGAACGCCTCGTCCGGCGCCTGTGAGAGGTTGTCGAAGGGCAGGACCGCCATGACTTGAATGGACGAGGTATCGGGACTGGTGAGGGGCGTCGAGACAGGCCACAGGAACCATCCCGCAGTGGCCGTCACCACCGCGGCGAGGGCTCCGGCCAAGGTCGTCCGCCGGGTGAACCTGAACCAGCCGGTGGTTGGGGCAGGGGCTTCCCGAATCGGTGCCACCGATCGTGTCGGGACCGCAGCCAGGGCCTCGCGGAATTCCTCGGCGCTTCCGAATCGTGCCTCCTCGGAGCTCTCGATGGCCCGATCGACGGCCTGGCCGAGAGACTCGGGCACGTCCGGACGCGCCTGTCGGAGGGGAAGGCGATCCCCTCGCGCGTGCGAGGCCCGAAGGTCGTGGATCGAGGCACCCCGGACCGGATAGCCCCCGGTCAACAGGAAATACACCAGGACGCCGAGCGCATAGACATCCGACGCCCGGGTGGCCGCACCCCCTTCAAGCACCTCAGGAGCGAGGTACAGGGGCGTACCTCCAGCGCCGAAGTCCATGAGCACCAGGCGGCCGTTCAGGTCTCGCATCACGTTCTGCGCCTTGATGTCGCGATGCACGAGGCCGGCGGCGTGGACCGCCGACACGGCTCGGCAGAGATCCTGCCCGATGACGGTCGCCTCCTCGGCGCTCAGGGGGCCGGTGCTGGCCACGAGGTCGGCGAGCGTCCGGCCCCGGACCAGCTCCATCCAGAGGCCCACGCGGCCGTCGTGCAGGTCGGCGCCGTGAACGGCCACGACATTGGGGTGCTGCACACGCGCCAGCGTGCGGGCCTCCTGGATCAGACGGGTGACGCCGGTCTGGTGATCGGGCCCGTGCTTGTGAAGCTTCAAGGCCACTTCCCGGTCCAGCCATGGGTCCCTGGCACGATAGACCTGGCCAAAGGCGCCCTCGCCGAGTTTTTCGATCAGAACGAGATGGCCCCATCGTGGCGCCTCGTCCCGTGCCTGCCCGCCTTCCGGCCAGGCGATGGTCTCGGCGTTCTCGACGATGGTCGTGCGGTGCAGTTCGGCGACCGAGTGGATCAGGCGAAGGTGGCCCAGAATGCGGCGCTCGCGTTCGTCGGGCGACTCGTCCAGGCCCGACCAGTCCACTGCCTGGCCGTCGGCAATGGACTCGATCACCCGGCTGAACCGGAGAGGTTCACCGGACATAGTCCATCTCCTGCACCAGGCGCGAAATGGCGCGGACGACGGCGACGCGAGCGGCGTTTGCCGTCGGCTTTCCCAGGGCGAGCGCGATGTCGTCGTAGCTTTGCTGGAGCTCCAGTCGCGCGATGATCGCTTCGCGATCGTCGGACGACAGGCGTTGGAGCGCAGCGTCGTAGCGCGCGATGCCCTCGCGGCCAATCGAGTGCTCGAGCGGTGAGGGGGCGGAATCGGGGTGCCCCTCGTCGAGCGGGCCGCCTTGGGGTTGCCGCCGCACCCGACGAATCTCGTCCCGGATGCGATTGGCCACGGCTTGCCGGAGATACGCCTGGAGCGCCCCTTGATGGCGTGCCTCGAAGGTGTCGAGGTGCTTGAGGACCTTGAGGACCGTCTCCTGGACGAGGTCCTGCGTGTCGGCCAGGTCCCGGGCGTACGGTGGCAGGCGACCCCGCGCCCACCGTTGCAGCGATGGGAGGGAACGCCGAAACAGGGCATCAGCGGCTTCGGCATCGCCGCCCCGGGCCCTCGCGATGAGATCACCCGTTGTTTCGAGCGCCGGAGTGCCGACGATGGGCGGCGGCGTGGGCTCAAAGGGCATCCAACTGACCCCGTTCAGCCTCAGATGATAGTCGCCGAGCCCGGATTTCCACAAAGGGGTCGGGTGTAATTTCAGTTTTTGCCACCCAACCGGCCGCCGACGGCCGGCGAGCGATTCTGCGCCGGTCATCAGGGTTCCGCCTTTGAGGCCTCCACCGCGACTCACGCGTCCAACGCCTCCACCCATCACGAGCTATAACGATGCCGACGGCTGAATCGTACGCGGCCCTCCGGATCGAGTATGTTTTCGGCGATGATTCCGCGAGATTCGGGCGTTCGCCAGAACGTCCTTCTTCCCCTTGATCCCGGCCTGGCTTCGTGGCGGCGCGCGGCGCGGATAGGTGCGTGGGTATGGCTGCTGCTGGGCGTCACGACCCCGCTGGCTTCCGTAGACGCTCCCGGGCAGCCAACCACCGTCGCGACGCCACGGCCGGTCACGCGCGCCGACATCCTGCGAGGCGAATACGGGCGCTATCGTGCCAACAACGACCTTCGGTACTACGATCTCGACCTCCGTGTCGATCCGGCAGCACGCCAGATCTCCGGAAGAAACAGCATTCGGTTTCGTATGCTGTCCGACGACACGCGCATCCAACTCGACCTGTACGCCAATTTGCGCGTCGACGCCCTTCGGCTCGGCACGAGCGACCTCTCCTATGAGCGCGAAGGCAACGCCCTCTTTGTGAACTTCCCGGACACCCTCCTCGCGGGCCGCGAATACGTCGTGGAGGTTCGTTATTCGGGAACACCCACGGAAACAGGACGCTTCGGAGGCTTCAGCTTCGGCAAGGACTCGTCGGGTCGGCCGTGGATCACCACGGCGTGCGAAGGCCAGGGCGCGAGCCTCTGGTGGCCGAACAAGGACCAGTGGCGAGACGAGCCCGACGGCATGGAGCTCAGCGTCGAGATTCCGAGCGACCTCGTGGAGGTCTCCAACGGCAAGTTCATGGGCAAGACGGACCTTGGCGACGGGTACACCCGCTGGGACTGGCGTATCCACTACCCGATCAATTCCTACAACGTGTCGCTGAACATCGGCGCGTACATGCACTTTGCCGACGTGCACGGCGACCTCCCGCTCGACTACTTCGTCCTGCCAGCCAACCTCGAGCGCGCGCGTACGCAATTTGCCCAGGCCAAGCCCATGCTCGAAGCCTTCGCGCGGTTCTTCGGCGACTACCCGTTCCCGAAGGACGGCTACAAGCTCATCGAGGTGCCGTACTCCGGGATGGAGCACCAAAGCGCAGTCACCTACGGCAATCGGTTCGCCAACGGCTATCTCGAGCGAGACTGGACCGGCGTGGGCGTCAGCCCCAAGTTCGACTTCATCATCGTCCACGAAAGCGCGCACGAGTGGTTCGGCAACGCGGTGTCGGCGGCCGACGTGTCCGACATGTGGATACAGGAAGGCTGGGCGACCTACCTCGAGAACCTGTACGTCGAGCACGTGTTCGGGTACGCCGATGCGTTGAAGTACGTGAACGGATACAAGTCCAAGGTGCAGAACCGCGAGCCCATCATCACCGAGCGCGGCATTCATCGCACCCCGCCCGCGGACCAGTATTTCAAGGGGGCGCTGTTCCTCAACACGCTGCGCCACGTGGTTAACGACGACCCACGCTGGTGGGCGCTCATCCGTGACCTCTATCAGACGTTCAAGTACCGAAACATCATGACCGAAGATCTCGTACGGTTCTTCAATCAACGCCTCAACCAGGATCTGACGCCGCTCTTCGACCAATACCTCCGCCGCGCGACCATTCCGGTGCTCGAGCTCGAGTTCGACGAGTCAGGACAGAGGCTCTCGTACCGGTGGCGCGCCGAGGTGCCGGCTTTCGCGATGCCTGTCCGTGTCGGGATCGCCGGACAGTGGCAACTCATTCACCCGACGACAAGCTGGCAGTCGATGCCCAACACCATTCCGCGTCAATCCTTCGGAGTCGCGACCGACCTGTACTATGTGAACGTCGAGACACGCCCGGCGTCTTGACCAGGGAACCGCGAACTGGGACGCCGCGAGGCCGTCGAGTGTCCAGGCCGGTTGGGGGAGTCACCACCTTCGCGCGTGGTGTGGCGCCGCCTCAGCGCAGCGCGAAGAGCAGGACGTCGGACGCGACGGTGACGTCCAGCGCGTCGAGCTGCGCAGCGCGTGCGACCACGGCTGAGCGTGCTCCGCGATACGTGACGTTCAGCGCATCTCGCAGCTGGTCTGGACCAAGCCGCAGATGGTCCCGCACGACGGCGCGCTCGATCAGCGTGAAATGGGGTTGGTGCTCGACGATGAGGGCCTCGCTGCGGTCGCGCCGCTCGCCGCGGCCCAGGACGAGCGTGCGCAGCTCGATGAGGTCGTCGGGGGCGGGCACCGCCATCAACAAGTGGCCTCCACGGGCGAGGATGCGGGCGCTCTCGGCGGCATTTCGGCGCCCGTAAAGCGACAACACGAGGTCCACGCTCGAGCTCAGCACCGGCAGGCGACGATCGGCGTTGGCGACGACCCACGTCAGCTGCCGGAATCGCGTCGCGGCTCGCCTGGCGGCGGCGACGGACAGGTCGATGCCGATGCCGTCAACCACGCGCTGAGCAGCCAACTCCCCGAGGGCGTGCCCGGCGCCGCAGCCGAGATCGACGACCACGGGAGCGGTCCCGTCGCTCGCGAGCAGGGCTGTCGCGTGACGCGCGACGTGCTCCACCAGCCGGCGCCCGATTCCAGCGTCGATCAATCGGACTCTGGCCTCCACCACCTGGCGCGAATCGCCGGCCGCGGGCGACCTGGAATCTTGAGGTTGGAGCAGGTTCACGTAGCCGCTGCGCGCCACATCGTGCGTGTGCCCACGCGGACAGCGGAACTCCCCTGCGCCGCCCGCAATCGGCTGTCCACAGCCGCGAACCGGGCACGCGAGCACTTGCGCACGCAAGCGGCGGTCAGTCGTGGCGAGGCTCCGCCTCGGACCCGGCGAGCAGAGCGGTCGGGGCTCCTCGCCGAACAACTTGACTCATGCGCAGGCCATTCTAGCGAGGCTTCGCCTGAGACCGGCGGGCATGTTGGGCGGTGAGGCTCCGCCTCCCAAGAAACTACCCCGTTTGGCGGGACAGTTTCTGACGCGATCTGTCCCGGGCCCGCCCGGGTGCGCCGCTCGCGAGTGGCGGTATGGGTTTTGCCCGGCCTCCGGCCGGGCGAGAGTCTTGAAGGCCGATTGAAACACTTGACTCATTCGTAAGGATTCTCGGCCTTCAAGACTCTAGGTCGGGTGTGCCGGGCGGGTCGGTGCCTGGGGTGCGGGGCGCACGGTGTCAGGGGGCGAGGCGTGCGCGTGACCAGGTGCCGTCGGGCCGCCGCGTGTACAGAATCCGGTCATGGAGGCGGCTGGGACGTCCCTGCCAGAACTCCACCTGCTCGGGAGCGAGGGCGAAGCCGCCCCAATTGGGCGGACATGGAATCGGCTGCTCCGGATACTGCCGCTTCACGGCGTCGTAGGCACGCTCGAGCGTGGGGCGGTCGGCAATCACGGCACTTTGCGGTGACGCCCAGGCGCTCCACTGACTCTCGACGGGGCGCGTCGCAAAGTATTGCTCCGACTCTTCGCGCGGCAGGCGCGACACGGTGCCGCTGATCCGCACCTGTCGCTCGAGCGTTGCCCAGAAGAACAGCAGGCTCGCCCGCGGACGTCCGGCAAGATGCTGGCCCTTCGGGCTCTCGTAGTTCGTGTAGAACATGAACCCGCGCTCATCCACGCCCTTGAGCAGCACGATCCGCACCGAGGGTTCACCTTCGGCCGACACCGTGGCGAGGCTCATGGCGTTGGCGTCGAGGAGGTCGGCCTCCAGCGCCTCGGAAAACCACTGGCGGAACTGAGTCACGGGATCCGCATCGACGCCGGTGTCGTCGAGCGCCCGGCTCGCGTACTCGCGACGAAGATCTTTCATGGCCCGAGCACCTCCACCCACACGCCCAGCGGACGATGATCGCTCGAGGCCGCATCCAGTACCATCGGCACGAACTCGTGGTCGTTGGAGAGCTCGAGGGTGACGAGGGCCCGGTCGCCCGCGGGAATGTCGACGATGACGGGCGTGAGCGGCATCAGTTCCCGCGTCTCGGTCCACCCGGGCATCGACAGCCGCAGGAGATTGGCGATGAGTCCACTGTGCACGCGAAGCCTGAGGGGCTCGTTCGGCTGCCGCCGGTGGATGGTGAGCCGCGTCGTCCGGCCTCCGCGCACCCAGAAGCCGGTCGCTTCCTGAAAGGCATTCTCGTCGTAATGAAAGATCGCGGACCCGCCCGACTGCGACGCGCCCATGACGGTCGGGAGCCGGGGACGCTTCGACGCCTCGACGACGGAGATCGGTGTCCAGGTGATGTGCGCGATGGCGCGTTCGATCTCGGTGGATCCCCGAAGACCGACGAAACTCGCGTCCAATGGCAGGTCCACCTCCATGCTCCAGTGTTCTCCCGGCTGCGCGTCCACCGGCCACGTGCGCCACGGCTCGCCCGTGCGTCCGACCTGCAGACCGATCGACTCGCCCTGCCGTTGGCCGGCCCATTCGACGACGAGGCGATAGCGGCCGGCTGGCAGCGACACGCGTCCGTTGTGGATGACGCGAAGGGGTTGAGGCTCGGCCCTGCTGTCGGGATCGACGTGCAGCGCCACGTGCGTGGCCAGCGTCGAGGCTGACGTCACGCGGAATGGCGTGTACTCGATCCCAATCGGTCTGGTCACCGTGTCGAACGAGTCGAGCAGTGGGAGCCGCGCGCGCGCGCGCAGATCGAGCGCCGGCCACGCGGGATCCGCCGGCAGGACGGGCACCAGCAAGGCCGCCGCCAGCAGCACCGTCCCACTGCCCGCCAGCGCGGCGGCCGAGGCCACTCCGGGACGAGGTGTCCGCACGCGGCCAAGCACCAGCGCGGCCGCGGCAGCCAGCGCGAGCCAGGCGGCCGCGTGCAGCATGGCCGTCGGCGCCTCGTGCTGGATGAACGACGGTGCCGCGCTCCACGCCGGCCATCGGGGCGACAGATACTCGAGCAAGCCAGACGAGCCGTCACGGCCGTTGTTGATCAGGGAGCCTTCCTGGGCCACCCCCATCACGGCGGCCACGCCGATGCTCAACCAGAGCAGCAGGTGCTGGGTCGCTCGACGCGCGGAGCCCGCCGGCGAGGCACGAAAGGCTACGGCCATCGGCAGAGCCAGCAGCAACAAGCCCGACACCATCGGGCGGCCGGGCGAGGCCGACCCACCCCACCAGATGCGAAAGGCGCCCACCGTCCCGAGCAGGGCCAAGACCGTCAGCGCCGTCTCCCAGCCGCGCCGCCGCAGGTCTCCCCCCTCGCGCCACATGGCCCACAGCCCGGTCCCCGCGAGAATGTAGACAGGGGCGTAGGCGAGCAGACCGTACTCCTGGTCGAACAACAGGCCCGGCGCCCCGAAGACCAGATTGAACGGCGTCGTCTGGACCAGGGCACCGTAGGGTGCCTGTGGCAGCGGCACACCCCAGATCGCGTAGAAGAACCAGAACCAGGCCGCCAGCGACAGCGCGTACGGTGCGATCACCGCGAAGGTCCCCGGCACGATGTCGCCCACCGACAAACGCGCCGCTCGCCCTTCCTTCGCGGGCCAGGCGAGACGCGCGCACGCGACCAGCACGAGGACGGCCGACATCGGCGCGTACTTGGTGCTGAGCCACGGGAGCGCGGCCGACGCCAGGCCCACGGGCAACCAACGCGCGGCCTTCGCGCTGGCCGGCGTCGCCGCCGCCCATGTCAGCGCGATGACTGCGGCCAGGCCCGCGGCGACCTCCGGATAGACCGCGAACGAGTTGTACAGGAACGGTGTCGTCATCGCGACCGCTGCCCACCCGAACGTGGCGGCGCCAGGGGTGTTGGTGGCCCTCACCACCGACCGCCACATCAGGCCCGCGGCTGCCGCCGCCATCAGCACGATGCCGAAGACGACGCCGCGATAGCCCGCCATCGCGTACACGGGCGCGACGAGCGCCGGCAGCCCCACCGGATGGATGGAGTAGATCTCCTGGTCGGATCCGCGCGTGACGTAGTGGGGGGCCAGGTCCGGCTGGAAGTACTCCCGGTAGTCACCCCGCTGATGGTTGTTTTCGATCTTGAGATCGCCATCCCGCCACAGGCTTTGCGCGATGATCAGATAGTGCGGCTCGTCACCCGCAGGATAGAGGGCCGTGTGAGTGAGTCGCGCCGCGGCCACGCCTGACACCAGCGCCGTGGCGACTGCCACTACCAGCGCCATCTGTGCGACCGTGCGATGCCCGAGCCAGTCTGCCGTGAGCAGGCGCGCTTGCCACAACACCCAGCCGAACTGCGCGATGACGACCAGCCAGATCACGGCTCGCAGCGGGCCCGCGAGCATCTGCAGCTGTGGCATCGCGTCCGGGATCCACGGCAGATACGGAAGCAGGAGGACTCCAAGAAGGAGCGTTGGTACGACCAGTGGCCCGATGGGAGGGCGCACGGCCGTGGCACTGGCGCGCGGGAGGGCCCTGCGATGCAGCCACAGCACGCCCAGGGCGCCCATGGCCGCGAAGGCGACAAGGGCGGCCCACGGGGGCAGCAACGCGACGCGCGTCGACCCGTCGGCGGTCGACGTCTGATCGAGCACGCCCCGGGAGACATAGAGGGCTGCTGCCGTCATGACCACCGCCAGAACGGGCACATAGCGCATCACGGCCCCAGTCTACCCGCGCCGGTCCATCTGGTGGTATCCTGAGGGATAGTCATGTACGGACTGGGCAGCATTCGACTCCTCGCTATTCTGGGCGTCGGCCTACTTGGGCCGACGGCCACGAGTGGATGATGCTGCGCTAGACGCGCCAGACACCAGATTCAGGGAAGTCAAGGGGCCATCATCCGACACCGGATGGTGGCCCTTTCGTTTTGGGCGCGAGCTGCCGATAAGCAAGACGGTGAAGAACTGAGAACCCCGTGACGAGAGAAGAGAAAGGGAATCACAAGGACATGGTCATGCAGACCTCGCACACCAGGGATGAACCCCCGGCACGAGCACAGCCCCTCAAGGGGCGAGGGGCACCCGCGACGCCCGAGGCGTACGCCGTACGCAAGGACGTGAACGTCCGCCTCACCGTGCAGGCGCCGACGGAACCCGAGGAGCCTGAACACGGGTACGGTCACGGCGTCTGAGGCCTCACTCACCGAAGTGGACCACATGGCCGCCGAGACCGCCGGGCCTCGAGCATCATCGACTCGACCCGGCGCCGATCGAAAGGCGTCGGCGAGCAGCAAATGCCAGGCGTCTCGCCGGTCCGGACGACCACCGAGTCGAGGGTGAACGAGTTGGTCGGGCGCAGGGAGCTGGTGAGGAGGACTTACGTTCCTCGACGCTTCATGAGAATGGCACCCAGCGCGGCGAGGCCGCCCGCGACGATGACGGCCCGGATCACTCGCATCAGGCTGATCACCCAGGCGATGCCGATGCCGAGCGCCGCCCACTGCACCCACCATTCGCCGCTCCAGGTCATCAGGTTGATGACGAAGAGCAGCGCCACGATCAAGGGCGCCATGAAAAGGAACTTGACCGCCTTCAGGGTGTGCATCATGCCAGAGCCTCTCAGAGAATCTTACGCGCAATCGGGGCGAACGGTTCGCGATGCGGCCTTCCTCGAGGAGGCCGCGGCCAACGCTTCCCATCGGCCCGTCTCTGCCTCAAGCCTGCGAGCAGGCACCAGCGAGGCTCCGCCCCGTCGAGCATGTGCCGCTGCGGCTCCGCCTCCCAAGAAACTACCCCGTTTGGCGGGACAGTTTCTGACGCGATGTGTCCCGGGCCCGCCCGGGTGCGCCGCTCGCTAGGGGCAGTGTTGGCTGGCCCGTCCTCCGGCCGGGCGAGAAAACTTGACTCATGTGCTGGGAATCTGCAGAGTCAAGTTTTCCAGGTGGACCGGTCCTCGCTCGAACCCGTATCGGCTGATTCCGTGCCCTGGCGGCCGGCTCGTCTTGATCTGAAAAACTCGACTCAGGGAGTTCTGCCGGGAACACGTCAAGACGGCGGGAACGGCCTGTCCTCCAAGTACTGATCAATCGCCCGCGCCGCGGCCCGGCCGTCGGCGATGGCCCACACGATCAGTGACTGCCCACGCTGGATGTCGCCGGCGGCGAAGACGCCCGGCACGCTGGTCATCCACCGATCGTCACGCCAGAGGGTGTTGCGCGCGGTCAATCGCGTGCCGAGATCCTCCAGCAGACGACCCGGTTCGGGGCCAACAAAGCCCATGGCCAGCAAGACGAGGTCCGCGGGCAGTTCGAAGGCGCTGTCAGGCACGGCGCGGAACTCCACGCGGTCGCCGACGGAGATACGCTCGACGCGATGCCCATGGAGTACTGCAACCCGTCCGTCAGGACCGGGAGAAAACCCGCTGGTCGCCACTTCGTAGACGCGTGCCCCGCCCTCCTCATGAGCCGAGGACACGCGAAAGATGTTTGGCCAGAGCGGCCACGGGTTGTCGGCGGCGCGCCCGGCTGGCGGCTGCGGCAGAATCTCCAGTTGGTGGACGGATCGACAGCCTTGGCGCAGCACCGTGCCGAGGCAGTCGGCCCCCGTATCACCACCCCCGATGATGATTACGTCCCTGCCGGAGGCCGAGATCGCCCCGACCTCTGGGACATCGTCTCCCTGGCACCGACGGTTCTGCTGGGTCAGGAACTCCATCGCAAAGTGCACGCCGGCCAACGTCCGTCCGGGGACCGGAAGGTCTCGCGGTTGCCCCGCGCCGCCAGCCAGGAGGGTGGCATCGAAGTCCCGCCGAAGGTCGGCCGCCGTCACGTCGATCCCGACCTCGATGGCGGTTCGGAAGATCACGCCTTCGGCGGCCATTTGATCGAGGCGGCGGTCGAGCACACGCTTCTCCAGCTTGAACTCGGGGATCCCATAGCGCAGGATGCCGCCGCTGCGATCCGCCTTCTCGTACACCGTCACGCTGTGGCCAGCGCGGTTGAGCTGAGCGGCCGCCGCCAGGCCGGCGGGCCCCGATCCGACGATCGCCACTTTTTTCCACGTGCGCCGCCGCGGCGGCTCGGGCACAATCCAGCCCTCATCAAAGGCCCGATCGACGATGGCCAGCTCGATCGACTTGATGGCCACGGGATCCTTGTTGATCCCGAGCACGCACGATCCTTCGCAGGGCGCCGGACAGAGCAAGCCCGTGAACTCTGGGAAGTTGTTGGTCTGGTGCAGCCGCTGGATCGCTGTGCGCCAATTGTCGCGGTACACGAGATCGTTCCAGTCGGGGATCAGATTCCCGAGTGGACACCCCTGGTGGCAGAAGGGCACGCCGCAGTCCATGCACCGGGCCGCCTGGCGGCCCAGCTCGTCGGCCGAGTACGCGAAGTACACGTGCCTGTAGTCGCCAACTCGATCGACAACGGGGCGCGCCGGGAGCTTGATCCGCGGGTGCTCGAGAAAGCCCGTGGGACTGCCCATGTCAGGCCACCGGACGGTGGCGCGCGGCCACGGGGACCGCCACCGGGTCGAGCGCCATGGTTCGCGCGCGTTTGAAGTCGCGCGGCATCACCGTGAGGAATCGCGCTTTCATCGCCCGCCATTCCGCCAGCACACGCCGTCCGACGGCGCTTCCGGTCAGGAGAACGTGCCGGGCAACGAGCTCATGCACCACCGCCTCCTCCTCTTCGTCGTCGCCGATCCCGAACGATTCAAGGGCGACCAGCTGAATGTTGCAGCGACGAGGGAACGTCCCGTCGAGGTCGAGCACGTTGGCGATGCCGCCGCTCATGCCGGCCGCGAAATTCACGCCCGTTCCGCCGAGGACGACGACGCGGCCTCCGGTCATGTACTCGCAGGCGTGATCCCCGACGCCCTCCACGACGGCGCGTGCCCCGCTGTTTCGCACGGCAAACCGCTCACCGGCCACCCCGCGGATGAACGCCTCACCGCTGGTGGCCCCATAGAGCGAGACATTGCCCACGATGATGTTCGACTCGGCGTTGAAGGACGCATTATGGGGAGGCCGCACCACGAGGCGTCCGCCGGACAAGCCCTTGCCCGTGAAGTCGTTGGCGTCGCCCTCGAGCAACAGCGTGACGCCGCGGGGAAGGAAGGCGCCAAAGCTCTGGCCGGCGGAACCCATGAAGCTGATGCGCACCGTGTCGTCGGGCAAGCCCGCAGCTCCATAGCGCTTCGTGATTTCGTAGCCGAGCAGCGTGCCCACCGTGCGGTCCGTGTTACGGATGGGCAGGACCATTTCGACCGGCGTGCCCTGGTCGAGCGCCTCCGCGGCTCGGGCAATGAGCGTGCGGTCGAGGACGGCGTCGAGTTGAGGCGGCTGCGGGCGAACCGCCCGCCTCGCGGAGGTCGGGGGGATCTCGGGTTGGTAGAGCAGACTCGAGAGGTCCAACCCTCTGGCCTTCCAGTGGTCCATGGCGGGCTGGATGTCCAGACAGTCGGTTCTGCCGATCATCTCGTCCAGCGATCGGAAGCCCAGGGCGGCCATGTATTCCCGCACTTCGTCGGCGATGAAGTGAAAAAACGTTTCAACGAACTCAGGTGTCCCCGTAAAGGTCTTTCGAAGCTCCGGATCCTGCGTTGCAATGCCTACCGGGCACGTGTTGAGGTGGCAGACGCGCATCATGACGCACCCCATGACGACCAGGGGCGCCGTGGCGAAACCGAACTCCTCGGCGCCCAGGAGGGCGGCGACGACGACGTCGCGGCCGGTCTTCATCTGGCCGTCCACCTGCACCACGATCCGATCGCGCAACTGGTTGAGCAGCAGCACCTGCTGCGTTTCGGCAAGCCCGAGCTCCCAGGGCACGCCGGCGTGCTTGAGGCTGCCGAGCGGCGAGGCGCCGGTGCCTCCGTCGTGTCCGGAGATGAGCACCACGTCGGCCCGGGCTTTGGCGACGCCGGCCGCGACCGTGCCGACGCCGACCTCGGCCACGAGCTTGACGTGCACGCGGGCGGTCGGATTGGCGTTGCGCAGGTCGAAGATGAGCTGGGCCAGATCCTCGATGGAATAGATGTCGTGGTGCGGGGGTGGGGAGATCAGGCCGACGCCAGGCGTCGAATGGCGCACGCGCGCGATCCACGGGTACACCTTGTGGCCGGGAAGTTGGCCCCCTTCACCCGGCTTGGCCCCCTGCGCCATCTTGATCTGCAGGTCGTCCGCATTGACGAGGTACTCGCTGGTGACGCCGAAGCGCCCGGACGCGACCTGCTTGACGGCGCTGCGGCGCGAGTCCCCGTTGGCGTCCGGCACGTAGCGGGCGGGGTCCTCGCCGCCCTCGCCCCAGTTGGACCGGCCGCCGAGACGGTTCATCGCGATGGCCAGCGTCTCGTGCGCTTCCTGGCTGATCGAGCCGTACGACATCGCCCCGGTGGCAAAACGTTTCAAGATCGCTTGCACCGGGTCGACTTCGTCGAGCGGCACGGGTGCGGCGGCCGGAACCAGCCCGAACAATCCGCGGAACGTGGCCCGTCGCTGGCTCTGATCGTCCACCAGCCGCGTGTACTCCTTGAAGAGTTCGTAGCGGCGCGTGCGCGTGGCGTGCTGGAGGCGGAAGACGGTCTCGGGGTTGAAGAGGTGCAGCTCGCCATCGCGCCGCCACTGGTACTCCCCTCCGCTTTCGAGTTCATCCGGGCTCGTGGCGCGCGGGCCATACGCCCGCGCGTGGCGGAGACGCACTTCCTCCGCGATGGTGTCGAGGCCGATGCCGCCGATCCGCGAGGGCGTCGAGGTGAAGAAGCGCTCGACAAAGGCCTGGTCGAGACCCACGGCTTCGAACACCTGCGCAGCGCAGTAGCTTTGAAGCGTGGAGATGCCCATCTTGGACATGACCTTCAGGACGCCCTTGTTCAGCGCCTTGACGTAGCGCTCGAGCGCCTGGTCGCTCGTGACGCCGGGAAGCAGGCGCTGCCGGACGAGGTCGTTCAACGTTTCGAAGGCCAGATAGGGGTTGACCGCGCCGGCGCCGTAGCCGATGAGCAGCGCGACATGGTGGACTTCGCGGGCGTCACCGGTCTCGACGAGCAGCCCGCAGCGGGTGCGCGTGCCTTCGCGCACCAGGTGATGGTGCACGCCGGCCGTGGCGAGCAGGCTGGGTATCGGGGCCCGGGTCGCGTCGACGCCGCGGTCCGAGAGAATCAGGATGCCGTAGCCGGCGGCCACGGCCTCGCTCGCCCGCCGGCAGAGCGCCTCCATCGCACGCTCGAGCGCGGCGCCGCCACCCTCCGGGTCGTACAGCAGCGGCAACGTCGTTGAACGAAAGGGCGAGCCGGAGGGCAGGTGCCGGATCTTCGCGACCTGGTCGTTGTGGAGAATCGGATATTCAATGCGAATCTGGCGGCACGACTCCGGCTGTGGATCCAGCAGGTTCCCTTCGGGCCCGATGGTGGACGCCATCGACGTGACCAACTCCTCGCGGATGGCGTCGAGCGGGGGATTGGTGACTTGGGCGAACCGCTGCGCGAAGTAGTCGTAGAGCAGGCGCGAGCGTTCGGAGAGCACGGCGAGCGCCGTGTCGCTGCCCATCGAGCCCACGGGCTCTTCGGCACCCGTTGCCATCGGAGCCAGCAGGAGCCGCAGGTCCTCCTGGGTGTAGCCAAACGCCTGCTGGCGGCGCAGCACGGTCTGGTGGTCGGGCCGTTCGGCATAGGCAGGCGGGAAGTCCTCGATGTCCACCAGGTGCCGCGCCAGCCAGTCACCGTACGGCCGCTCGGCCGCGAGCGTGCGCTTGATCTCCTCGTCGGCGATGATGCGACCCTGGGCCGTGTCGATGAGCAGCATCCGACCCGGGTGAAGCCGCTCCTTGACGAGTACCTGGTCGGCCGGGATCTCCAGCACCCCGACCTCCGACGCCAGGACGACGAGGTTGTCGGTGGTGACGTAGTAGCGCGAGGGCCGCAGCCCGTTGCGATCGAGCATGGCACCGATGACCGTCCCGTCGGTGAAGGCCATCGACGCCGGCCCGTCCCACGGCTCCATGAGCGATGAGTGATACTCGTAGAAGGCCCGGCGCGCGGGGTCCATGTCGGGATGTCCGCTCCAGGCTTCCGGAATCATCATCAGGACCGCGTGCGGCAGCGAACGTCCCGACATCACCAGGAACTCCAGCACGTTGTCGAAGGCCGCCGAATCGCTGCCCCCCGGCCGAATGACGGGTAAGAGCCCGGGAAGCCGGTCTCCCCACACCGGGGACCGAAGCAAGCCCTCTCTGGCCTTCATCCAGCTGAGGTTCCCCTGGAGCGTGTTGATCTCGCCGTTGTGCGCCACGAAACGGTATGGATGCGCCAGGGGCCATGAGGGGAATGTATTAGTGGAAAAGCGCTGGTGGACCAGGGCCAGCGCCGACTCGAAGTCCGGCGCCAGCAGGTCTGGGAACACGTGCTCGAGCTGCGATGCCGTGAGCATGCCCTTGTAGGTCAGCGTGCGCGCCGACAGGCTCACGACGTAGGTGCAGGCCCGGTCGTCGGCGGACAACTCGAGGTGCTCGAGGGCGCCCTCGAACCGCTTGCGGATCACGTATAGCGATCGCTCGAACGCCTGCTCGGCTTCGGCGCCCTGGGGTGGGGCCGCGCAGCCGACGACCAGCTGCTCGAAGACAGGTGCCGACGCGCGAGCCGACGCCCCGACGACCGACAGGTCGGCTGGGACGGCTCGCCATCCCAGCAGGGTCTGTCCCTCCTCCGCGACGAGCCTCGCCATGAGCGCGCGGACGGCGTCGCGGGCGAGGGGATCGTGAGGCAGGAACACCAGCCCGACGCCGTAGGCACGGGGCGGCGGCAGCTCGAAGGGCAGGACCTGCCGCAGGAAGCGGTCTGGCACCTGGATGAGAATGCCGGCGCCATCGCCGGTGTCGCCGTCGGATCCGCACGCGCCGCGATGCTCGAGATTGATGAGCACGCGAAGCGCCTGACGGACGATAGTGGGCGAACGGTGCCCCAGGATGTGCGCCACCAGGCCGACGCCGCACGCGTCATGCTCGTCACACGCGCGATAGAGCCCCTGATCGTCCGGTCTCTGGCAGGCGCGTGTGGGCATTCGGTCCTCTCTGAAAGCGCATTAGAGAGGATTCCTATGCATAAGTGAAGCGCAATGTTCGTATCCTGACGATGCAGAAAGTAGATGATGCGGCGATCGATGCCGATCAGCGGGCCGCGATGGCGTACAGGTAGCGATAGCCGCGCAGGTAGAGCTCGCGATCGACCAGCGCCGGCGAGGCGTCGAAGCGGTCTTCCAGCGTGTTGTGCGACAGGACCTCGAGCTTGGGGCCGTGGCGCAAGACGACCGTGGTGCCATCGCGACCGGCCACGTAGACGCGCCCGGCGGCGCCCACCGGAGACGCGAAGACGTTGGGGGCCTGCTCGAGGCGTTGCACCTGATAGTGCGGTTGGCCGGTGGCGGCATCGAAGGCCGACAGCAGCCCGTTGTTCGTCTTCAGAATGTAGAGGATGCCGTCGTAGAGCAGGGGCGACGGGACGTACGGCGTGTCGCGGTTGAGCGTCCACACGAGGTTGGGGGTGCCCGTGATGTCACCCTTCGCTCCGGCCAGTCGAATCGCCTTCAGGCTGTTCCCGCGGAAGCCGCTCGTCGCAAACACCATCCCATCCGCGCTGACCGGCGAGGGGATGGGGTTCATCGTCAAGCCCTCCGTCTCCCAGACGACCGCACCGGTGGCGAGGTCGTAGCTCCTGAGGCGGTTCATGCCGCTCACCACGACTTGAGCTCCGCCGTCGTGCTCGACGACCAGCGGCGTCGCCCACGTGTCGATCTCGTCGCGCTTGACCCGCCAGATCTCGTGGCCCGTTCGCTTGTCGAGCGCGACCACGAAGGATTCGCCCGGCACGTAGTGATCCCACACCACCACCACGGTGTTGCCGTGCAGCGCCGGGGTCGATCCCTCGCCGAACTCGTTGCGCATGCTCTTGTCGCCCAGGTCCTTCTGCCAGACCAGCGTGCCGTTGAGGTCGTAGCAGAAGACGCCGCGCGACTCGAAGGAGGCGATGAGGTGTTCGCCATCGGTGACGGCAGAACTCGACGCCCACGTGCCATTGTCCTGATGCGAGGCTTCATGCGGCACCTCCTGGCGCGCGATGCGCTCCCAGGCGAGCGTGCCATCCGCCCGGTTGATGGCGAGCACGCGGAACGTGTGGGCGATTCTCGGCGCGACGCCACCACGCGGCTGATGGGCCTCGGTTGCCGTCACCCCGATGGGGACCGCGGTCAGCAGGAACAGGCGGTTGCCCCACACCACGGGAGACGACGCGCCGCGGCCGGGGACTTCGACTTTCCAGCGGATATTTTTCGTCTCGCTCCACTCGAGGGGCGGATCGGCCGCCTCGAGACGCCCGTGCCATCGGGCCCGCGCCACTGGGGCCAGTAGCGGTCCCGCTCATCGACATGGGCGATGGCGACCAGGCTCCCGACGGCAGTGGTGACGAGGAGGAGCGAAGTACGCATGGGCCCAAGCATAGGCTCTTGGGAGAGCCGTGGCGGAGGCGATCCTGCTACGATAGGGGCCTATGAAATTCACGATAGCTGCAACGGCGGTTTGCGCGATCTGGACGGTCGGACTCGTACGAACCATCGGCGCCGAACAAGCAGAGGCCACCACCACGTGGAGCGGGGTCTACACGGACGCGCAGGCGACGGCCGGTGAGGAGGTCTACCGCAAGACCTGCTCGGAGTGCCACCTCGATGATCTGGCGGGCGACGGGTTTGCTCCGGCCCTGAAGGGTCCCGAGTTCATGAACAACTGGAACTCGCTGTCGGTGGGCGACCTCTTCGAGCGGATTCGCATCTCGATGCCTCCGGGCAATCCAGGCGCGTTGACCTCCAAGGAGAAGAGCGAGGTCATCGCCTTCATCCTCAAGTCCGCCGGATTCCCGGCCGGGACCACCGAGCTGGCGAACCAGACCGAAGCGCTCAAAGGCATCAAGTTCGAGGCGATCAAGCCGGGTCTCCGCTGACCCTCGGGCCGCCCGTTGCCATCGACGCGACGGTTCGCCGCCCCGCGCACAGTGCGAATCCTAGCGGGGCTTCGCCTCAGACCAAACTGTGGCATCTGTGCCGCGTTTGGTCCCCATAGGGTCGTCGCTGGCGACGGTGGAGGCCTCAGACCGCCGAGCATGTTGGGCGGTGAGGCTCCGCCTCGGGGCAGTGTTGGTCTTGCCCCGCTCCGCGGGGCGAGACGTCTTGAAAAGGGCATCTACGAAACTTGACTCGAGTGCATGAGATCTGACCTTTCACGACGTCTCGCTCCGCTGGTCCTGGTGATCGCGGCCGGTTGCGCCGGCGGGCGCGAGCCCTCGGCGCTCGACCGCCTGCATGCCTGCGCCAGCGACGAGGGTCCGACCGACGCTTATTGCGGCACGTACCGCGTGTTTGAGAACCGTCAGACCCGGCAAGGCCGTGAGATCGATCTGTCGATCGTGGTCCTGCCGGCGCTGGGCCGGGACGCGCGACCCGATCCGCTCTTCTTTCTCGCGGGAGGCCCGGGGCAGGGGGCCGCCCGCATGGCCAGGCCGCTTCGCGACACCTTCCGCCGTGTTCAGGCCGCGCGTGACATCGTGTTGGTCGATCAGCGTGGCACGGGCAAGTCGAATCCGCTGGACTGTCGCCCAGCCGACGAAGATTCACTCGCGGCCATCAACGAGCCGGACGCCGTGGGCCTCGATCGGCTGCGGAAGTGTCTGGCGGGCTTCGACGCCGACCCCGGCCTTTACACCACGACGGTCGCGATGGACGACCTCGACGAGGTGCGCGCGCACCT
>JBQTIE010000413.1:0-32523 GCA_052389315.1 Acidobacteriota bacterium
CGGTCATTGGGGCGGTGCCGGCGGCGGCCCGCTAGAAGGGCCGCAGCGATGCACCAGGCAAGGGGATGTCATGGATCTCACGTTCAACCACCGACGCGCGGTCGCAGGAGCGATCTCCGCACTCTCGATCGCGACGCTTGCCCTCGTCTCAGTAGGAGACGGGCGTGTCGCGGCTCAGTCGCCGTCCTGCCTGGTCAACACCGCGAGTGGACCGGTCCAGGGGGCGCTGCGGGGCGGGACCTGCACGTATCTCGGGATCCCCTACGCGGCGCCGCCCGTTGGCAACCTCCGCTGGCGACCCCCCCAGCCGCGAGCGCCCTGGGCACCGAGCACGCTGACTGCCAGCCTGGTCCGTCAGTGTCCGCAACTCAACCTCAACACTGGGGCGTTGGCCGGCGACGAGGATTGCTTGCTGCTCAACGTCTGGGCGCCCGCGGCGTCCTTGTCCGCCCGCACGCCTGTCATCGTGTGGCTCCACACGGGCGGCTTCCAGGCCGCGAACGCGAACTTTGCGGCCAGCGACGGGGCTCGATTCGCGGCAGAGCGAGATGCGATAGTCGTCGCTCCCAACTATCGTCTTGGCCCCCTTGGCTTCCTAGCGCACAGCGCCTTGTCCGCGGAGGATCCGACCTACCCCACCTCCGGCAACTACGGACTGGCCGACCAGCGTGCCGCCCTTCGGTGGGTCAGGGACCACATCGCCGCCTTCGGAGGCGATCCCGACAACGTGACGCTCGCCGGCACCTCGGCTGGCGCTGAGAGCACCAGCCTGCATCTGATTTCACCAGCCAGCCGCCGGCTGTTTCACCGGGCCATCATGCAAAGCGGCAACGCGTCGGCCCGATTGATCACCGCGTCCGAGGCCGGGGTACAGGGCGAGGCCTTCGCGGCGGCGCTCGGGTGCACGAACCGCGGGACGGTGCTGTCGTGCATGCGCGCGGCCGCACGCGATCAGGTGCTGCGGGCGCTTGCCATCGGGCAGTCGCAGTTCCTGGAGAGTGATCGCGTGGAATGGCGCCCCTCGGTCGACGGGGTCGAGATCCCGGATCAGCCGCGCGCGCTGTACCGGCGCGGCCAGTTCAGTCGCGTGCCGATCATCATCGGCGTCAACGGCGACGAAGGGTGGACGTTCGTGGACCGCAGCTTTCCAGCCGGGCTCGATGCGGTGCAGTACGACAGAGCCGTGCGAGGCGAGTTCGGCATGGACGCGGACGCGATACTCCGTCTGTATCCCGCCGTGGCGTTTCCGACCCCGAAGGACGCCCTCGCCCGCCTGACAGGGGACGCAGATTATGTGTGCGAAGCAAGGCGAATCGCACGCGTCATGCACCACGATGGAGCACCCGTGTACCTCTACTCGTTCGAGTATCCGCTTGAAGGCGTGGCAGGGGGCCGAGCTATACATGGACTCGAGTCCAATTTTCTCTTCGGGAACACTCTCGCCGCCAATCCGAACCTCGGGATACCCTCCGCGCGCGCGCTCACGGCGGCAGACCTAGTGGTTTACGATGTCATGAGCACGTACTGGCGACGCTTCGCCGCGACCGGCGACCCCAATCCGCGCGGCCAACCTGTCCAGTGGCCCCCCTACCGGCCAGGACCGTACGACTCCCCCGTCGATCCATCGCAGTCCGATCGCTACTTCACGTTCGGCGATCGCCTCGGGGTGAACACGTATCTGCGCGACCAGCAGTGCAACTTCTGGGAGTCGTTCTTCTTTCGGTCAGTGCTGGGAGTGGTGCCGGCGGCGGCCCGGTAGGCGGCCCCGAGTCGTCGACAAGTCGCAAGGACCCCCCGTTCGCGGGCCGGAGCATCGACGCGTGCTGGAAGGCGTGACCCGTCCGCGGGCCCTTGCGCCACGCGGAGGATTCCCCGCCACCGCGGCTCTGAGCATCGCGGTACGACAGGCCAAGGCCACCCCCCGGTGATGCGCGTATAATCCGCACGGTCATGGCCTTTTCACCCGGCCAGCGCTTCGGTCTCTACGACCTGGTGGCCCTCCTCGGCTGCGGCGTGCGCTCGTGATGGCGCTGGTCGAAGGCCCGACCTTGGCCGATCGCGCGGCGGCTCGCCGGAGCGTTCGTCCATCGGAATCTCAAGCCCGCCAACGTGGACGCTTTTTTTTCGACTTGAACGAAGGACTCATAAGCGCCGGCACGTGATCGCTGGAGGAACGCGCGATGTATTGCCCGAAATGCGGTCGTCAGCTCTTTGCGAACGAAACTGTCTGTAATGCGTGCGGCATCCCCGTCGCGGGTGCGGCCGCGGCGGCTGCGGCCGCACCGGCGGGGCCGCGCGTCTTGCAGCGGCCGCTGCTCGTCACCGTCCTCGCCGTTCTCCAGTTCCTGGGGGCTACGACCTGGCTGATCGCGGCGCTGGTCGTGATGGGCTCGGGCCTGGATCCGGATCTGCCGCAAGCCACCGGTGCGGCCCTTGCGGTCCTCTTCGGCGTCTTCGCGGCGGCGCAGATCCTCTGCGGGATGGGCCTCCTCCGGCTCCAGCCATACGGTCGCTCGCTGCAATTGGTGTTCGCATGGATTGGCTTGCTCGGAATTCCCGTCGGGACCGTGATTTCCATCCTCATCCTCATCTACTTGTACAAGCCGGGCATCAAGGCCTTGTTCTCCGGCAAGCAGGCCTCGGAGCTGAGCACCGAAGAATGGACCGAGGTGAGTCGGGTCAGCGCGAGCTCCACGGTCGTCGTGCTCCTGATCGTCGCCGCGGTCGTGGTGGTCGTGATCGCGGTAGGCGGCATCCTTGCGGCTATCGCCATTCCCGGCCTGCTCAGAAGCCGAATGGCCGCGAACGAGGCGTCGGCGATCGGCCACCTGCGCGCGGTCAATGCTGCTCAGGCCGCCTACGCGGCCGTATGTAGCGGGGGCGGCTTCGCCGTGGCGCTCGAGGACCTCGCCAGGCCCGAGGCGGGAGCGGGAACGAGTTTCCTCGAGCCGGACATGCTCGCCCGCGGCGAAGCCGCCGGGTACCGGATCCGGCTCGAACGGAATGCCTCGACGGATGTCGTCACCGTCGGCTCGGCGGCGAAGACCTGCAACGGCTCGGCGAACGATCCGGCCAGCTCCTACTTCGTCACCGCAGAGCCGGTCTCTCCCGGGAGTTCGGGGGAGCGGTACTTTGCCGCGGATTCGACTGGTGTCATCGTCAGCAGTGCCCAACCGATCGACAACCCCATCGTTTTGTCGGCGACGGTCATGCCAATCCAGTGAGCTGGCGCTCGGCGTCGAGGATCCGTGCGGCGCAGCCCATCGGATCGCACAGTACGCAGTTCTTGCGAGGATCCGCCAGCCCCGATCAAGGATGCGCAGAGCCGTCATGCTCCGCACCCGCTTTCTCATTGCGAACCCGCATCGGACGATGGTAGCGTCGTCCCGCTCCGATGCCACCAACGCTTGCAAGACGGGTCGACGCGCTGGAGAGCCAGGTCGGCGTGCTGATGGCGCTGCCCGCTCGCGTGACTGCACTCGAGAGCCAGATTGGTGAGCTCCGCACCGAGATGCAAGACGGGTTCGCGACCATCCGCGGCGATCTCGCCGTCCTGCGGCAGGAGGTGCACGCGCTCAACGACGAGACACGCGAGGTCATGAAGGCGCAGGACGAAGAAACGCGACGAGAGATGCGGGGGCAAGACGAAGCGACGCGCCTGGAAATGCGTCGCCTGAACGACGAGGCGCGCGAGGCCATGAAGGCGCAGGACGAAGAAACGCGACGAGAGATGCGGGAGCAAGACGAAGCGACGCGCCTGGAAATGCGTCGCCTGAACGACGAGACGCGCGAGGCCATGAAGGCGCAGGACAACGAGACCAGGCGCCTGATCAAGGAGGGGGACGACGAGACCAGGCGCCTGATGATCGAACAGAGCGAAGAAACACGCCGGTATATGCGGCTGCTGCACGAGGACGTGATCGCCCGCATCGCGACCCTCGGCGAAGGGCCCAGTCTCTGACAACGGGCGAGGCCACGCGCCCGCGCGGCAGCGCCTGCGCTTCCCTACTTCGTCATCGGGTTAGACGTCTCGCCGTCGAAGCTGATCATCAACGCACAAGCGAACCGCGCGATTTCATCGCGTGTCGCTTGGCAGCCCCAGCCTCTGCACCAGCGCCGTGAAGCGCGGATCGCCGCGCAGCGGGTCGAAGACCGGCAGTCCGGTGAAGTACAGGTTCGCCTGGCATTCATCTTCGGCGTGCTCCAGCACTTCGAACGCCGCGTCGAGCTCCCCGAGCGCGCCGAGCAGCCACGCCTCGGAGACGACCGTCGGAGAGCCGGCCGGGCGCGCCCGCAACTCACCGAGGAGCGCGCGGGCTTCGGCCCTCCGGCCGGCAGTTGCGAGCGCCCATCCCAGGACCCCCACGAGCACCCCGCCACGGTGCGACACCGTGACAGCGCGCTCCGCCAGTGCGATCCCTTTCTCCGTCTTGCCGAGGGCGACCTTCGCCATACCGAGACAATAGAGGGCCGTGACGTCCTCCTTCTCGAACGAGAGCGCGTCCTCCAGATGGCGCTCCGCTTCGCCCGGCCGGCCGGAGGCCAGGTAGCCGCATCCGGTGAGCGCGTAGGGAAAGGAGGCGAGCGGGTCCGCGTCTCGGGCGCGCTCGAGGATGGGCACGGCCTCCTCGAACCGCTGCCGCGTGCACAGCACCGCCCCGAACGAGCCCAGCGCCAGGACGTGATGGGGCTCAATCTCGATCGCACGACGCCACGCCACCTCCATCGCCTGCCAGCGTCGCTCGATCCAGCAGGCAAAGGCCTCGACATGCCAGCCGTCCGCAGACTCTCCTTGCAGCGAGGCGGCCGTCCCCAGCGCTTGGCGCGCGGCCCGGCAGGCCCCGCGCGCGGGCATCAAGCTGAAGACCGCCGAGAGCACCGTAATCTCCGCGAGGCCCGTCCAGGAGGGAGCGTGAGAAGGGTCCAGGCGTACCGCCTCCTCGAAGGCCTGGAGCGCGCCAGCGTGGTCTTCTTTCCCTCGGAGGTGCCGGCCGCGAAGATACGCCCGGTACGCCTCCAGGTTGGCGACCGGGGGCCGCGGATGGACCGTCCGCACCCCCGGCGCGAGCCTCGCCCTCACCGCCTCGACGACGCCTGCGGCGATCTCGTCCTGCACGGCGAAGATGTCCGCTGCTTCCCGGTCGAATCGTTCGGACCACACGTGGTAGCCGCTCGCGACGTCGGTGAGCTGCGCGGTCACTCGGAGCCGGGAGCCCGCCGTGCGCACGCTCCCCTCGAGCACGTGGCCGACCGACAGCGCCCGGGCGATCGCCCTGAGGTCGCCGCCCTCCTGCCGTGCCCGGAAGGCCGAGGCGCGGGAGGCGACGCGAATTCCCTCGACCCGCACGAGGGCGTTCATGATCTCCTCGGCCATGCCCTCGCAGAGGTACCCCTGGTCCCTCGCCGCGCTCATGTCGGAGAAGGGCAGTACCGCAATCGCAACGGTCTCGTCGGCTTTCCCCGAGGGGCGAGCCCCGACCACCGGAAGCCCAGGGCTCGCCTGCTCCGCGAGCCCTGCCTTGCGAAGCCCTTCCATGACATGGTCTACGAGCCGTGCGTCGAGAAACTTGCCCAATAGCTCGCGGCCCGTTCGAGCGAAGTCGTCCTTCTGGCCGAGCAGATCGCTCAGCGCGTGGCTCGCTGCCGTGGCCTCGCCCAGCTGACCGTAGGCCGCAGCCAGCAGCGCGCTCGTCCAGAAGGTCTCGGGCACGTTGGCCTTGACGATCTCCTGCACGGCCGCCCGGTAGTCAGCCAGGCGGTACTCGTTGACGCCGAGAATCAGTTCGTACCAGCGGGGATGGTGGGGATTCAGCTCCATCGCCCTGCGGATGAGTGAGACACCACGCTCCCAGTCTCCGGTGAACGTGATCAGGAAAAAGGCCTCGTTGCTCCCGTCGAGCGGGTTGAGGGCGATCGCCCGCTCGGCGGCGCCCAGGCAGCCCGCGGTCTCCTTGCGGAAGAAGAGCACGACCGCCAAGGCTTGTTGCGCGAGGTGATTGGACGGGGCGAGGTCCACGGCGCGACGGGCCGCGGCGAGGGCGCGATCGAGCGAGCCTGGCCGGGGATTGAACCCGTGCGCGTGCTCGTGCGAATAGACCCACGACAGCATCGCCCAGCAGTCGGCGTTGCCAGGCGCTCGCTCGACAGCCTGCTCGAGCGCAAGACGCGCTTCCGCGTGCTCGGCAGGGCTCAGACGCAGGTGATACCCGAAGCCGCGCATGAGCGCTTCGTACGGGCTCAGCTGGTCGAGCGGCTTCCCCCGCACCGCGTCGCTGATGCTCCGCGCCAGCACGCCGAAGTGGTCGGCACACGTAGAGACGATGCGGGGCACGAGATCGTCCTGGAGGGCGAAGACCTGGTCCGGTTGAAAGGGTCGCGTGTAGGTCTCCGCCCAGAGGTGGCTGCCTGTCGTCGCGTCGACCAGTTGAACGGCCACGCGCAGCTGCGCGCCCGCGTGCCTGAGGCTTCCTTCCATGACGTAGCGCGCGCCGATCTCTTGCGCGATGGCCCTCACGTCGACAGCGCCAACGGCATGCCGCGACGTCGAGCTCGGCGAGATCACTCGGAGGTATGAGAACCGCGACAGCCCGGTCACGATCTCCTCTGACAGCCCCTCGGCTAGCGCCCTGAGGTCGGCGTTGGAGCCGCCATATTTGACGGGGAGCACCGCGACCCAGAAGCCCTCGTCCTGGCGGGCAGCGCCAGAGCCGGCGTCGGAAGAAGCGCGCGCGGGCTCGAGGCCCGCGAGCGAGGACGGCGGCTGGCGCCTCATGTCGCGCAGTTCGTTGGAGACATCTTGTGCCGTCTGGATGCGCTGGCGCGGATCCTTCTCCAGGCAGCGCTGGATGAGGCGCGCCAGATCGGCTGGCAGGTCGGTCCTGATCTCGCTCAACGGCCTCGGCGTGTCGCGCAGAATCGCAGACGCCAGCTCGGCGGACGAGGCACCTTCGAATGGCCGTCGCCCTCTTGCCATCTCGTACAGGACGACGCCGAGCGAGAAGAGGTCCGTGCGATGATCGACCGGGCGCGCGGCGACCTGCTCGGGCGACATGTAGGCCGGCGTGCCCATCACCACGCCCGCGGCCGTGTGGTCGGCCGACGTCAACGTGGCGCCGGTGGGGTCGGTCGGACGCATGTCCTTCGCCAGGCCGAAGTCGAGTACCTTGACGCGTCCTTCGGGTGTCACCATGACGTTGGCTGGCTTCAGGTCCCGATGCACGATACCCTTCTCATGCGCGGCCGCCAGCGCCTCGGCCACCGCGCCCGCGATCTCGAGAATCTGGTCCGCAGGCAGTCCACACTCGGGAATCGCCCGATCGAGCGGCTGCCCCTCGACGAGCTCCATCGTCAGAAAGTGCACGCCGTCAGCGTCGTCCACCGAGTAGATGGTGACGATGTGCGGGTGGTTGAGGGCGGCGATGGCGCGAGCCTCGCGCTGGAAGCGCGCGAGCCGCTCCGCGTCGTTGGCCAGCTGGGCGGGCAGTACTTTGACGGCCACGTCGCGCCCGAGCTTCGTGTCCGTCGCGCGATAGACCTCGCCCATGCCGCCGGCGCCGATGGAGGCAACGATCTGGAAGCGACCGAGGCGAGTCCCAGGGCCGAAGGTCATCGGCGATGCCAGTTCATGAAAGTGCCCAGAGTCCGGATCTTACCCCCAGGGGGATTGGCGCAGCCGCGCGATGCGGCCAGCCCGCGCGGCAGGGAATCATCGACCTTGACGACGGGCGAGTCATTTCAGTCCGTCGCAGACGACGTCGAGGCCGCGAGCGTCTGCGTTGGCAAGACCAGGTCCCGAAGGAGGCGGGTGACGCCTTGCGCATCGCCGGAACGGGAAGAATCGAAGCGGTATGATAACCACGCGTTCGGCCCCGTGAACATTCACCTGATCGATGGGACCTACGAGCTGTTCCGGCACTATTTCGCGGTGCCGTCGGCCCGGGATTCCGACGGACGCGAGGTCGGCGCCGTACGCGGCGTGCTCGCATCGATCCTCGGCCTGATCGAGGGGGGCGCGACGCACGTCGGCGTCGCCACCGATCACGTCATCGAATCCTTTCGCAATGCGCTCTGGCCTGGCTACAAGACCAGCGCGGGGATCGAGCCGGATCTGCTGGCGCAGTTTCCGCTGCTGGAAGACGCGCTCACGGCCATGGGCGTCGTGGTGTGGCCCATGGTGGAGTTCGAGGCGGATGACGCGCTGGCCGCGGCGGCGGCCATGGCGGCCCGCGATCCACGCGTGGACCGGGTGCTCATCTGCACGCCAGACAAGGATCTGGCCCAGTGCGTGAGCGGCACCCGCGTTGTGCAGTTCGATCGGCGCGCGCGCGTCATCCGCGACGAAGCCGGAGTGATCGCGAAATTCGGCGTGCCGCCGGCGTCGATCCCCGACTACCTGGCGCTCGTCGGCGACGCAGCAGACGGCTTTCCTGGTCTGCCTGGCTGGGGCGCCAAGTCGGCCGCCGCCGTCCTCGCGAAGTACGGACACCTGGAAGCGATTCCCGCGGATTGGCGCACGTGGAAGGTCAACGCCGCGCGGCCCGGCGCCCTGGCGCAGACGCTGGCGCGAGGACGAGATCGCGCGCTGCTCTTCCGCCGGCTGGCCACGCTGCGCACGGACGCGCCGACCTGCGACACGGTGGACCGCCTGCGCTGGGCGGGGCCGTCACCGGCCTTCCCGCCTTTCGCGGCACGACTCGAAGGTCGTCAGTAGCCGTTCGGCTAGCGAGGCTCCGCCTGAGATCGTCGAGCATGTGGCGCTGCGGCTCCGCCTCGCTAGAAGCAGTGTTGGCTGGCCCGGCCTCCGGCCGGGCGAGAGTCTTGAAGGCCGATTGAAACACTTGACTCATTCGTAAGGATTCTCGGCCTTCAAGACTCTAGGGAGCGATCCAGCGCAGGAACCACTCGAGGTTTCGCTGCATGGACGCGCGCTGGGCCGCCGGCCGATACTGCACGTGGCCGCCCCCAGGAAACACGTCGAACTCGACCGCTTTGTCGAGCGCGCGGAGCGCCTCGTAGAATCGGCGGCCGCCGGCGATGGGGACTCGTTGATCGTTCTCGCCATGCTGAAGCAGGAGCGGTGTCGTCACCTTCTCGACAAAGGTGAGCGGCGAATGCTGTTCGTAGGAAGCGCGATTCTCCCACGGCCTTCCGAAATACTCCTCCATCACCGCGCCGGCATCGGCCAGGTAATAGAGATCGGTGAGGTCGCTGATGCTGGCGCTGGACGAGGCGGCTTTGAACCGTGAGGTCTGCGTGACGATCCAGTTGGTCATGAAGCCGCCATACGAGGCGCCGAGCACACCGAGCCGATCGGGATCGGCGATGCCTCGCGCGACCACGTGATCGACGCCCGCCATGATGTCCCCGTAATCTACTTCGCCCCAGCCGTTGATGATGACGCGGTGTCCTGACTCTCCGTAGCCCGACCCGCCGCGGGGCATCGGGAAGAGAACCGCGTAGCCAGCGCTCGCAAACGCCTCGACGGGATACGGATCGACCTGTGCGACGGTATGCATGAACTGCGGAAAGATGCCCAGCGTGACCCCGCCGATGGGGCCGCCGTGACAGTAGACAAGCAGCGGCAGCTTCTGCGCCCTCGTCCGATACTGGGCGGGCGTGAGCAGGAGCCCCCAGATCTCCACGCCGTCGGACGCACGCCAGCTGATCGGTTCGAGCGTCCCAAGGTCGAACCCGGACAGCTCGGGATTCACCCGCGTGACCGGCGTGACGCGGTTGGTCGCCAGATCCCGCACCACGACGTCTCCCATCGTCCGCGCCTCGACCTGGCGATACGCGAGAGTCCGACCGTCGCGGCTGATGCTGATCGAGTAGTTGACCACCGGTTCCGCGACCACGCGCTCGACCAAGCCGCTGTCGATTCGCACCCGCACGATCGGCATCTCGAACATCTGCGCGCCCGTCGCGAACGTGCCTTCGTTCATCGACACGAACAGGGACTGGCTGTCGGGTGCCCACACCATCTCGCTGATCCAGGCACCGTTCATCGGGTAGCTGCGAATGCTGCCGGCAGCGGGCGCACCCGCCTCGCGGGACCGTCTCAGCACCGCCAGTCCGCGCGGGGCAATGAGGCCAACCCTCTCGCTGGTCGTCACGAAGGCTATCTGCGTGCCGTCGGGCGAGACCTGGGGCGACGTGTTCATTCCGGGGCGATCGACGATCGCCCGCGGCGGCCCCGACGCGACCGACACTTCGTACAGACGCGTGTAGTAGGGCGCCATGAACCCGACGGTCGGCGCGGCCGCATAGACGAGCGCGTCGGTGGAAGCCCACCCGAAGCTGTCGACGTAGTGACCGGCGGGCGTCAGGGCACGCGCGGCGGCCTTGCCGGCCTGCACCCACAGCCGCACCGGCGGCGGCGGCGCGCCGACATGAGTCACGGGCGACGGCAGCGCCGCTTCACGCATCGTGTACGCCAGGGTTGAGCCGTCGCGCGCCCATTCGTAGGCCGCGACGCCATTCGGAGCCGCCGTCACGACCTCGACAGGTCCGCCTCGCGCCGAGACCGCATGCACCTGCGGGCGTGCCTCGACGGTGCCGAGGAACGAGACCCGATCGCTGGCGAGCCATCGCAGACGAGGCACCGGAAGGGCCGGCGTGAAGATCGGCGTGCTGCCCGCCAACTGCACGGGGGTACCACCGTCCACTGACGTGACAAAGAGTGAGGCCTGGTGGACATTGCGCTCGGCCGACGGCTGTGACACCACATAGGCGACGCGCCGCCCATCGGGCGAGATCTTCGCGTCCACGATCGTGCGCAGGCGCATCAGATCGTCCACCGATATCGGCGAGCCGGCCCTGGACGGGCGTGGCTGGGGCTCCTGCCCCTTGAAGGGCGCCCCGCCGAGCTGCACAGCCGCCGCGCACAGGGCGATCAGGACCGCCGCGGCGTTGCGCATCACGACGCCGGCCACGCCTCCACCTGCGCCGCGCGGCTGGCCACGAGATCGGACAGCTCCCGGAACATGTCGGCGTTGATCTGCACGGCGTACGGAAGGATGCAGTCGCGCGTCTCCTTCACGTACTTCCTCACGAACGCCAGGTCATGCACGAATCCGAGCGCCGTGAGGTTGCTGATGCGGTCGGCGAGCTTCAACACCTTGGCGCGAGGGCTGCCGGTCTGCATGATGCGGAGCAGATACTCGGACTTCGGCTCCCGTACCCCATCGATCGTGCGGATGGTGACCTCCATGACCAGGTCGTAGACGGCCGGACCATCCGCGTCGATTCGCGTGATCTCATCGCGGGTCACACCCGGCATCCCCGGAGCGTCCTCGAACAGATCGTGAATCACCGCGGCCTTGAGCAGGATCGGATCGATGATCTTGTAGTCGAGCAGGATCCCCATCGTGCTGATCTGATGCCGAAACATGTTGCTGCCGCCGCGGCGTTTGACACCGATGAGCGCCATCGCCTTGACGATGTACGGCGCCATGGTGATGCCGCCGAGGGTTTGCTCGAATTGATCCATAGGGGTGGCTTGCGGGCGAGCCTACCACAGCAAGCGAGCGACCATGGCACCCGGAACCGGTGGCGGTCCCGGTGCATTGGAGTGGATCGCCGGCCCATCCCCGGACGATCATGGCCTGAGGCCGGCGGCGCGTGGCACCCCGGCTTCGCGATGCCAGCCACCAGCCGGCGAGTATCACCATCACCGTCGCAACGCCGCTTGCACACCAACGATGGCCGCGACCCCGTGCCACGAGTACGACCACCTATAATCCCGACGCATCCGTTGATGACTGTCGAGGGGAGCGCCCAGGGATGATCAGCCGAATCTGGCATGGCTGGACCACCCCGGCCAACGCCGACGCCTACGAAACGCTGCTCAAGCAGGAGATTTTCGAAGGCATCGTCAGCCGGCGTATCGAGGGGTTCGCCGGCATCAACCTGCTCCGCCGCAGCGACGGTGACGAGGTCGAGTTCGTCACGATCATGTGGTTCGATTCGGTGGACGCCGTCCGGGCCTTCGCCGGAGATGACTACGAGGTGGCCGTCGTCCCCCCCGCCGCCCGGCAGCTCTTGTCGCGGTTCGACCAGCGGTCCGCACACTACGAAGTGCGAGAGCGCCGAATCATCACGCGGCCGGGCGTCTGACGCTCGGCGCGTCATTCCTCCTTGAGGACCAAGGCAGGGTCGGTAGTGGTGGCGCGCCACGCCGGCCAGATCATGGCCGCCACCGCGCAGCCGGCGAGCGCCACTGTCGACAGGGCGAGGATGCGGGGGTCGTCTGGTGGCACGCCGAACAACTGGCTGTGCAGCACGCGCCCCAGTCCCAGCGCCCCGCCCCAGCCCGCCAACAGCCCTCCGGCCAGCACCCAGGTCCCCTGCCGGAGAAAGAGCGTGAGCACGGCGATCGAAGTGGCGCCGACCGCGATGCGGACGGCAATCTCTCGCTGTCGCTGCCGGACCGCGTAGGCGATCACGCCGTAAACCCCGACCACCGCCAGCACGCAGGCCAGCGCCGCGAACAGACTGAGAAGGCCCGCGAGAAACTGCGGAGTCGCCCGCTCCTGGCCGAGGCTGGCGCCGAGCGACCGCGACGCACCGAGCGCCACTTCGCGATCGATATGCGCCACTCTCGCTCGCAGTTCGCGCTCCCACTGCGGCCCCTGCGGCGCACGCAGAAACAGATAGGCAAATCGCCCGGCCCGCTGCCAGAGCGGCACATAGGCGTCTGCGAGCCTGGTGTCGGCATGGGTCTGCCGGACGTCGCTCACGACGCCAACGACTGCATGAGCCCGAGGCTCAGCACCGTCCTCGGGGTGCACCAGCACGAGCTGACCGACCGCAGGCCCGTCGTCCCAGAGCTGGCGCGCGAGCGTTTCGCTGACGATCACCACCGGCTCGCTCTCGAGCCGTTCGTCGGCCGAGAACGTGCGCCCGTCCTTCAGCACGATCCCCAGCGTCTCGAAGTAGCTGCCGGTCACGCCCATGACACCTGTCTCGGCGACGGTCGCTCCGGGCGTCTGCGCTTCGAGCCGTCGCGGCCGGCCGGGCTGCATCGGCCACCAGTCGCCCATCGCCACCGCACGACTGGCGGCCACTCCCGCAATGTCGGATCCCACGCGCGCGTAGAAAGCGGCACGGCTCGCCTGGTCGGGGTACGACCGGTCTCGGAGGCCGACGCTGGCCGTCATGACCTCGTCCGCACGGAAGCCAAAGTCCACTTCCAGCATTCGACGTGCGCTGTCAGCCGTCAGCGCCGCGCCGGCCAGCAAGGTCAGCGACGCGGCCACTTCGAGGCCGATCAGGATCGATTGCGCACGGCGGGAGGCCGCCCCCTCGGTGGTCGCTCGTCCGCCGCTGGCAAGCTCGTTCTGGAGACGAGCATGCCGACTCGTCGCCAACGGAATCAGCGTGCAGATCCCCGTGATCACGAGTCCCAGGGCCACAGCGACCGACAGAACGGTTCCGTCGATGGCAAGCGCCGCCGTACCGCCTGGAACTCGGCGCTGGAGGATCGGCTCGATGAGGGGCGCCAGTATTCGGACCATCGCGAGTGCCAGCACGATGCCGAGTGCCGTGGCACTGCCACCGAGGATCGCGGCCTCGAACGCCAGCAGACGTCCGAGGCGTGCGCGGCTGGCCCCCAGGGTGAGGCGGACAGCCAACTCCCGCTGCCGGCGGCGCCCGCGGATCAGCAGCAGCACCGCGACGTTGGCGGACGCGATGAGGAGCACCAGGGAAGCCACGGCAGCCACCGAGAGCAACACCGGACGAATCGCGGTGACGTAGCTCTCCTGGACGGAGGTCACGATCGGCCGCCAATCCGGCGGGAGCGACGGCACGCCGGCCCGAACCCGCACCGTGATCCAGTCTTCCGCCGCCTGCCGCGAGACTCCCGGGCGCACCTGGATCATGTAGGGATAGAAGGACGCCCTGAGCGGCGCCAGCAGTTCCGTATACACGTTGAGGTGCCAGAGGCCGGCGGGAAGGACGCCCACGACGGTGAACGTTTCGGGTTCCTCAGGGCGATCGCTCACAAACGCGTGGACACTCCGGCCGACGACCGACGGGTCGCCGCCGTAGCGCGTCTGCCAGAGGCGATGGCTGATGAGGGCCACGGCAGGTGCGCCCGCCGAATAGTCCGAATCGACGAACGTCCGACCGACAATGGCCCGGATCCCGAACGCTGTGACATAGCCTGGCGTGACCCAGGCCCCTGGAGCCGGCTCGGGATACTCGCCGCCCAGCAGATAGAAGACGTCAAGGTCCCACGCGATGGGCACCTCGACCACGGACGCCGATGGCTGCGTCCAGTCGATGTGGTCGAGACCGGCCGGCGCAGCCTGTCCGGCCGGTGCGTAGTCCACACGATAGAGACGATCGGGCGTCGGATAGGGCAGCGCGCGAACGGCGTAGGCGTTGATCACGGTCGCGACGGCGACGCAGAGGGCGAGACCGACACTCAGCGTCCCGATGGCCAGCAGGGCGACACCGGGAATGGCGATCAACGACTTGACGGCGCTTCGAAAGTCGGCGAGCACGTTCAGGTATCCCTATCAGCGAGCGAGGTTCATGGCCAGCAGCGAGCCCGGCTGCGCGCGGGCCAATGCGCGGCGTCGATGCACGTCGGACGCTGCCCCAGTCTTGATCAGCGAAGCCGCGAATTCCATCTCGGCGTTCGCCTCCGTGAGGGCCATCGCACGGGCGATGAGCGCATATCCATCGAGCTTCGCGCTCCACCGCCCCGAGTGACGCAGAGCCTGGCCGATACTCCCGTGGTTGAGCGTGGCTGCCTGATGGTAGGTCTCGATGAGATAACCGGCGTCGAACAGGGCCGCCGGATCGGGCAGGCCGGTCGACTCGGGCGAGGGCACACGGGCCAGGACGGCGGACAAGAGCGCCCCGGCGACGCGAGCGTCGCGAGCGGCGTAGATAGTGGCGCGCCGGAGGTTCTCCATCCGGGCAATCACCGGTGCCTTGGGCGACAAGAGCGCGATGACGTCTGTCGTGAGGTCCTCCAGGCGGTAGCCATGGTCTGGCGTGTTCCAGCCCGGACCATCACCCCAGGGCAGCACGGCGGCGGACCCGGTCTGGAACGGCTGGCAGATGAGGGGCGGGCCGGCCACGCTGCGCGTCGGCACGGCGAAGAACAGGCCGATGGCAATCGTGGGCACGAGGCGTGTGGGAAAGGTCATGGGTATCTCCTCCAGGAGTTAGGACGCTGACGCGAGACCGAGTGTCACACCGGATTGGTCCCTGGGGGAGTGAGTTCGGGTGATTGTCACGGTGACATCGCAGAAGGAGACCCGTGCTGACGCCGCGCGCACATATACTCGGGATGTGACTCCTTCGCCGGATGACGTGCGAGAGGCACGAGACCGTGTGCTCGCCGCCGAGCCCTTCGCTCACGCAGGCCGGCTCAGCCGCCTGTTGCGCTACCTGGTCGATCGCGCGCTGGCGGGAGAGGGAGACCAGCTCAAGGAGTACGTGCTGGGCGTCGAGGTCTTCGACCGAGGCGAGCGGTTCGACCCCCGCCTCGACTCGATCGTCAGGGTCGAGGCTCGCCGGCTGCGAGCCCGGCTCGACGAGTACTACAGAGGCCCGGGCAAGACCGATGCAGTCGTGATCGCCGTCCCCCGCGGCAGTTACGCCCCGGTGTTTACGATATCGCCGGGTATCGCGGCTCCCGTCGGTCGCGCCGGTGACCTCACGGTGGCCCGCCCAGGCCGTCGCATCGGCCGAAGCTGGCTTGCCGCCTCGATGGCGGCCATCGTCCTCGTCGGGATCGCCGTCTGGGTCGTCTGGCGGCCCGCTGTCGGGCCTGTGACGCCCACGCACGCATCCTCAGTGCGTTCGGTCGCGGTGTTGCCCTTCGCTCATTTTTCGGGTGACGCAGCCGACGACCGCCTGGCCGCGCGGATCACCGACCGCGTCACGACCGAGCTGGCGAGAGTCGGGACCCTGTCGGTGGTCTCAGCGACCAGTGCGCGGCAGTTCGGCGTCGATCGCCCCCTACGAGACGTGGCGCGGGCCCTCGGCGTCCGGTTCGTCATCGAAGGCTCGGTGCACGCCTCGGACAACCTCGTGCGCATCGAGGCGCGGTTCGTCGATGCGCAGATCGATCGCAAGGTCTGGGTCGGCTCGTACGAAGGCGCCCTGAGTGAATTGACGGCGCTTGAGCGCCGCATCGCCGACGAAGCGTCGCGGGCCATCGTTGCGCGCGAGGCGCAGTAAGTCGTCTCGCCACGGCAACGGGCCTGCGCCGGATCCGCGTGAGGCGTCAGCCACGCGGCGCGCGGCGCAGCCGCTCGCGCACCGCCTCGTACTCCGGTAGCGTATCCACGTCGAGGAACGCCCCATCGTCGTCGACTGGCACGTTGATGATCTCGTGCGCATGCGCCCTCACGACACCCTTGGCGCCCACTCGAGGGTCGGCGGCCCGCAGCTCGTCGAACAGGCTCCGGTCGAAGATGACGGGGTGGCCGTGCTCGTTCCCGCGAGACGGGCGCACGATGCGGGCCTGCGTCCGCCGCCACGTTTCCAGCACGCGGGCGATGGTCGACGGGGAGGTCAGCGGCACATCGACCAGCGTCACCAGAGCCGCACCGACCGTGGCCGCCTCCGCATCCGTCTGGCGCAGGCCTGCTACGAGCGAGGACAACTGCCCAGTCGGCCAGGCGGCATTGTGAACGAAGGTCACGGGGGGACCTTCGGGGTCCGAGGCGGCTTGCACGAGACCGGCTGCCGAGCCCGTCACCACCCGGATGTCGGTCAACCCCGCCGAGGCCAGGTTGTTGATGATTCGGGCAAGAAACGTGTCCCGGTCGCCGGTCAGGGGCAGCGCCGCCTTGGGGCGGCCCATCCGAGACGACGCACCGGCCGCGAGGACGATGGCACGGACCACTTGCCGATGATATCCGCCCCAGGAATCGTACGGGGCGGGCGCCCCCGGGTAAACGGAGGGCATCGCCCGCGCGTATACTTGACTTCACCTCAACGTCCTGCCTACACTGGCGCGGTTTTGCGCCTCCGCTGCCGGACGCCGCAACACTGACAATTTCGGCCTCATGACGTTGATTACCGTAAGGTGAACGTGGTGTGGCGGCTCCCCGGGACAGTTCTCGAGGAGTCCGGCGAATCGGAGGAGCGTATGCCGACGGGCACGATCGCACGACTGCTGATCGACAAGGGCTTTGGGTTCATACGGGATGAATCCGGCATTGAGCATTTCTTCCACCGCAGCTCAGTGCGCGGTGCCGTGTTCGAGTTGCTGCGTGAGGGGCAGCGGGTCGAGTTCACGTCGGAGGAGTCCACCAAGGGCCCCAGAGCTGGTGATGTTCGACTGATCGAAAGCTAGATTCCAGAACACCTTGCACTTCCCCTGCCGGCCCTTGTCGCGGGTCCGTGGCGCGGCTGTCGCGTCTCGCTAAACCACGCGGGGCCGGGCTCGTTCGCCAACCTCCCTGTGATGGACTCTGCGGTATCCGCGCGCGACGGCCGCGCCGCTCGCCTGCTCGGCCGACGAGTCGCGCTGGCAGCCCTGCTCCTTGCCTTCCTGCTGACGATCTGGCTGGTCACGGCGCTCGGCCGCGTGCTGCACCACGAGGATCCGCTCGAGCGGGCCGACCTCATCTACGTGCTGTCGGGCATGCGTCTCGAGCGTGTCGTCGAGGCTGGGGACCTGTATCGTGAGGGCTGGGCGCCGCGAATCCTGCTGTCGCGTCAACTGCTGGACGGGGGCGAGATTGCGCTGAAGCGTCGGGGCGTGGCGGTCCCCGACGAGGTCGACGTGCAGCGCACGGCTCTGGTGGCAATGGGCGTCCCGCCCGAGGCTATCGAGGCAACCGGTGGCGAGCAGGTGGCCACGGCCACCGAGAGCACCGAGCTCCGGCGCCTCTCTGACGCCCGCGGCTGGACTCGCATCATCGTGGTCACCTCGAAGCTCCACACGGGCCGCGCGCGACTCGCCTTCGCGCGGCGCTTCGAGGGGTCGCGCGCCCGCATCATCATGCGCGCCAGCCGGCACGACGGGTCGGACATCGATCGCTGGTGGGCGTCGCGGGCCGACGCGCGGTTCGCCCTGATCGAAGCGCAGAAGATGCTGCTGTACTGGGTCGGTCTCGCAGACTGACGGCCGCGCCGCGCCGACCCCTCGCTCGGAGCGGGTATGATCGGCGAGGAAGCGAACGGGGCCCGGTGGCCCTCCCGGTCTTCAAAATCGGTCGCTGCCCTCAAAGGGGGCAGGCTGGGTTCGACTCCCAGGCGCTTCCGCCAGGACGACTTGCCCACGTTCCCGGCGCGCGCCGGCGAGTCGTACCACATCTGGGTCGAGAACCTCGCGTCGCGGTCTCAGAGCTATCGCATCGACGTGCGGACCATCGGCTCTGCGTCGGTCCCACCGGGACGAACCGACACGCTGAGCGTGGGTGAACCCACCGCCTACGGCTCGTCTGGCGTGCTGAAAGCACGACTGTCGAGTGAGTGATGGGGACCGCCGTCGATTCAAAGCCTCTGGCGGGTCGCGATGAGAGGCGGCGTCGCTCGCGAGACTAATCGGCTCATCGCGAGCCGGCGCGAGTCAGCAGTCGCACCGCCGCCATCGTATCGCTGAAATCGGCGAGGACGACGTCGGCACGCGCGGTTTCGAGCTCTTCGGCGGAATGCGAGCCAGTGGCGACGGCCACGGCGGCGGCGCCTATCGCCCGCGCGCAGGCGATGTCGTGCGGCGTGTCACCGATGACCACCACCGGGTGGCGAGCCGGCTCGGGGACAAGGTCGTACGCCCGGGCAAGGGCGCGCCGGCCCAGCTCATTACGATCCGCCGACTGGTCGCCGAAGATACCCCACCGGAAATAGCTGAACAGGCCGAAGTGTCGAAGCTTGATTTCGGCGGCCGCTTCGTAGTTTCCGGTCAGGAGCGCCACATGCAGGTCCGCCTGCGTTTGCAGCGCGTTCAGCAACGGCGCGACGCCGGGAAGCACACCACGACGTCCAGACCCCGGTTGATGAATCTCCTCCTCCAGCATCGCGAGGTACGTCGTGCGAAACCGCTGGTGGTGTTCGAGCGAATTCTCCAGACCCGCACGCTCCAGGGCCCGAGCGACCAGATACGAATCCGTGCGTCCGGCCAGACCGATGCCGGTGAAGCCGTCCCGAATGCCGAAGGCGGCCTCGAAGGCTCGCGTCATCGCACGCACCCCGGCCCCGCCGCTGAGCAGCAGCGTCCCGTCAATGTCGAAGAGGAGGAGGCTCACGGGCGTGGTGCGAAGCGAATCTCGACGGCGCGGGGACCGCGCGGCGTGGATTCGGCCTCGAACTCGACCCGCTGGTCCAGCCAGAGCGCGTCGAAATCCTTCCCTCGCACGCCGTCCCGCACAAAAAACCACTCGAGCCCGCTGTCATCGACGAGAAAGCCGAAGCCGTGATCGGGCTCCAGTCGCGAAACATGTCCGTAGGGCATGGTCAGGCTCCGGAAGACACGAACATCGTTCACGTGCGTTGAAACATATCAGCCCACTGACGCCGTCGCTTGAGCGCGCCACTGACCGGGTCGTGCGCCAGGACGAGCCCGCCGAGCGTCCGCGCGAACGTCAGGTCCGCTGTGACGACGAGCGCCGCCAGTCGGCGCCGTTGCGCGACGCGCAGCAGATCGTGAGCAAATGCTTTCACCTCAGCGGCCGGCACCGTGGCGGAGGGGTGTTCAGCGAGCAACACCGACGGATTGAGCGCCAGGGCACGGCCCAGCCGCACGCGGGCCACCTGCTCGGGACGCGTCTCGGCCACCGGAATGGCCAAGCTCTCGGAGTGGAGGCCTACCTCCTCCGCCAGCTCCTTGACGCGCGGCCGCAGCTCGGGCGTGACAGGATCGATGTCGAGCGTATAGGGCATCGCGAGGTTCTGTTCCACTGTGAACTGGGCGACGAGCACCGCGCGGTCGGTCATGATCCCGACGCCGTCGAGCAGCGTGAGCCAGGCATCGGCGTCGGCGATGTCAGCCGTGGACCGTCCGAACAGGCGAACGTCTCCCGCGTCAGGCACCACGGCGCCCGTGAGCAGACCGACGAACAGTTCCGCCGCCGCCGCATCGAGCCCGGTGATCGAGACGAGCTCACCTTCCGACAGCTCCAGGGCCTCGATGCGGAGCGGCCGGAGGGCTTGCTGCTTGACGAGCCCACGGACGACGATGAGCGGCGATGCCGTCATGCGCGCGCCTCTGGCCCGAATGCAGCCGCTCGGAGCCGATCGAACTCCTCCAGCGGAAGCGTCGCCTGACCGATCGTTCGGGCACCGCCGTCGCCGTGAAAGTCCGAGCCACCGGTCGTGAGCAGTCGGTGTCTCGTGGCGTAGTCGAGGAGTGCCAACCGGACGTCCTCCGGATGGTCCGAGTGATACACCTCAATGGCGTCGAGACCTGCGGCGACGAGCGCGCCGAGCACCTGCGGCCGACGCGTGATGCCGGGATGAGCCATCGAGGCGAGCCCGCCAGCCGCGTGAATCACCTGCACGACTTCGGCCGGGCTCGGGCCAGAGCGCGGTACGAAACCAGGCTTGCCGGTGCCGAGATATCGGCGGAACGCCTCGTCCACCGAGACGGCGCGGCCCGCCCGCACGAGGGCGCGGGCCAGCAGCGGACGACCCACTGACGCCCCCGGCATCTCAGCCGCACCGGCGATCAGGGCTTCGACGTCAACCGTCACCCCGAGGCGCGCCAGCCGCTCTCCCATGTGCCGCATGCGCGCGACCCGCGCCGCACGCTGCTCGCTGAGAAACGCCGCGAGCCGGTGGTCGGGCGGCCGGACGAAGTACCCGAGGACGTGCACGTCGTTGCCGTCGTCCACGGCTGTGATCTCGATGCCGTCTACGAACTCCAGGCCGGCGCGCGTCGCCGCGCGCCTCGCCTCCCCCAGGCCCGCCACCGTGTCGTGATCCGTCACACTCAACACGGTGAGGCCCGCCGCCGACGCCGTGGCGACCAGATCGGCGGGCGTCAGACACCCGTCCGACGCCGTTGTATGCAGGTGAAGGTCGATCACCGCGACGCGGCGTGGCGCGTCACCGTGGAACGGGGTGACTTCGCTTTGCGCTTGCCCTGGCGCCGGAGCAAGGCGCGGTACTCTCGGAGCAACATCTCGAGGTGCTCGCGTTCTTCCTCGGCGAACTCGAGGAAGATCTGCTTGCCTTCGGAGTCCTCGAATCGCTCGCCGTACCGCTTGAAGAAACGGTGGGACCCGCGCTCGCACCGTATCCCGATGCGATACGCTTCGCGGTCGTCGATGCCGCCTCGCGACAATTCGTCGGCGCCTCGCGCAAACAGCCCATTCGCCGCGCCCTTGAAGAACAGAAACGTGGGTCGCGATTCCAGCTGGGCGTCCTGGTCGAGCAGCTTCTGATAACGCTCCTCGAGCGTGCCCAGGTGATGCTTCTCCTCTTCGGCCAGCCGCTGAAACACGTCGCGACCACGCGGATCCTTCGTGACCCGGGCGGCCCTGGTGTAGAACTCGAGCCCGCTGCGCTCGGTGGCGATGGCGATACGCAGGGCGTCGCGCGCGAACAGCAACTCGCTCGACACGCCCTCTTCGGCCGGCGGACGGCCCGTGCGGCACGATTCGCAGGTGCCGTAGATCTGCACCACGCTCTGACGAGCCGTGAACCCACGAGCCTGGGCCACCTCTTCGACGAGCGACTCGATGTCGGAGCTCAGGAATTCGTAGGAACGGTTGCAGCTCTTGCAGATCAGGTGGAAGTGCCGCGGATGGCGGTAGGAGTGCTCGAACCGAAACCGGCCCTCACCAAAGTCCACCTTCCTCGCGACGCCCGCATCGACCATCCATTGCAGCGTGCGGTACACCGTCGCCCGGCTGATGCGCTGATCTTCCCGCTTGATGAGCGCGACCAGATCATCCGCGCTGAGGTGCCCTTCCTGGCGGATGAAGACATTGACGATCAAGTCGCGCTTGCTCGACCGCTTGGTTCCGGCCGGGCGGAGACGCTCCAGATCTGGCAGCGCGGTTGGCATGCAGCGTTCCCAGGCCGTCGGCGATCGTGCCGCTGTCGCCCACCGACAGGGCGTGGCAGAGGGGACCGATCGACACGGCCGCACCGCGTCGCCAGCCAGCCGACCTCGGCGCCGACGAGCGCGGCCGCGTGTTCAGGCCGTCGAAAACGACCGCTCAGACGTTGAACGACGAGCCGCAGCCGCAGGTCGACGTCGCGTTCGGATTCTTGATCGTGAAGCCGCCGCCGGTGATCGTATCGACGAAATCGACCTCGGCGCCCTTCAGATAGCTGAGGCTGACCGGATCAACGTAGAGCTTGATCCCGTTGGACTCGTAGGTCTGATCACCCACGCCCCCGTCCTCTTCAATCATCAGCCCGTACTGAAAGCCCGAACAGCCGCCACCCTGCACGAAGACGCGCAGGCCGCTGTCGGTCTTTTGCTCCTCGGCCAGAAGATCCTTGATCTTGGAGGCGGCAGCCTCGGTCACGGTGATCACGCTTGGCAACACCGCCGTCAGCGTCTGGGTCTCGGTCTGGGTCTCAGTCTGCATCATGGGTTCCTGATGTCGAGTATAGCGAATCGGAAATACGACTTGTTTAGTCCTATTTTAGCCGATCCTGGCTTCCCTGGCTACAGCCGAGCTGAGGCCAGGGCCTCCAGCTCCTCGGCCGACTCATGCTCAACGTCCCCGTGCAAGCTGTGGCCGTGCGCATCCATCGTCACGATTGCGGGAAAGTCGCGGAGGCTCAGGTGCCACATCGCCTCGGGGGTGCCGAACTCCAGCAGCGACACGCCCTCCACGCGCTCGATGCACCGCGCGTAGAACTGCGCCGCACCCCCGATCGCGTTGAGGTACACGGCACCGGCTTCCTTCAGGGCCGCCAGCGTCTTGGCGCCCATCCCGCCCTTGCCCATGACGGCGCGGACGCCGTACCTGCGGATGATGTCGCCCTGGTACGGTTCTTCGCGGATGCTGGTGGTCGGCCCCGCCGCGGTGACGCGCCAGGCGTCGCCGTCTCTGGCCACCACGGGTCCACAGTGATAGAGGAGGGCGCCGCGCAGATCGACGGGCGGCTCATGGCTCATCAGGTGATGGTGGACCGCATCGCGTCCGGTGTAGGCGCGCCCGCTCGCAAGGACGACATCTCCAACCCGCAGGGCGCGGATGGCCTGGTCGTCGAGCGGTGTAGACAGTGCGACTTCCCGGCCCGTCCGTCGAAAGCCGGCCTGATCCATCATGAGCACGGTCGGCACCGCCGGGTCGCGATACAGCCACCGGCTGATCGCGCCAGTTTGGGCGTCGAGTACCACCCCCAGCCGCCGAAACGCCCAGCAGTCGTAGGCCACCGACACGAAGTAGCTGGCGGGCAGCCGGTTGAGCGCGCCGACCTTGCACCCGATGAGCGACACGCGGCCCCCGAAGCCCATCGTGCCCACTCCGAGGGTGTTCACGGTCCGCATGATTTCGGCTTCGAGTTCCGCAAGACGCGCATCGGGATTGACGTCGTCCAGCGTGCGAAAGAGCTGCTCTTTGGCGTGGACGTAGCCCGACGTGCGGTCTCCGCCAATACACACGCCGACGGCGCCCGGCGCGCACCCCTTGCCCTGCGCCTGCCAGACCGCGTGCAGGATGCACCTGCGAACGCCCTCGAGCGTGCGGTCCGCACGGCCGAGGTGTGGGAGCTCGAGCGGCACCGAGTACTGCGCGTTCATGTTCTCGCACCCGCCGCCCTTGAGGATCAGCCTGACCTCGATCTCGTCGCGGTCCCACTGCTCGATGTGAATGATCGGCGTGCCAGGGCCGAGATTGTTCCCGCTGTTTTCGCCCGTGAGCGAGTCGACGGAATTGGGTCGGAGCTTGCCGCGGGCCGTGGCGGCGGCGACCGCCGCTTTGATCTGGTCCTTCATCCACAAGTGACTGGCCCCAACCGGGGTGCGGACTTCGAAGGTGGGCATGCCAGTGTCCTGGCAGATGGCCCCTTCGCCCTCGGCCGCCTGATCGATGTTCTCCCCGATGATGGCCAGTGCCTGAGCCGAGCGCGTACCCTCCGGCTCCTCTTTGATGGCTTGCCGCATCGCGGCACGCACGTCGGGCGGGAGGTTCGTCGAGGTCTGGACGATCAGCGTGACGACCGAGTCGAAGAAATCCGGGAGCATGGGGGTCAGTGTACCCGAATCGTTGCGCCCATGCGATCGGCGCGTTGGCGCCTCGCCCTCGGTGAATCCATGGCGCAGGCTTCGCCGGGGCTTCTATAATTTGATCAGGCACCCCGCCTCACACGACGATGACCTATCGGACCGAACGTGATCCGCTTGGCGAATTCCGCGTGCCGGCGGAGGCGTATTATGGCGTGCAGACGGCCCGAGCGCTCGAGAATTTCCGCATCAGCGGGCTGACGGCTCCCCCGGCGCTCGTGCGCGCCACCATCTTGATCAAGCGTGCCGCCGCCGAGGCCAATCGTCGACTCGGACGGCTGCCGGCCCGGATCGCTGACGCCATCATCGCGGCGGCCGACGAGATCCTGGCGGGCAAGCTCCGCGATCAGTTCGTGGTCGACGTCTATCAGGCCGGTGCGGGCACTTCGCACAACATGAACGCCAACGAGGTGTTGGCCAACCGCGCCGCTGAGCTGCTCGGGAAGCCGCGCGGCACCTACACGCTGGTGCATCCCAACGACCACGTCAACATGGGGCAGTCCACCAACGACGTGTTCCCGACGGCCACGCGCCTGGCGGTACTCATGGAACACGCAGCCTTCGCCGCCGAGTGTCGTGCCTTGGCTGCAGCCCTCGCCTCGAAGGCGGCGACCTGGACTGACGTGCTGAAGGTCGGTCGCACGCACCTGCAGGACGCCGTGCCGGTGACCTTGGGACAGGAGTTCGAGGGCTACGCCGCGTGTCTCGTGGCCGCCGTTGATGCGTCGGACGGTGCCGCCGCGGCGCTTGGCGAGCTGAACCTGGGCGCCACCGCCGTCGGCACCGGCCTGAACGCTGGGCACGACTACACCGTCTTGGCAGTCGGAGCGCTGGCCCGTAGCACTGGTCTCGCCGTGCGACCCGCCGACAACCGTTTTCGCGTCACCCAGAGCATGGGAGATCTCGTCGCGTACTCTGGAGCCCTTCGGCGACTCGCCGTCGAGCTGAGCAAGATCTCGAGCGACCTCCGATTGCTCTCGATGGGACCGCGCGCGGGCCTGGCCGAGATCCGGCTGCCGGCGGTGCAGCCTGGGTCATCGATCATGCCGGGGAAAGTCAACCCGTCGATCCCGGAAATGGTGAATCAGGTGTGCTATCAGGTCTACGGCTGCGATACGACGATCATGACCGCGGGGGAGGCGGGCCAACTCGAGCTGAACGTCATGATGCCGGTCATGGCATGGAATGCGCTGCATGCCCAAGGGATTCTCACTCGCGCGATGAAGGCGTTGCGCGAACGGACGGTCGATGGGATGACCGCGTGCAGGGAACGGGCGCGCGCGCTGCTCGATCAAAGCACGGCGGTGGCGACGGCGCTCAGCCCGTACCTCGGATATGCGGCGACAGCGGAGATCGCGAAACACGCCGTCGAGTCAGGTCGGACGATTCGTGAGATTGTCCTGGAGCGCCGTCTCATGCCGGCGGCTGACCTGGATCGCGTGCTGAGCGTCGAGGCCATGACGCGCCCCGGCGTCCCAGGACGGCCGACCGTCCGCGCCCATGGCGCGCGCCAGCCTCGGCCGGGCAAGGCGACCGCGCACGCCGCTCGCGTCCGAGCCGTGCGTGGGCGGAGGCGACGATGATCGCACGACGGGTCGGGCAGGTCGTGTTGGGCCTGGTCGCCTCGCTCACGATCGCCGCCGGCCAGGGCCAGCAGCGCCCGCAGCCGCACGGACGGTTGTTTCCTCCGCAGGATCTTGGGCTGCTCGAAGCGCCGGATCGCGACCTCTGGCAGCACCCTGAACGAATCATGGATGCGTTGGCCATCGCCGAGGCCTCGGTCGTCGCCGACATCGGTGCGGGAAGCGGCTGGTTCACGGTGCGTCTCGCCCGCCGGGTCGGTCCGAACGGCACGGTGTATGCGGAAGACGTGCAGCCCGAGATGCTGCTGGCGACATCGAGACGCGTCGCCCTCGAGGGTCTGCGCAACGTGAAGACCGTGCGCGGCCAGGGCAGCGATCCACTGCTGCCCGCCGACAGGATGCATGCCGTTCTGTTGGTGGATGCGTATCACGAGATCGAAGATCGGGTGACGCTGCTCCGCAACCTGGCGCGGTCGTTGAGGCCGGAGGGCCGGCTGGGCGTCATCGACTTCAAGCTCGAAGGGTTCGGGCCGGGGCCGCCCCTCGAAGAGCGCGTCAGCCCGGAGGTCGTGGTGCGGGACGCGGCGCAGGCGGGGCTGCGGCTGCTCTCAGTGGAGACGTTTCTGCCCTACCAGTATTTCCTGGTGTTCGGGCGCGAGCCCCGCACAGCGTCGCCTGCGCCCCGATAAACGGATTTCACTCGGGCGCCGTTGAGTCGCCGAACGCGGATCGGCCCACCAGCAGCCACGCCACGGGCAGGACGGCGGCAGCGATGCAAATCTTGGCGAAGTCCACCAGCACGAAAGGATAGACGCCCGCCAGCAGGGCCGCTTCGAAGTCCACGCTGCCTCGGGTCACTCCGTAGGCGAGCCACATCACGCCGCCCGCATACATCGCGAGCAGCCCCGCCAGCATCGCAAGCACGGCGGTCAAGTATCGGCGGTCGAAGCCGCGCTCGGCCAGCCACCCGGTGACGAAGGCCGCGAGGGGGTAGGCGATCAGATAGCCGCCCGTGGGACCGAGCAACCGCCCGACTCCCTGCGGCAGAATAGGCGAGGCGGCGAACACGGGAAGGCCGGCGATGCCGAGGGCCAGATAGACCACCTGGCTGAACGCGCCAAGCCGGGCGCCCAGGGCGGCCGCGCCAACCAGCACGACCATGGGCTGGAGCGTCAGCGGGACGGGCGTGAAGGGGACGTGCACGCTCACCTGGGAGGCCGCCGCGGTGAGGACCGCGAGGAACAGCGCAGATCCCACGCGGAGGCCGATCCACGTCGTCGAGGACGCGGCGCCCACGCTGACGTGATCGAGCAGGGTCGAGTCGTAAGTGACGAACGGGGAGCGGGTCGCCATAACGGCCGATTGTAGTCAAATGAAACGCGCGCTGACAATCGCAGGAAGTGATTCCGGTGGTGGCGCCGGAATTCAGGCGGACCTCAAGACGTTTGCCGCCCATGGCGTGTACGGCCTGTCGGCGGTCACCGCCGTCACCGCGCAGAACACGCTCGGCGTGACGGGGATTCACCTGGTCCCATCCGAGTTCGTCGCGAGGCAGATCGAGGCTGTCGTCGGCGATATCGGCTGTGATGCCGTCAAGACGGGTATGCTTGCTTCGTCTTCGACCGTCCGCTCGGTGGCCCGGTCCATCGAGTCGCTGGGTCTGGCGTGCCTTGTCGTGGACCCGGTGATGGTCGCCAAGAGCGGCGACCGCCTGCTCGACGATGAGGCGGCGGAGGCGCTCAAGACCGAGTTGTTTGGCCGCGCCAGCGTCGTGACGCCGAACATCCCCGAAGCGGAGGTGCTCGCCGGGATGCCGATCCGATCGCTGGACGACATGCGGGCCGCTGCTCGACGTATCCTTCGATGGGGTCCGCGGGCAGTGATCCTCAAGGGCGGCCATCTCGCGAGCGACGTGGCGGCCGACGTCGTCGTGACGGCCTCCAGCGAGGAGGTGCTGTCGGCACCGCGGCTGGCCTCTCGGAGCACTCACGGAACGGGGTGTACGTTTGCGTCGGCGATTGCAGCGCGGTTGGCCCTGGGCCAGACGCTGGATGAGGCTGCGCGCGGTGCCAAAGATTACGTCATCGGTGCGATGCGACATGGTGTCGCGGTCGGCCGAGGCCATCAACCACTCGGACATTTCTGGCAGCCATCATGAGACCTGCGTCTGACCTTTCGATTGGAGCCCTCGGCGCCGCACGCTGGCGAATCGCCATCGGCCTGACCATCGTCATGATGGTGATCTACTTCGGGTTCATCCTGCTCGTGGCTTTCAACAAGCCGCTGCTCGGTCGAGTGATCGTGCCGGGCCTCAGCCTCGGGATCCTCCTCGGGGCCGCCGTGATCGTCGCGTCATGGGTGCTCGTGTGGATCTATGCCCGCTGGGCCAACACCCATTACGACGGTGGCGTGGAACGGCTGCGTCGGGAGGTGCGTTCGTGATTGAACAGGCGTCCACCCTCGGGGAACCGAACGCCACGGCCATTGCGGGCTTTCTGATTTTCGTCGGCGCCACGCTCGGCATCACGTATTGGGCGTCGCGACGCACCAAGACGACCGAACACTTCTACGCGGCGGGAAGGAGCATTACCGGGCTGCAGAACGGGCTCGCGCTGGCCGGCGACTATATGAGCGCCGCGAGCTTTCTCGGCATCGCCGGGCTGGTGGCGCTGTCCGGGTTCGACGGCCTCATCTATTCCATCGGCTTTCTGGTGGGATGGCCGATCGTCATGTTCCTCATCGCCGAACCCCTGCGCAACCTTGGGCGTTACACATTCACCGACGTCCTGGCCGTGCGGCTGCGCCAGACGCCCGTCCGAATCGCGGCGGCCACGGGTTCACTGGCCGTGGTGGCTTTCTACCTCATCGCTCAGATGGTGGGCGCCGGCAACCTCGTGCGCCTGCTCTTCGGCCTGGATTATGGGGTGGCCGTCACGCTGGTTGGCGTCGTCATGCTGGCCTACGTGCTGTTCGGCGGCATGATCGCCACGACGTGGGTGCAGATCGTCAAGGCAGTACTGCTCTTGACCGGGGCATTCCTGCTGGCGCTGCTCGTCGTGGCCCGCTTCGGATTCAACCCCCTGGCGTTGTTTGCGAGCGCGGCGGAGCGGTTCGGGACCGGCGTCCTGGCCCCCGGGCGCCTGGTGTCGGATCCGCTCGATGCGATGTCGCTGGGCCTGTCGCTGATGCTCGGCACGGCGGGGCTGCCCCACATCCTGATGCGCTTCTATACGGTGCCCGATGCCAAGACGGCCCGGGCGTCGGTGACCTACGCGACGGCCTTCATCGCGTTCTTCTACCTGCTCACCTTCGTGCTCGGCTTCGGCGCGATGGTCGTGGTCGGACAGGACGCCATTCGCGCGATCGATGCGGGCGGGAACATGGCCGCTCCCCTGCTCGCGGAAGCCGTGGGGGGGACGCCGTTTCTCGGCTTCATCGCCGCGGTGGCCTTCGCCACCATCCTTGCAGTGGTCGCCGGGCTCACGCTGTCGGGCGCCGCCGCCCTCTCCCATGACCTCTGGGTGCACGTGATCCGACACGGCCAGGCCGACGAACGCGAACAGTTTCGGGTGGCGCGCGCCTCCACGCTCGTGCTCGGGGCGATGGCCGTGGTCCTCGGGATCCTCTTCCAGGGCCAGAACGTCGCCTTCATGGTCGGCTTGGCCTTTGCCATCGCCGCCAGCGCGAACTTTCCGGCGCTGGTGCTCTCGATGTTCTGGAGCGGCTTCACCACGCGCGGCGCACAGCTCAGCATGCTGGTAGGCACGGCGGCCGCGCTGGTGCTGATCTACCTGTCGCCCACGATCCAGGTCGGCATCCTGGGCCAGACCTCGGCGCCCTTTCCGCTGACCAATCCGGGGCTCGTGTCGATTCCGCTCTCGTTCCTGGTCGGCATCGTGGTCTCGCTGGCATGGCCGGAGCCCGAAGCCGCCCGGCGCTTCAAGGCGCTCGAACAGCGGTTGCACCTCGGCGATCACTGATGCAGGACGGCACGCGGCCACAGGGACGCACGCGCTCGCTACAATAGCGGGGTGGCAATCTCCGGGACGGCCGTCACTTCGGCGCCGATCGATCTGTCCGTCCTCGTCCGCCTCATCGAGGCCCCGACACACGGCGCCGTTTCGACGTTCCTCGGCGTCGTGCGGGATCACAACCAAGGCCGGCGCGTGCGGCACCTGGTCTACGAGGCCTATAACCCCCTCGCCGAGCGCGCCCTGGCGCGCATCGCGGATGAAGTGCGCGAACGCTGGCCGTCTGCGCGCATAGCCGTGCATCATCGAACCGGCCGGCTCGAGGTGGGAGACACCAGCGTCGGTATCGCTGCCGCCTCGCCCCACCGCGCCGAGGCATTTGCCGCCTGTCGGTATGCCATCGAACGCGTCAAGCAAATCGTGCCGATCTGGAAACACGAGTATTTCGAGGGTGGGGACGTGTGGATCGAGGGTGCCACCGCAGACCCCGACGATGCCGAGGCGAGGAACCGGGCCTTGAGGATCGCATGCGCGTGACCATCCGGCTGTTCGCTCGCCTGCGAGAACTCGTCGGAGCCGGTGAGCTCGTCCGGACCGCCGGGCCCGGAGCCACGGTCGCCGCTGTGTGGTCCGCACTCGCGGAGGAGTACCCCGTCATTGCGCCGTACGCGGCGTCGATCTCCTGCGCCGTCAACGCCGACTACGCGCGCATGACAACCGCGGTCGAAGACGGCGACGAAGTCGCATTCCTGCCGCCGGTCTCTGGCGGTTAGGTCCGCAGATCCACGGGACGCGTTCCGCCGGCGATGTGACCAGGTCATCTACAATGTGAGGATGTTCGACAAGCTGGCCTCGGTCGAAGGGCGCTACGAAGAGCTGATGGCGTGGCTTTCCACAGCGGTCGCCCAGAACGATCCGGCCGAGTATCGCAAGCAGGCCAAGGCGCTGGCGGACCTCGAGCCGCTCGTCGAGACGTATCGCGAGTACAAGCACGTCGCGTCTGAGATCGGCCACGCCAGGGAACTGGCCGGGAGCGCCGACCTCGAGATGCGTGCGCTCGCCGTGGAGGAACTGACCGGCCTCGAGGCGCGGCAGACGCTGCTCGTTGACGAACTCAAGCTGCTGCTCCTTCCCAAGGATCCCAACGACGACAAGAACGTCATCGTCGAAATCCGTGCGGGCACTGGGGGCGAGGAGGCGGCGCTGTTCGCCGGCGACCTGTACCGGATGTACACGCGGTATGCGGAGCGACAGGGCTGGAAGCTCGACATCATGTCCCTCAGCGAAGCGGGCCAGGGCGGGCTCAAGGAAGTCATCGTCAATATCGAGGGCAAGGGCGTGTACAGCCGCCTGAAGTACGAGAGCGGCGTGCACCGCGTGCAGCGCGTCCCCGAGACCGAGGCGAGTGGCCGCATTCACACCTCCACCGCCACGGTGGCCGTCCTGCCAGAAGCGGACGATATCGACGTCCATATCGAGGCCAAGGACCTTCGCATCGACACGTTCTGCTCCAGCGGGCCCGGCGGTCAAAGCGTCAACACGACCTACTCCGCCGTTCGCGTCACGCACATTCCGACAGGCCTCGTCGTCTCTCAGCAGGACGAGAAATCGCAGATCAAGAACCGCGCGAAGGCGTTGAAGGTCCTGCGATCGCGGCTCTATGAGATCGAGATGCGCAAGCAGCAGGAGGCCATCGCGAAAGAGCGGCGCGGCCAGGTCGGCACCGGCGAGCGATCGGAGAAGATCCGGACCTATAACTTCCCGCAGAGCCGCATCACCGACCACCGCATCAACTTCACGACCCACCAGTTGCACGGCGTGCTCGACGGCAGTCTGGCAGAGCTGCTCGATGCGCTGACCACGTTCTATACGGCCGAACGGCTGAAGGAGGCCAGCGAAGTCGACCAGCCCTCGGACCGGCACACCGCAGCGCGTTGACGTCGTGACCTTCGAGCAATTGACGCTCCAGGGACACCGCACGCTCGCACGTGCCGGGATTCCAGCAGACGAAGCCAGGCGCGACGCGAACCTTCTGGCACGGCTCGCAATCGGGTGGAATCAGGTCACGTGGCTGACGCGAAGTCACGAGGACGCGCCGCCGGAGGCCGCCGCGCGGTATGCGGCGCTCCTGGCGAGACGCGCGATGCGCGAGCCGATGGCCTACATTCGCGGCACCCAGGAGTTTTGGGGGCGCGAGTTCATCGTCTCCCCGGCCGTCCTGATCCCGCGACCCGAGACCGAGCTCATCGTCGAACTCGCCAACCCCATCCTGGCGCGGCATCCCACGGCACGTGTCGTCGACGTCGGCACCGGGAGCGGATGCCTGGCGATTACGCTCGCATTGGAGCACCCTGGCGTTCACCTGCAAGCCATTGACGTGTCGGAGGAGGCGCTCGTCGTGGCGCGCACGAACGCCGCGCGCCTGGGGGCGGACACCCGCGTGACCTTCCTCCACGGATCCTACCTGGCCGATGCCCGGCGCCCCGTGGACCTCATCGTCAGCAACCCGCCGTACGTGGCCGCGGGGGATCGCGACGCCTTGCCACGTGAAGTCGCCGGCCATGAGCCGGCGGTCGCGCTCTGTGGGGGGCATGACGGCCTTCGGACCGTGCGGGAGCTGCTCTGCGCCGCCGCCGACGCACTGGTCCCGGACGGACGGCTGCTCATGGAGATCGGTCACGACCAGGCCGACCGTGTGCGGCTGGAAACCGACTCCGTGGATGGCTTGACGCTCGAACGCATCGAGCCGGACCTCCAAGGCATCCCACGAATCGCGGTCGCACGGCGCGTCGGCCGCTCCTGACGACGC
>JBQTIE010000414.1:0-4991 GCA_052389315.1 Acidobacteriota bacterium
CAGCCGGTTGTTCAGGAACCACAAAGGCGAGCGCTTTGTCGACGTGACGCGCGCGGCAGGGGTCGACGATCCGGGGTTTGCGACCTCCGCGATGTGGTTCGACTATGACGAAGACGGCCGGCTCGACCTCTTCGTCGGCCACTACGTCGAGTGGACGATCGCGACCGACCTGTTCTGCACGCTCGACGGCGAGACCAAGTCGTATTGCACGCCGGAGTCGTACCAGGGCCAGAGCGGCCGGCTCCTGCGCAACAGAGGAGACGGGACCTTCGACGATGTCACTGTGCGTGCTGGCCTGCGCGACCCGTCGGCCAAGACGCTCGGCGTCACGCTCATCGACTACAACGCCGATGGCCGGATGGACATCTTCGTGGCCAACGATCGGCAGCCGAATCGCCTGTACGCCAATCGCGGGAAGGGCGCCTTCGTGGACGTCGGCGTCGCGGCGGGCGTCGCGTTCAGCGAGGCGGGGGTGGCGCGGGCCGGCATGGGCGTCGATGCGGGCGACTACGACGGGTCGGGACGCCCCAGCCTCGTCATCGGCAACTTCTCGAACGAGATGCTCGCGCTCTACACGAATGAGGGCAACGGCCTGTTCATCGACGAAGCGCCCGCGTCGGCGCTCGGGCAGGCCACCATGCTCACGCTGACCTTCGGATGTTTTTTCCTCGACTACGACCTCGACGGGCGGCTCGACATCTTCGCCGCCAACGGGCACGTCGCCGACGACATCTCGAAGATTCAGCCGAAGGTGGGCTACGCGCAGCCGCCGCATCTGTTTCGCAACCTCGGGAACCGGAAGTTCGAGGAAGTGACCTCTCGTGTCGGCCCCGCGTTTGGCCGCGCTGTGGTCGGGCGCGGCGCCGCGTCCGGTGACATCGACAACGACGGCGACCTCGACCTGCTGATCACGGAGAACAACGGGCCGGTGCGGCTGCTCCGCAACGACGGTGGCAACCAGTCGCGGTGGCTGCGCGTGCACCTTACGGGGTCGTCGGCCAACCGCAGCGGGGTAGGCGCCACCGTGACGCTGCGCGAGCGTGGCGGCAGCCGGCAGGTGCGCGTCGTCAGGACCGGATCCAGCTACTTGTCACAGAGCGAGCTCCCGCTCACATTCGGGCTCGGCCCTTCCGGCGATCCAGTGGATCTGACCATTGTCTGGCCCGGTGGGACCCGGGAGGTGGTGAGCGTGTCCAGTGTCAACCGCGTGGTCGCCGTCCAGCAGGGCAGGGGGATCGTTTCGCGATGAGGACAGGAGCCGTCTCGGTCGCGTGCGCGGTCGTGATCGCCGCCTCGTGCGCGGGCCGCGACACACGTGCGGCGCGTGAGGCCGCCTATCGCGAGAACAACCAGGGCGTCGCGGCGCTCGAGCAGTATGCCTACGACAGCGCCGTCGAGGCGTTCAGGCGAGCCATTGCGCTGGACGCCGAGGTCGGGAGCCCGCACGTCAACCTGGCGATCGCGCTCTACTTCGCAGCGGACCTGGACGCGGCCGCCACCGCGGCCGCCGACGCCGTGCGGCGGATGCCCGAGTCGCCTCACGCACACTTCGTGCTGGGCTTGATCGCCAGGAGCCAGGGCCGGTTGGAGGAGGCCAGTGCCGCGTTCGAGCGAGTGCTTGCGGTGGACGCCGACGATCCCGGCGCGCTCGTCAACCTTGGCCAGATCGACTTGCAAGCGCGACGCGTCGACCAGGCGGTCGCGCGATTCCGTCGTGCCGCGGCGCGAGAGCCGTTCAACGCAACGGCCACCTACGCGCTCGGGCAGGCGTTGCTGCGAAGCGGCGCCGCGGAGGAAGGCACCGCGATCATGACGCGTTTCGAGACGCTGCGTGAGTCAGGCGCCGCGATTATCTACTCGCAGGTGTATCTCGAGCACGGCCGGTACGCGGAGGCTCTGCTGTCCACGGGACTCGAGCCAGACCTCGTGGACCCTTCCACGCCGCGTGTGCGCTTTACCGACGTCACGGCGGTGTTTGGATTCACGGCCGGACGTGAAGGGCCCCAATCGGCAGCGAAGACGCCAGGTGTTTCGACCGAGGCCTGGACGGCGGTGACCGTGGCCGACCTCGGCGGCGATGGCGCAGTGGAGGTGGTCCTTGGCGGCACGACCGGCGTTCGCGTGTTTCGATGGAACGGGACGCGCTTCGAGCCGGTGAGGGACACCGTGGCGGATGTGGCCTTGCGTGAAGAACGCGTCCTGGGGATTGCTGCGGCCGACCTCGATAACGACGCGAGAACCGACTTGCTGCTGCTCCGCGAGCGTGGGCTCTCGCTGCTTCGGCAGGAAACCGGCGGCCGATTCGTGCCGTTGGGAGCCCCGATGGAGATGGCCGCCCGCCTGCGCACGGCCGCGGTGCTCGATGCCGATCACGATGGGGATCTCGACGTGATGGCTGGCGGCGAGCGGGACGGCGCGGGCATGATCGCCCTCTTCCAGAACGACGGCGAGGGGCGGCTCTCGGATGTGACGGCCTCGGCCCGGCTGACGGTGTCGGGCGCTGTTCGAGCTCTGGTGCCCACTGATTTTGACAACGGGCGGGACATCGACGTCCTCGCCCTGGTCGAGGGGCACGCCCCAACGCTGTTCGCCAACCAGCGGGACGGGTCGTTTCGCGACCTCCGCGAGCATGTCGGCCTCGTTGGCGCGCTTCAGGGTGTGGCGGTTGCTGCCTGTGATGTCAACAAGGACGGCCGGCCGGATTTCTTCGTAGCCAACGGGCCGGAAGCGGCCACGATGGCCATGAGCGACCTTCGCGATCGGTTCGTGCTGTCAGCGGGGCCGCCCGAGTCCCGCGGCCTCACGGCGGCCCAGTGCGGCGACTACGATAACGACGGCCTCCTCGATGTCATCGGCACCGGCCCCCGGGGGCTGCGAATCCTGCGCAACGTCGGAGGCCGGCTCGCCGACGTGACGCAGGCGGCGCTCGGCGGAGTGTCGAGCGCGGCAGAGTCGCTCGGCGCCTTTGCGTTGGGAGACCTGGACGGGGACGGCGATGTCGACGTGCTCACGTTGGCCAGCGGCGGTGCGCTCCACGTCTTTCGAAACGATGGCGCGTCCGCCCGGCCCTCGCTCGCGATCGGACTGAAGGGGCTGGTGAGCAACCGCAGCGGCGTCGGCGCCAAAGTTGATGTGCGGGCGGGCAGCTTGTCGCAACGGCTCGAGCTGATCGCGGCCATTCCGCCCGTCGCGGCCCGCGAGCTGCTCGTGGGCCTCGGAGCCCGCGAGCGCGCCGACGTGGTGCGCGTGCTCTGGCCGGCGGGGATCGTCCAGGCGGAGACGGCCCCGGCCGACTCAGGTGCGCGAAGCCGCCTCGTCGTCTCGGAGCTCAATCGCAAGCCGTCGTCCTGTCCCTACCTCTACTCGTGGAACGGGCGGTCGTTCGAGTTCGTCACCGACTTCCTCGGTGGCGGGGAGATGGGCTACTGGACTGGACCGCATGGCTGGAACGCGCCCGACGGCGACGAGTTCGTGCGCATGACCGGATCCCAACTGACGTCTCGAGACGGGCGTCTCGACTTGCGCGTGACCAACGAGCTCGAAGAGGTGTTGTACCTGGATCACCTCGAGCTGTTCTCCGTCGATCATCCGCCGGATGTCGAGGTGTACCCGCGTGAGGGCATGCGTGCCGTGCCGGCGAAAGGGCTGTCGCTGGCCGCTGTCCGCAATGTTCGCCCTCTTCCACGAGTCGTCACGGATCGCGGCGAAGAGGTCACGACACGCGTGGCGCGGCCCGATGGTGTGTCGGCAGAGGGGTTTGTCCAGCGGCCGATTCGCGGATACGCCGAACCGCACGCGTTCATCTTCGAAGTGCCGCGGGCGACCGCCGGGCCGCAGGTGCTCCTGCTGACCGCCTGGACCGACTACGCGTTTTCGAGCGACAACGTCTCGGCCGCGCAACGCGGGTGGGTGCTGGAGCCGCCACGGCTCGACATCCGTTCCGGAGGAGGCTGGCGGCCGCTGGTTGCGGACGTTGGCATTCCCGTCGGCCGCCCCCAGACGGTCGTGGTCGACATCGGCCGAGCGGCCAGCGCGGGCGCGATCACGGTGCGCCTCTCGACCACCATGCAGATTCACTGGGATGCTTTCGCCGTGGCCGACGTGGCAGTCGATGTTCGGCTCCTCCCGCGCGCCCATGGGCTGGAAGCGGCCACGCTGGCGTGGCGCGGCTTCTCTGCGGAGCGTGCGCACGGCAAGGCACGTATCCCCGACTACTCGGCGGTATCGGCAGCAGCGCCGTGGAAGGTGGCTCCGGGTCGCTACACGCGGGAGGGAGACGTGAAGGCGCTGCTCGACGCCGCCGACGATCTGTTCGTGGTCGCGCAGCCCGGCGACGAGGTGGCGCTGGCGTTCAGAGATGGTGGACGTGGGGCGGACTCGCTGCGCGTGCGCACGTATCTGCTGCGCGCCGTCGGTTTCAGCAAGGAGATGGACCTCAACTCTTCCGGGCCCTTCCAGGTGCTGCCTCTGCCGTATGCCGGGATGACGAGCTACCCGCCGCCGCCGCCGCCCGCTGCGGTGTGGACGCGGCAGCGTGAGATGCTCGAGCGCTACAACACGCGGGTGGTGACGCGGTCGCTGCCGCCGCTGGTCGAAGTCAGACCCTGATCGCTCACACGGGCACCGGGGGCCAGTCCCTGGCCCGATGACTCACGAGGAGCCACAGCCATGACGGTGATTCGCTATTCGGCCGCGGCCTGTCAGACAGACTTGCCCAACCCGCTCGATCGCCGCGCCATGCGAGCCAGCACCGACCGCATGGCGGCCATGATCGATATGGCCGTCGCCGGGGCCGCGCCATTCCTGCCCGTCCGCCTCGTGGCATTTCCCGAGTTCGCGCACGCCGCACCCGTGTTTGCCACGGCCGCCGAGCTGCTCGACAAGCTCGCCGTGCCGATTCCGAACGAGCACACGGAGGCGCTCACGCGAAAGGCCGCCGAGTACGACATCTACCTCCAGAGCGGGACGATGATCGAGGCCGATCCGCGGTG
>JBQTIE010000415.1:0-3357 GCA_052389315.1 Acidobacteriota bacterium
GACGTCCAGCGAGGCTGCGCCGCCGACCGCCGCCAAGGGCACCGACACTGCCAGGGCGGGCAGCCTAATCGGTCGGGGATACTTCAATCACGGCGAAGCCCTCTTTGCGCGCGGCGGCCGCGAGGCGCTCATCCAGCGTGATCAATTCGAGCGACGAGGGTCGCTGCTCCGCGGCGACGAAGGCAGCGGCCAGCTGCACGGCATCCGCGGCGCGAAGAGGATGGACGCGCAGGAAGCGAACGGCCGCCTCTCGAATCCCGTCGCTCGGGTCCACCTCGTGGCACGCCTCGGCAACGCGCTTCAACCGATCGAAGGCCGCGACGACCGCGTCGGCTTCGAGCGCGCCGTCGCGTTCGAGACGCGCAATCGCCGACGCGCACTCGACCTCGCTCGCCCACCAGACGAGCATCGCCGGATCGGCGGCGGCCAGTCCCTGGACCGCCTTCGTGGTCGTCTCGGCCACCAGGAGCGGGACGATGGCGGACGCGTCCCAGAATCTCACCGGCCCTCGCGACGCTCGGCGAGCAGGGCTCGGACCCCCGACACGCCCCGCCGGGCCCGTGGCGGCTGTGTGGCAAACACGTCCTTCGGGGCGACACCGCGCGCGGGTCGCACAATCCCCTCGCGAACCAGCCGTGCCAGCCGGTCATGATCGGCACCGATGCCGCGCACCGGCTCGAGTCGGGCAACCGGCCGGCCGCGATCGACGATGAGGACGGGCGAGCCGCCCTTGACCGTGTCAATCAACGCACTCAGGTTGTTCTTGGCCTCGGTGATGCCAGCCTTCTTCATATGGCTAGAATAGCCTTTTCAGAATGGCCACTCAAGGTTGTTTTGCCCCAGGTCCCGGCGAGCCGAGGGCGGCGATCCTCGGAGCCCGCCAGGCCGGCCAGCCACCCGAGCCGCGGCCCCGACCCACGGGCCAGATACCCCCTCCGGGCCCCCTGTTTCCGGGGCTTGGCAGCAGCCTGACATAGGGCTAGAATAACTAGCGCCCTTTCCGCGTAAACCTCGGCTCGTGAGGTGGCTCATGTCTAGCTCGACGTCTGGTCGTCACGTTTCCGTGGGGATTGGAGCTGGTGCCGCAGCCTTGGGGCTCGTCGCACTGCTTCTGCACGCATCCGTCCCTCAGGCTGAGGCGCAAACGCCGAACCGCGAGTCGGCCGTGACCTTCACGAAAGACGTTGCGCCCATCCTCCAGAAGAACTGTCAGCAGTGCCACCAGTCTGGCGCGATCGGGCCGATGGCGCTCACCACCTTCGAGGAAGCGCGTCCCTGGGCCCGATCAATCCGGCAGAAGGTCGTGCAGGGCGAGATGCCGCCCTATCGGTACGACCGGGAGGTCGGGATTCAGCGACTCAAGTACGACCTGCGGCTGAGTGAAGCCGAGATTCAGACCATTGCGCGTTGGGTGGATAACGGTGCGCCTCGCGGCAACCTCGCCGATATGCCGCCGCCGCTCCAGGTCCCGGATCCCACCAAGTGGGCGTTTGCCGAGCAGTTCGGGCCGCCGGACCTGATCGTGCGCACCAAGCCGTTCACGCTTCCGGCCTCGGGCCAGGACGTCTGGTGGCGGCCGACCGTGCCGATGGGCCTCACCCAGGATCGGTGCATGCGGGCCGTGTCCGTCAAGCCGTCGCTGAAGGGGCGTGCGGCGGCTCACCATGCCAACAGCGAGCTGGTCGTCCTCGACGAGAAGACCGGACAGTACGTCGAGAGCGAACGGGTCTCGGAATACGCCCTCGGCAAGGTCGGCGAGATCGTGCCGCCGGATTCCTGCCGGACCCTGCCGGCTGGTTCCATGGTCCGCTGGGACGTCCACTACTATCCGACCGGCGAAGAGATCAAAGACGACGTGATCGAGATGGGCATCTGGCTGTATCCGGAGAACCATCAGTCGAAGCTCAAGCAGGACCTCAAGCTGTACTCGCTGCTGATGAAAGGCGGCGAGCTCGAGCTGCCGCCGCACGCGACCGCGATGACGCAGGGATTCCACTCCTTCAAGACCCCGGTCCGCATCGACAGCTTCCAGCCCCACGGCCATTTCCGCCTCGTCGGGAAGACGCTCGAGATCTTCTACCCGGACACGGGCAAGCTCGAGATGGTGAGCTCGGTCTCCAACTGGTCCAACAACTGGCACACCAGCCACATCTACGAAGACGACGCGGCGCCGCTGGTGCCGAAGGGTGCCGTCCTGGTGGTCACCGGCTACTACGACAACACCAAGGCGAACAAGCAGAACCCGGATCCGGATCAGTGGGTCGGCCTCGGCAGCCGCACGGCGGACGAGATGTCACATGCGTGGATTGCGGTGACCCATCTGGACGACGAGACCTACGCACGGCTGGCCGCTGAGCGGGAGAGCCGCAAGAAGGCGACGACGACGAACGAGAATCGGCAGCAGCACTGAACCCGAAGCGCTGGTGCATTATTGGAGCCTCTCGACCCCCGGGAGGCTCTTTCCTTTTTCGCGACGACCATCGATGGGAGGATTCGTGCACGCTCGAAGGTTCGCAAGCGGGGTCGCCATCACCCTGCTGATCGGTTCGATTGACGCTCCGCAAGTCGGCGCGCAGGTGCGACCATTGGCTCCCCTGCCCCCGGATGGACTCAGGGTGGCCCCCTTCTTCGACGGCTGGTACGAGAATCCGGACGGGACTATCAGCTTCTCGTTCGGCTACTCCAACCTCAATCGAGACGAGGTGGTCGAGATCCCCCTCGGTCCGGACAACTTCGTCGTCCCGAAGGAGTACGACGGCCGCCAGCCGACGTCCTTCCCGCCAGTCGCCTCCGACGGTGGCGACGGTCCTCGTCGCCGCGATCGCGAACGAGGCGTATTCACGGTGACGGTGCCCGCCGGCTTCAAGGGCGACGTCGTGTGGACGCTGCGCAATCACGGCCACACCTACAGCGTCCCGGGGCGGGCGAAGACGGGGGCCTACAAGCTCCAGTGGCCGATGGCCATGGGGTCGATTCCGCCGCTGCTACGGCTGAAACCCGGCGGCCCGGCCGGCCGGGGTCCCATGGGCATTCAGGGAGATCCGGTGAAGACCGCTGTGGGGGCGCCGCTCGCGCTCACGACCCTGGTTCACGACGACAGCGTGCGGGAAAAGGAGCCAATCCAGGTGGTGAGCCGGCGCGAAACCAAAGCGGCCGCCATCAACGTCACCTGGTACAAGCACTCCGGGCCAGGTCCGGTGGTCTTCAGCCCCGCCAAGGAGCCCATCGCACAGCTCGAGGGCACGTCCAGCTCGACCGCCACCTTCAAGCAGCCTGGCGAGTATGTCCTTCGTGTCCGCGCCGATAATTTCGGTCGGCTCGACACGTCCGCCGGCAACCAGTGCTGCTGGACGAACG
>JBQTIE010000416.1:0-1817 GCA_052389315.1 Acidobacteriota bacterium
GACCAGGCCCGCGGTGTCCGATGAGTTGACGATGACCGGCGTCAGGCCCAGGGCTTCTGCGAGCGGCGCCGCGGTCTGTTGCGTCCGCTTGAACTGCGTCGCGTAGACAGCGGTGATACCCGCATCCTTCAGCAAGGTGGCCAGGGAGCGGGCGCGGGTGCGCCCGGCATCCGACAGGTCGGGGTCGGCGTTCGTCGCCGGCGCGCCACCGGCGGCGGTGTCCGCGCGTTCCGCATGCCGGACGATGAACACGGCGGGCTGAGCGACGACGTCGGCCGCCAGCGAGGCAGTGAGAAACAGCGCCGCGATCGCAGTCCGGGTGATCTCAGATACTCGACGCGCGGGCACGTGCTCCATGGCTCCCTGGTTCGCCCCACGGCTCTCACGGGCGGCGCCGCGGCGACACGTCCGGTTCGACTTCCGCCATCTCGCCCGCCGGCACATACAGTCGCAACCGCCGGATCTTCCCATCCGCCTGGATCTGGAAGAAGGCGGCGCCAGGCTGGAAGTATCGTCTCCCGTCCTCCCGCGACGTGAACGCCGCCGCGTACTCCACCGCGACCGACGGTCCGCCCCACGGTCCTGACACGGTGTTGAACAACCGCGCCGTCACCTCCTGTGCGGTTACGGCTTCGATGCGGTACGAGGGACTCTCGAACGCCGACGTGAAGGCCGCGAGCATCTTGCGGATGCCCTCGTGACCGCGGAAGGTCACCGTGCCCATCTGATGCGTTGCAGGACCCGTGCTGTGCAGCGCGTCCGGCGCGTAGAGCTCGATGAGCCTCTCGGCCGTAGCGTCCGTGCCGTCCAGCGCGTTCCACCGTGCGAACCACGCCTCGACGACCTGTTGCGGCGCGAGCGGGCCGGGCTCCGCACGCGCTTCGGCAGAGGCCGCTTGCGGCCGCAGTGTCCGGATGAACTGCACGACCTTCCAGCGATCCTCGACCGAGAGCGTCTGCTTCATCGGCGGCATCGGCGACTTTCCCTCGCTGATCCTGTAGAACAGCTCCCCGTCGGTCGAGCGCGCCTGTGCGCTGGCGCTTGCAATCTCGAGAGGCGCGGGCTTGACGAACGCCGCCGCCGGGCCGTCGCCCGCCCCGGCCGCGCCGTGGCAGCGCAGACAGTGGCTTTCGTACAGCTTCCGCCCCTCGCCGACGACCTCTGCCGTCGTCTGCACGGGGTTCCGAAGCGCCCGGAACTCGGAGGGGACGGGCCAGCCCGGTTCCTGGGCCTGGACGAGACCGACGGCCAGCATTCCGAGGACGACCACGATTTCTCTCTTCGTCGGCGACATGGCATGCTCCAGCCCGCGCGTCGTTTCGCCCGGCGCCGAGTGCGGACCCCCTCGCGAAAGGTCCCGGCGCTGGTCCTGCAGGCGACGCGGGTAGTCTATCGAAACGCCGATGGGGGCGCCGCGATCGACTGATCACCCCAGGATCGCCGCCGCGGAGCCTTGACGGCCCCGAATGTTGACCAGATGAGTCAAGTTTCTCCGTCAAGGCGACCGCCCCGCCGGAGGCGGGGCAAGACAACCGCCCTCGGGCCTTAGAATAGGCGCGAGTCAGCCTCCTCACCATGCAGCTGCCGCCTGGCACCAGGCTCGGCACCTATGAGATCGTCGCGCTGATCGGCGCCGGCGGGATGGACATCTGAGTTGGGCCGTCAAGCTAAATGTTTCGCGAGCGCCGAACCGCGGCGGCGCAGCGCCGCCATGTAGACCTCCTCGTTGTAGGGACGACGTTCTTTCCAACAACGAAAGAGAATCCGCATCCACTTGAACGCCAGCGCGCGGAGCGCGGCGTGATGATTGGCGCCGC
>JBQTIE010000417.1:0-13726 GCA_052389315.1 Acidobacteriota bacterium
AGGCTTCGCCTGAGACCGCCGAGCATGTTGGGCGGTGAGGCTCCGCCTCGCTAGTGGCAGTATTGGTTTTGCCCGGCCTCCGGCCGGGCGAGAGTCTTGAAGGCCGATTGAAAAACTTGACTCATTCGTGAGGATTCTCGGCCTTCAAGACTCTGGCCGTGATGGCCCCCGGCATGGTCCCGCGGGCAGGAGCTCCGGCACGACGCGGCCGCACGCCCCCGAACTCGTGTGCCCGCTTGCGGCGAATCGCCGAACGCGATATGAATCCGCGGACTGGAGGTTCGAGATGAGGCAACGCGTAGAGCTGAGCCGGCGGCGTCTTCTCGGCGGCACGGGTGCCGTCGTCACCGCATTGCTGATCGAGCGGCCGGAGGCGAGGGGCGTCGGAAGCCGCCAGGCGTCCGCACCGGTCGTCACGCGCACCGACGTCATCTACGGACGCGTCGAAGGGTCGGCCCTCCTGGCCAACCTTGCCTACCCTGACGGTCCGGGACCGCGTCCCGCCATTCTGTCGGTGCACGGCGGCCGGTGGCGGGCCGGCAATCGCACCGATGCGAGCAGCATCAAGGTCACGCAGTGGGCCGAGTTCGGCTTTTTCGCCATGTCGATCGACTATCGCCTCGTCGGCGGCTCGCCGGCGCCGGCTCCATATCTCGATCTGCGCTGCGCGATTCGATGGGTTCACGCCCATGCCGCCGACTACGGCATCGATCCCGAGCGCGTCTACCTCATCGGGCAGTCGGCCGGCGGGCACATGGTGTCGCTCGCCGCCACGCTCGGTGACGGCGCGTATCCCAAGACCGGAGGGTGGGACCAGGCCCGCAGTGACGTGCGGGCGGTCATCAGCGTCGCGGCGGCCTACGAGCTCAACACGCTGTCGTGGGGGAATCTGTGGACGCCCGTGTCAGGCAACGTCGAAGAGGCCAGGCGCACGGCTTCGCCCCTGACGCACGTGAGCGCGAGCACGAAACCGCTGCTCGTCATCCACTCGGACGACGACAAGTCAGTGCCGGTGCAGCAGGCCGTGGACATGGTGGAGAAGCTGAAAGCCGCGGGCGTGCGTCACCGGTTCGTGCACTACACCGACCGTGGCCACATGGGCATCACCGATGAGGTGATCAAGGAGACCCGCGCCTTCATCGCCGAGTTCGAGCCCAAACGATGAAGACCATCCACGTGTCATGACCTATCAGTTCGGCACCTACCAGTTCGACGACATTAGCGGCGTCCTGACTCGCGCCGGCGAGCCGGTGCGGCTGGAACCGCAGCCGGCCAAAGCGCTGGCGATTCTCTTGTTGCGCGCGGGCAACCTCGTCTCGCGCGAGGCCATGCGCCAGCACCTCTGGGGCGCCGACACGCACGTCGACTTCGACCGCGGACTGGCCTACTGCATCGGCCACCTGCGAGCGGTTCTCGGCGACAGCGGCGAGAACCCTCGATTCGTCCAGACCATTCCTCGCAAGGGCTTCCGGTTCATCGCGCCGGTCGCCCGGGTCGTCGGACCCGATGGTTCAGGCGAGATCGAGGGCGCGACCGCGGCGCCGGCCGCCACCTCCCTCGCGGCGCCTGGCGTCCCCGACGCGCGCGCGGGCAAAACCTCATCGGCGGTGCTTTGGGCGGCGGCCTCGGCCATCGTGCTCCTGACCGGCGCTGGCGTCTGGGCCGCGTGGACGCGGCTGGCCGCGGAGCGTCCCCTCGTCGCGGTCACCGTCTTCGACAATGAAACCGGCCTGGCTGAATACGACCGCCTCGCCGCGGGGGCCGCGGATGTGATGGTGGATGCCCTGACTTCGCTCGGCCCCGATCGCCTGGGTGTCATCGGCAACGCCGTTTCGGTCCGCCAGCCCAGGGACCTGCGCGATCCGGAGGCGATCAGGCGTGAAACCTCCGCTCACTACATGGTGATCGGACAGGTGCAGCGCGACGACCAGGGCATCCGCATGGTGACCCACCTCATTCGCCTGGACGATGCCACGCATTTGTGGGTGACGCGCGTGGTGCGTCCGATGAATGATCTGGCGGGCATCGAAGCCGTGTCGGCCCAGCGGCTGACCGACGCCGTCCGGCTCCACGTGATCGAGCGTCGGGCCGACGCTCCTCGTGTCACGCGCTAACCGCTTGAAAGCGCGCGTGTTGCACCCTCACGGTGATTCCTGGAGCAACCCTGGGTGGTATGTTCGTCAGAGGCCGCGGCATCATCCTCCCGGAGGTCACGCATGAACCGACTATTCGATCGGCGCCACCTGCTCCACGGTTTGTCTGCCGGTGGAGCTGCCCTGGTGCTTGCCCCTCCAGTCCACGCGCAGACGGCCTCTCCCGAGACCAAGCCCGACTGGTTCCCGCAGCAGGATCCGGCGGTCGTTCGCGAGATGGTCGGAGCCGCTCATGGGCAGGCGGCCAGGGTGCGCGAACTGGTGGCGCGCCAGCCCGCGCTGGCGAATGCCGCCCTCGACTGGGGCTTTGGCGACTGGGAGACGGCTCTGGGCGCCGCGTCGCACGTGGGGAATCGCGAGATCGCGGAGTTCCTGCTCGTGAGCGGCGCGCGCCCGACGATTTTCTCCGCGGCGATGCTGGGTCAGCTCGACGTGGTCAAGGCGTACGTCACGGCGAGTCCCGGCATTCAGCGCGTGCTGGGCCCGCACCACATCACGTTGATGGCCCACGCCCGGGCGGGAGGCGCGGCGGCTGAGCCGATCGTGCGCTATCTCGAGACGGAGGGCGACGCCGACCGCCGGCCCCCCACCGAAGCGCTCGACACCGCCGACCGTGACGCGGTCGTCGGCCGCTACGTCTTCGGTCCCGGTCCTCGCGATTACTTCGAGGTCAACGTCCAGAACAATCAGCTGGGCATCGAGCGACCCGGCGCCACGCGCCGGATGCTCATGCACACCGGGTCACTGGTGTTCTTTCCATCAGGCGTGCCGTCGGTGAAGATCGCGTTTCAGCGCGACGGCGCGAAAGCGAATCAGCTGACGGTCGCCAACCCGGACGTGGTCGTGCGGGCGCAGCGGAACTAGCTAGTCGGGCGGGCTCCGACCGCCGGGCGTCCGCGCTGGTCGAACGGTCCTGCCCGAAGCGCGCTCTATCGTGTGACCTTCAGCGTTGCCCGGTATTCGTCCGGCGAGATCGTGCGCGAGCTGAACGGATAGGGCACCAGCGAGACGAGCGCGATGGTGACCTCGTCGTGCCGCACCGGCTTAAGGTCCCCGGTGTGCAGCTCATGGCCGCGTACGGACTGGGCCGAAGTCACGGTGATGTGCACGATCGCGTCGCCCCCCTGGATGCAGACTACATCCGACGGGCAGCGCGAATCTCCGGTCACCCGATCAAAGCGGACCGTGAGGGACGCCGCTTCCACCCACGCCGTCTGTCGCGGCGCGAGCGTGAAGTCCTGGTTCAACGGCACGGTGGGGCCGGTGAGAGATTCGTCGCAGCCGGCGCCGAACGCGACCAGGATTACACCGATTCCCGTCAGCAGGAGCGTCCGGCGTCCGAACGCAGAGGACATATCCACAGATTACACAGATTACACAGATTACAAAGATAGAGGCGGTGCCATCATCAAGGCGAGAAAATCAGATGGCGTCTGGGATTCGATCGGACTCGATGGACGCCGACAGTGTCACCAGCAGCCAGACGGCCACCGCGCAGGGACGGCGAGCGTCCGGCGTTCTTCGTACCTGGAGCACTGGTCCCAGCCGACCCAACTCCCGAATCCAGGACAAAACCAATACTGCTAGCCGTTGCCGCGAACAAAGTCCGCGGCGCGCGCGCCGATCATCACCGAGGCGGCGTGCGTGGTCGCACTGACGACGTCAGGCATGATCGAGGCGTCGGCGACCCGCAATCCTTCGATGCCGCGGACGCGGAGCCGGGTGTCCACGACGGCGTGGGCATCGCCTCCCATGCGGCAGGTGCCCGCGGGGTGATAGATCGTGTCGGCGGCCCGCCGTGCGAAGTCGGCGATTGCGTCAGGGGTGGTCACGGCTGATCCCGGGTCCACTTCCTCGCCCCGTAGGGTGTCGTACGGGGCGGCATGCCCGAACGCGCGCGCGAGCCGGACGCCCTCGACGAGGGCTGCGACGTCGGCGGGGTCGTGCAGGTAGCCGCCGCGAATGACGGGCGCGGCAAACGGGTCCGACGATCGCAGCCGTACTGCGCCCCGGCTCACGGGGCGCACGAGGGAGACCGTAATCGTCACGAATCGGTCCGGCTGGTCCAGCCCGCGGCCGACGTAGAACTGCAGGTCCGGCGGCCGGCCAGCCGCACCGATTCCGCGTGGCTGCGAACGCGCGAAGAGCCCGGCGGTCACCGTGGACGCGGGAAGCGTCGTCCGGCCGTCCCAGCGAATCGACAGCTTCAAGTGGTCCTGGAGGTTCGCACCGACGCCAGGCAGATCGACGACGACCGGCAACTTCAGGGCACGCAAATGGGCGGCCGGGCCGATGCCCGACAGCATGAGGAGCTTGGGTGAGTCGATCACGCCGCCGCACAACAGCACTTCGCGCGACGCATGCACCTGTTCGCGGCGCCCGTTGCGGGCGTACTCGAGCCCGGTGACGCGCCGGCCGTCGAGGAGCAGCCGGGTGACGAGCACGTCGGTCAGGATGCGCAGGTTGGGCCGGGTTCGAATCGGATCGAGAAAGGCTTCTGCTGCGCTGTGCCGGCGTCCGTCCTTGATGTTCTTCTGATAGTACCCGGCGCCGTCCTCATAAGCAGGCGCCAGGAAGTCCCATGAGGCGCGGGCAGCGTAGCCGAGCGCGCTCGCGGCTTCGAGAAAGGCCGCGTGCGCGGCGTGGGGGTCTGTGCAATCCGACACGCTCAGCGGCCCGGCGCCACCGGCATGCTCGCTGGCGCCCCGAGAGTTGTTCTCCAGGGCCCGAAAGGCAGGGAGCACATCCTGGAAGCCCCAGCCGCCGTTGCCCTGATCGCGCCACGCGTCGAAGTCGAGCTGGTGGCCGCGGGTGTAGGTCATGGCGTTGATCGCGCTGGTGCCGCCGAGCACCTTGCCGCGAGGGAACGTGATGACGCGACCACCGAGTCCCGGCTCGGGTTCGGTTCGATACCCCCAGTCAAAGGAGGAACCGATCAGGGATGCCCACCGGCCAGGCGTCAGGATGCTCGGGTCGGTGTGATCCGATCCACCGGCCTCCAGCAGCAGCACGCGCAACGCCGGATCGGCGCTCAGCCGATTGGCCGCGGCGCAGCCGGCTGATCCGGCGCCGATGATGATGCAGTCGTAGTCCGGTCGCTGCCTGGCGAGCAGGCGGGACTGCACCGTGGAGACCGCGACGGCGCTGCTGACGGCGGTGATGAAGTCACGACGCTTCATGGGCGTTGAAACACGAGCATCAGTCCCCCTGCAGGAACCGCCTGAGGGCCTCCAGCCGATCCCCGACGCGTTCCGGTCCGAGCAGGACCAGCATCTCGAAGAGTCCCGGGCTCACCATGCCGCCGGTCATCGCGATTCGCGTGGCATGAATCAGGATACCGGCTTTGACGCCCCGTGCCTCGGCCACGGCGCGAAGCGCGCGCTCGAGCGAGGCTTCGTCCCACTGCGCGTCGGCCAGGGCCCGGCGCACGGCCGTGAGGTGTTCCGGCATGTCGGAGTCCGCCAGACGGCTGGCGACAGCGTCGGGGTCGTAGGCGGCGGGATGCGCCAGAAACGGGCGCATCCCCTCGACGTACTCGGTCAGCTTCTTCGCGCGGGGCTTGAGCAGCGCCAGCACGCGCCGGATCCACGCGAACTCCTCGGAAGTGAGCGACCGCCGCCAGAGGCCAGCGGCCTCGAGCCACGGCACGAGGCGCGTCAGCAACTCCTCGTCTGGCAGCCGCAGCAGGTGCTGATGGTTGAACCAGTCGAGCTTGTCGGTGTTGAACACCGCGTTGCCGCCGCTGATGCCGTCCAACGTAAAGCGCCCTCGGAGCTCATCTGCGGTGAGAAGCTCGTCATCGTTGCCAGGCGACCAGCCGAGCAGCGCCAGGAAATTGATCATGCCTTCTGGCAGGTAGCCCTGGCGCTCGTACTCCATCACCGACGTCGCCCCGTGCCGCTTGCTCAAGCGTTTCTTGTCGGGGCCCATGATGAGCGGCACGTGCGCGAAGGCAGGGACCGGCGTGCCGAACGCCTGATACAGCAGCACTTGTTTGGGGGTATTCGAAATGTGGTCGTCGCCTCGCACCACGTGCGTGATCGCCATGTCGATGTCGTCGACTACGACCGAGAGGTGATACGTCGGGTGGCCGTCCGAGCGAAGGATGACGAACGGCTCGATGTGCTCGTTGTCGAACTCGATGGGGCCGTGCACCAGATCCGTGAACGCGGTTTTCCCGCTCGGTATCTTGAACCTGATGGCGCCTTCGTCGTTGACGGCCTGGCCGGCGGCCACCAGGCGCTCTGCCGCCTCACGGTACTTGTCCAGCCGCTGCGACTGGAAGTACGGGGCGTGGGGTCCGTCCACGTCCGGCCCTTCGTCCCAGTCGAGCCCGAGCCAGCGGAGGCCGTCGAGGATTCCGGTGACCATCTCGTCCGACGAGCGTGCGGCATCGGTGTCTTCGATGCGGAGGACGAACGCGCCGCCATGGCGCCGTGCGTACAGCCAGTTGAACAAAGCTGTGCGGGCGCCGCCCACGTGGAGATAGCCCGTGGGGCTCGGGGCGAATCGAAGGCGTGGGGTGGTCACCTGTCAACCACCAGTGTATCCATCCACGTCTTGGTCGGCCCCGTCGCTGGCCGCCATCGTCGTCGTCGGCATCGCTGGACGCGGCGAGGCGGTCGTGTGCGGCCAGGCTTCGATTCGACACTTCACATCGTGGCGCTGGGAATCAGCCCCCGGTGAGCGAGGCCTGAAACTGCCGGATTCGACGGTCGAGCTCATCGCGCACCCCTCTGAAGCCAGCGAGGGCGTCGTCGGCATGGGCGGCAGCGGGGTCGGGGAGGGGCCAATGGAGGCGCTGTGCCCGGCCAAGGAAGACGGGGCAGACTTCTTCCGAACACAGCGTGATCACGTAATCGATGCCTTCCGGATCGATGGAGGCCACCCCTTTCGACCGATGGTGGCGAATGTCGATCCCGATCTCCGCGAGGGCCTGGATCGCGAGCGGGTGTACCCGTGAGGGCAGCGACCCCGCACTCGAGACCTCAACCTGCGGCCCCAGGATGCGTCGCGCCAACCCCTCGGCCATCTGGCTGCGGGCGGAGTTGGCCACGCAGAGGAACAGTATTCGCTTCACACGAGCTCTCCTCGTTCCGCTGCAGACTCCATCTGCCGGATCACCATCTCGTAGTAGCCGGACTTTGCCGCCATCAGCTGCTCGTGCGTTCCGCGCTCGACGATCCGGCCCTCCTCCATCAGCAGGATCAGGTCGGCATGACGAATCGTGGACAGCCGGTGCGCGATCATGAACGTCGTCCGGCCGGCGAGGAGGGTAGCCATCGCGGCCTGAATCAACTGCTCGCTCTCGGTGTCCAGGTTGCTGGTCGCCTCGTCCAGGATCAGGATCTGAGGCGCGGCCAGAATCGCCCGGGCGATGGCCAGCCGCTGCTGTTGCCCGCCCGACAGCTTCACCCCCCGTTCACCGACGAACGTTTCGTACCGCTCCGGCAGCCGATCGATGAACTCGTGCGCATGCGCTCGACGGGCGGCGTCTTCGACCTCGACGTCGGTGGCGTCATGGCGTCCGTACGCGATGTTGTCGCGCACCGACCCGTCGAACAGAAACGTGTCCTGCTGGACGATCGCCAGAAGCTGCCGGTAGGTGGCGAGGCGGAACTCGCGAATATCCGTGCCGTTGACGAGCAGGCGGCCCCGCGTCGGGTCGTGGAATCGCGCCACCAGGTCTGTCACCGTGGTCTTTCCCGCGCCGCTCCGGCCGACCAAGGCGACCACCGAGCCCCCCGGCACGACGACGGAGAAGTCATGGACGACAGGCCGACCTTCCCGGTACTCGAAGGTCACCTCCTCGAAGCGGAACTCGTGGACGGCCAGCGGGGCATCCCGCGCGTCGGGCCGATCGGGCTTGTCGCCCTCCATGGCCAGGACCTCGAAGACGCGCTCCATCGCCGCCAGCGATCGTTGAATCTCCGAAAAAGAATTGACGATGTTCCAGACCGGGTTCAGCAGCAGGAAGGTGTACCACTGAAACGCCATGATGTCGCCGATCGACGCGCGACCGACGATGTTCAGGTAGCCGCCGTACCACGTAATGACGACGTTGACGCCAGCCACGAGCAGGCCCCAGGACGTCCACAGCAGCAGCTCGCGGCGGTGGGCGAACAGCTCCTTGCGAAGCACCGTGTGGCGGCCCTGCATGTAGTCGAGCAGCTCCCGAAGCTCGCGCCGGAACGCACGAACGACGCGAATGCCTGAAAAGGTCTCGCCGACGCGGCCGTCGATCACCTCGACGTCCTTGCGAACCGACCGGTAGATGGGCCGGATCCGCTTGGCGAAGACGAAGCTCATGACCATGGCGCCCGGGATGACCGCCAGCGCCATCAATGCGAGTCGCCAGTTGAGCGTCAGCAGCACGCCGACCGCGATGACGAGCCGAATCACCGAGATGGACGGCGACACGATGGCCATCTGGAGCAGCCCGGTCGTGGTGTCCACATCGCCGGTGAGGCGCGACAGGATGCCGCCGGTCTTCATGTCCCAGAGCTTCGGGAGCGGCAGGTGCAGGAGCTTGGCAAAGAGCGAGCGGCGGAGCGACAGCATGACGCGCGTGTTGAGCAGGCGCTGCCGGTAGTCCTTGAGCATGCTCAACAGGTTGGCCAGGATCACGACGCCGACAAACAGCGCGCCGGCCAGGTTGAGGCGGGCCAGGCGGGCCTCGGTGTCGGAGGCCTGATCGAGCAGCACGCGATCGATGATGAACCGCATGAACAGCGGCTCGATCATCTGGAGGCCGGCCACGAGCACCGCCAGCCCGAACACCAGTCCGACGCGGTAGCGATGCGGCCAGAGCCAACGCAGATACTCGCGCAAGTACGCGCGCCGGCTGGCGCCACCCGCCCGACGGCGGGGAGCGTCGCCTTCTGCGAGGGAGACGCCGGCGGACTCGGTGAGTCCCCGGTCCTCTTGCTCGAGGCGATCGTCGAGCCTCCGGTGGTGGTAGTCCTGAACGAATTCCTTGTAGCGATGGCGTGACGAGCGTGGGGCCATACGGCAGGTCTGTGACTGTCACCGATGGGCCGGCTCTTGTCAACGCCTCGTCGCACGCACTTTCGTCGGTCCTTTGGTAGACTGCTGCGGGCCCGGCCTCGAGCGGGCGCTCCAGGGAGGTCGTCGTGATGCAACCGCTTCCAACCGCCAGTGTGTTTGCGGCGCTCCTCGTATTGACCGGTCCGGCTGCTGGCCAGACGCGCACGCTGCCCTATGATCACATTCACCTGAACGTGCCGGACCCGGCCACGGCCGCCAGCTGGTACGAGAAGCACTTCGGCGGCAAGCGCATCACCGAGGCGCCGGACCGGCTGATGTTCGGCAGCACGCGCTTCATGTTTCTGCGGAAAGCCGACGCCGCGCCGAGCGCCGGGAGCGCCATCGATCACGTCGGCTTCTCGGTGGCGGACCTGGACGCGACGCTGAAGGCGTTTGGCGACGCGGGCATCAAGATCACCACCCCGGCCCGCGAAGTGGCCGGCCTCTTCAAGCTGGCCTTCGTCGAGGATCCGTGGGGCACCCGCATCGAGGTGGTCCAGGATCCGGACTTGCTCGGTCTCCATCACCTGCACCTGCGGGGCCCGGATCCCGGCGAGATCTTCACGTGGCTGCTGGAGAAGTTCGGTGGTGAGCGCACGCAGTTGAAGGGGCGGCTCGATGCGGTCAAGTACAGCGCCGAGGGGTTCAGCACGGTGTGGATTCTCGCGCAACGCGGCGAGTCGGAGCCGAGTCTCGGCCGTGCCATCGATCACATCGGCTGGCGATCCGGCAACCTGAACGAGACAATCGCCGAGCTCAGGGACAAGGGCGTCACCGTCACGAGCGAGCCGCGGCCGCTCAAATTACCCAACGGCCCGCCGATCAACTTTTCCTACGTCGCCGGACCGGCCGGCGCCCGCATCGAGCTGGTCGAGCGGCCGGGCCTCAAGCCGGGGCAATAGGCCGGCCGCGCCGGCGGAGCGTTCCAGGGAGCGCGCATATGAGATGCCGGGAAGTCATCCGCCGTGGGCCTGCCTTCACCTGGGCGCTCGTCCTCGTCTTCGGCGCCATCCTCCCCGCCGCCGAACAATGGCCGCAGTTCAGGGGCGCCAACGCCGGCGTAGTGGCAGACGACCCGGCCCTGCCCGACACCTGGAGCGAAACGGAGAACGTCAGCTGGAAGACGCCGATTCCAGGTCTGGCGTGGAGCTCGCCGGTGGTGTGGAACGATCACGTGTTCCTGACCACGGCGGTCAGTGCTCGCGACGAAGCGGCGCCGATCAAGGGACTCTACGATCCCGGCGACGATCAGGGCAGCGTGAAGTCCACGGCGGTCCACCGGTGGACCGTTCTCGACGTGGACATCAAGACCGGTGCGATTCGATGGGAGCGCGAACTCCACCGCGGCGTCCCGCCGATCAGCCGGCACATCAAGAACAGCTTTGCCTCGGAGACGCCTGTCACCGATGGCGAGCGCGTGTACGTGTATTTCGGCACGCTCGGCCTGGTCGCCGCCCTTGATCTGCAAGGCACGCTGCTCTGGAAGAAGGAGATCGGAGCCTTCGAAGGGCACCTTGGCTTCGGGGCCGCAGCGTCTCCCATCCTTCACAAGGGCCGCCTGTACGTGGTCAACGACAACACGGTGCGGTCGTTCCTCGTGGCGTTCGACGCCGCCAGCGGCAAGGAGTTGTGGCGGGTGGGCCGTGAAGAACGCGGCAACTGGTCCACGCCGTTCGTCTGGGAGAACCCGCAGCGCACGGAACTGGTCACGGCCGGCACGGGGCGCGTGCGGTCCTACGATCTCGACGGCCGTCTGCTCTGGGAGCTTGCGGGCATGACCACGTTGACGGTGCCGACGCCGTTTGCGGCACACGGCCTGCTGTATGTGAGCTCCGGGTACCCGGGACAGGGACTCCGGCCGCTGTATGCGATTCGCCCGGGCGCGAGCGGCGACATCTCGCTCTGGACGGGCACCACGAATTTCGGCCGGTTCCCTGGAGAACGGGGCTCGTCGCCGTTCATCGCGTGGGCGTACCCGTTGCTCGGCACCTACAACACGTCGGCCCTCGTCTACGGCGACTACTTCTATACGCTGCTCGATCGCGGCTTCCTGATCTGCCACGACGCCCACACCGGAGCCGAGGCGTACGGAAGGACGCGCGTGTCGGCGGAGTCGAGCGGCTTCACGGCATCGCCCTGGGCCTACAACGGGAAGGTCTTTCTGTTGAGCGAGGACGGCGACACGTTCGTCGTAAAGGCCGGACCGCACTACGAGCTGCTCGGCAGAAATGCCCTGAACGAAATGACGCTGGCCACGCCCGCCATCGCCGGCGGCAGCGTGTTCATCCGGACGCAGTCGCACCTGTATCGCATCGCGAAGAGGGCGCCGTAGTGGACGCGCGATCCGTGACCATCGTGGCGTTGCGCGTTGGGGTGCTGGCGATCGCGACTTGCGTGTCCGGTCCCGGCGGCATCGTGGCCCGGCAGCTCATCGAGGCGACGCCGGTGCTCCGCCCCGAGGCTCGCCCGCGCGCGGATCAGTCTGCCAGGAAGGTGGCGCTGTCGCCGGTGGGCCGCGTGGCCCAGGCCGTTGACACCGTCGAAGCCGTGGCCGGCCGCTTGTACACCGCAGCGGGTCGGACCCTGACCGTGCTCGACATCTCGAATCCCGCCAGGCCGATACCCTCCGGCTCGTACACGTTCCCCGAGGAGATCTGGTCGTTCCGTGTGGTGGGGTCCACAGTATTCGCGGGCGTCAATTTCTACGGCCTGGGCATCGTGGACGTGTCGGATGCCTCCTCTCCGAAACTGCGTGGTTCGCTCAAGACGCCCGGGCAGGCCAAAGCGGCGGCCGTGGTCGGCACGCGCGTGGTGGTCGTCGATCACATGGAAGGACTCGTCCACGTAGACATCTCGAATCCTGCCAGGCCCGTGAAGACCGACGCGTTTTTTCTCGACGGCTACGCACGCGACGTCGTGGCCGTCGGGTCGACGGTGTACGCGGTTGACAGTCCCTCCGGGCTCTACGTGTTCGATCTTTCGGGCGCGGGCGCTTTCGAACCCATCGCGTCGGTGCAGTCGGGCACGGCGCTTCGCACGCTGGAGGTCGGGGAGGGCTTGGTCGACGGCCGCCGCCTTGCGGCGCTGGTGGGGGGTGGGGCGCTTCAGGTGTACGACGTCACGACGCCATCGGCTCCGGCGCGCTTGTCGTCGTGGCGGACGCCAGGCGGCGCGCTGCGCGTGGCGCTCGATGGAGCGCTGGCGTATGTCGCCGACGCCAAGGCCGGCGTGCAGATCGTCGATCTCTCGCGTCCCGCCGAGCCGCGCATTGTCGGCGCGTATCCGACGGCGGCTCCGGCCCGCGATGTCGCCGCCAGCGGCGGGCTGGTGTTCGTGGCCACGGGCGAGGCGGTGGAGATCCTGCGCCGCTGAGGCGTCGAGGGCTCGTGCGCGGCGTCCACGTATCCCACCAACGCCCCGAGTGCTCGGGGAAGGTGAATGAACAAGAGGAATACCTTGGTATGACTCGATGTGATACCATGGGAGAGATGAAAGTCGGCGTTTCACTGCCGGAGGATCTCATCGCCTTCGCAGACAAGGAGGCGAAGCGTCAGGGAACGACGCGATCGGGACTGCTGGCCAGGCTCCTCGAGGCCGAGCGGGTGCGCGAGCAGGCACGGCGATACATCGATCGCCACGGCTGGGACGTCGTCGACGACGAGCATGCCTGGCGCAGGTATCAACGGCGCCGGATGGCTGATGAATACCGGCACGACGACTGGTGACCCCCTGCCTCGTCGCGGCGAGGTGTGGTGGGTACGCGTCGACAAACGACGCCCGGCCGTCGTCGTCCAGACCGATCGGGTTCGTGAGCCACGCGTGCAGTCCTTTCTCGTGGTCCCCTTGACCAGTCGCCTCCACCTCGAAGGCCTGCCCGGGACCGTTCGGCTCGACCGGCGGGCCACGGGGCTGCCCAGGACATCCGTCGCCAACGTCTACGACGTGCAGAAGATCCTGCGGTCGGACTTCGTCGAGTCGACGGGTACCTTGCCCGCCGAACGCCTCGCAGCCCTCGACGCTGGACTCAGGCTCGTGCTCGATCTCTGAAGTTCGGGCCGAGCGCACACCGTCACGGCACGGCCGTGTAGTGGCCGTGGATGCAGAGCCAGCGGCCCTTTCGCACGAAGATCCGCGTGGATTTCCCGCGTGACGTGAAGCGCTGGCCCCCCAGCATGCCGGAGTCGGTCCATGCCGGAGCCCGTGGCCAACAACGCCGTCGCCTCGGCAACGGTGGACGGTCGCGCGTTCATCTTCAGTTTCCTTGGGCTCGGACCAGGGCGCGATTACAGCGCCATCACGACGCGCGCCTACGCGCTCGACGTCGCGCGTGGACAGTGGGAGCCAATCCCCGACGTGCCTGGGGACGTTGGCCGGCTTGCCGCAACCGCACAAACCATCGACGATCGCGTCCATGTCTTTGGCGGGTACGCCGTGGCCGCCGACGGCCGCGAAACCACGAGCCCCGCCGTGGATATCTACGACGTCCGGGAGCGCCGTTACACGAGCGGCGCGCCGATGCCCGTGCC
>JBQTIE010000418.1:0-3508 GCA_052389315.1 Acidobacteriota bacterium
CATGCTCGACGGTCCGAGGCGGAGCCCCGCTAGGCGTGCGTGGCCCAGGTCTTGTCGCCGGGCGCGTGCGGGGCGCAGGGGTCGAACCGACCCGGGGTTTCGACATAGCGCATCGCCCGCGTGTAGCCAACCTCTGACGTGAAGTACCCGAGCAGGGCGAGCTCCTTCATCATGCGGAAATAGTGCGCCGGCTCGCTGCCTGCCGGCGCGGCCGCAGGTGCGCGGGACCGCGGGGCGTTCGCGCGTTCTTCGGTCACCGTCCGCTGCTCACGATCGAGCGCCTCGAGCAAGGTGAGACGCTGCGCCGGAGACGCCTGCATGAACGAGACGGCGTTGGCCGACCGGCAAGCCTCGTCCAGTCGGCGCACGCCGTCTCGGAACACCTGCTGGTCTCTCTCGGTGTAGGCGTCGGTCACCATGAGCGCCATGAACGCCCCGGTCCTGGCGGCCTTGGCGCCGGGCGTGGAGGTCTCCGGCAGGATCGTCTCGGCGATTTCGTCCAGCAGCGCGATGTCCGCCGCCGAGAACGCACCGGTCCCCTGCACCATCGCCTCGTTCAGGCGACGGGCGTCGAACGCCAAGGCCTGCAGCCGGTCGCCGCCAGTCAATGCGACCCCCCCCAGCAGCAGCGTCACCTGCTGCAGCGCCTCGCGGCGTGTCATCCCGGGGGTGTCGCGGCGAGCCCGCGGAGGGCCTTGCGCAATCCGGTCGTCCATGGCTTGTCTCCTGATCACAAATTGCCGCGCGTCAGCTCGTCGACGGCAAATGCCGCCGCGCGCGCCGTCAGCGCCATGTAGGTCAGCGACGGGTTCTGGCAGGCGGCCGAGGTCATGCACGAGCCGTCGGTCACGAACACGTTGGGACAGTCCCACACCTGATTGTGCGCATTGAGCACCGAGGTCTTCGGATCCCGGCCCATCCTCGCCGTGCCCATTTCGTGGATGCCCATGCCGGGGAAGTACCCGTTGTCGAACACCCGCACTTCCCTGACACCGCTCGCTTCCAGCATCTCGGCCATGTCGTTCATCATGTCGCGCCGCATCAGCCGCTCGTTCTCGCCTGTCGCGCAGTCGATCGCCAGGACCGGCAAGCCCCACTTGTCGGTCCTCGTCTCGTCGATCGAGACTTTGTTGGCGTGGTTGGGCAGCATCTCGCCAAACGCGGTGGCGCCAATCCGCCAGGGCCCCGGTGCCGACATCGCGTCCTTGAAGGCTGCGCCGACACCAAGCTCTGCGACCGCGCGCTCCCAGCCCTGGCGGCTCGCGCTGCCCTGGTAGCCAAAGCCCCGCAGGTACTCCCGCGTGTCGCCCATGAGGTTTCGAAAGCGCGGGATGTAGAAGCCTGTCGGCCGCCGGCCGTAGACGTTGCGGTCCTCCTGCTCGTGGATCACGCCGTTGGCACCGCAGCGGAAATGGTGATCCATGAGGTTGTGCCCGAGCTCGCCCGAGCTGCTGCCCAGCCCGCCCGGCCACTCGTCTCGAGCCGACCGCATGAGAATCCAGGTCGAGTTGAGCGTCGAGGCGCAGAGGAACACGACCCGTGCCCGGTACTCCGTGGTCGTGCCGGTCACGGCGTCGAGCACGCGCACGCCCGAGGCGCGCCGACGCGCGCGGTCCATCACCACGTCGGTGACAATCGCGAACGTCTTCAGCGTCAATCGCCCGGTCGCCACGGCCGGGGGCAGGGTTGACGACTGGGTGCTGAAGTAGGCGCCATAGGGGCAACCCAGCCAGCAGGCCGCCCGGTACTGGCAGCGCCCGCGGCGCCCCAGCGGTTGGGTCAGGTTCGCCACACGCCCGGGAATGATTCGCCGCCGTCCATTGAATTGCCGCGCCAGGCGGCCCGCGATCAGCTCTTCGGTGCAGTTGAGCGGCATCGCCGGCTGGAACTGGCCGTCGGGAAGCTGCGGGAGTCCCTCGACCGACCCCGCAATCCCGGCATGCCGCTCGACGTGATCGTACCAAGGCGCCAGATCCGCGTATCGAATCGGCCAATCGACCGCGAGGCCTTCCTTCGCGTTCGCATCGAAGTCGAGGTCGCTGAGGCGATAGCTCTGCCGGCCCCAGGTGAGCGAGCGGCCGCCGACCTGATAGCCGCGATACCAGTCGAAGCGCTTGACCTCCGTGTAAGGGGAGTCCTTGTCCGACGCCCACCAGTCGAGGTTCTTCTCGTTGAGCGGGTAATCGCGCCGCAGAACCGGGTAGGCGTCGACCATCGCGCGGGTGCGACCGCCCCGATGCGGGTACTCCCACGGGGCCTTGCGCGCGTTCGGATAGTCCTTGCCGTGCTCGACGTTCTTGCCACGCTCGAGCAGCAGGACGCGCAACCCTCGCTCGGTAAGCTCCTTCGCCGCCCACCCGCCAGAGATGCCCGAGCCGACCACAATCGCGTCAAAGGCCTCGGTCGATTGCTGCATCACATCTCCTTGGTGCCGTGGTCCCCGGGAGGCTCTCCCCACTCCGCCTGACGGCCAATCGACCACACCCGCCGGCGCGGCGACCGCCCGAGTTCACCTCTCGAGGATTGTCGCACCGAACACGCCAAGCCGTCACCACGCAGGGCGTCGCGATGGGCGTCGAACCAGTCGAGGGCTCGCCCTTGAGATCCCGACGACTGCGGAACCTCGCCCTCGACTGGTGGGCAGATTTTGCCTGGCGCGCTCCGTGCGCCCAGGACCGCTATGCGGACCGGCAGCGTGTACAGAATCCTCGTTGGGGGCCGCTTAGCGGTCCACCTGGCCGCGCGTCAAGGCCGCTTGAGCAACTGTCCCACCAGCGCCGGCACCCGCTGCAGCAGTCCCTGCTGGCGGACGAGGGCTTCCATGGCTCGGAGCTCGCTCGGCAGGAAGTCGGTGAAGTTCTCGATCCCGGTCTCCGTCACGACGATCGTGTCCTCATAGCGAAGGTAAAGGTTCTCCTCGGGCACGCGGAGCTGGGGATCGATCGAAAAAGACGTGTCCGGGCTTGATGCCGTCGCGGTAGGAACCGACGTCGTGGACAGCCATCCCCACGGTGTGCGAGAGCGCGCCGCCGCTGGTCTCGACCAGGCGCTTCGCCGCCGCCTCGTAGATAGGCTTCGAGAAGGTCGTGCTCGCCAGCACGGCCTTGATGGCCTCGGCCGCCGCGGCACGGACTTGGGCAGGCGTGAGGCCTGGCTTGACGGCCGCGAGCACCACCTTGTGGTATTCGAGCACGAACTGCAGCAGCTCTCGCTGCCAGGGACGATAGGTGCCGCTGGCGGGCCAGACGCGGCCGATGTCGCTCACGTAATAGCGATAATCCGGCGCATAGTCCATCAAGACGAGATCGCCATCCTCGATCCGTCTCGAGTTGCGGTAGTAGTGCGGGTTGTTGATGTTCTCGGTCCCGGCCGCCGTGATCGATCGATACGCATCGAGGCGCGCGCCGTTGGCGATGAACACGTAGCGGGCGACGGCGTCGAGCTGATACTCGAACACGCCCGGCTCGGTGCTGCGCATGGCTTCCATCATCCCCAGGCCGGCGATCTG
>JBQTIE010000419.1:0-3014 GCA_052389315.1 Acidobacteriota bacterium
AGTGTCACGATGTCGTCGACGAACCGTTCAACGACCGAGAGATTGATCTCACCGACGCGTCGGACCCGCAGGCCGTCGATGATGGTGCGGCAGTCGATGGTCAGCAGCGTTCCGGCATCGACGCTCATCTTCATCGCCGGACCGTCGGACGATTCGACACCGATCACGCGGATGCGGGGGTTGGCGCTCTTGGCGGCCATCGCCACGCCCGAGATGAGCCCGCCGCCGCCGATGGGCACGACCACGGCGCCCACCTCCGGCCAGTCCTCGACGATCTCGAGGCCAACCGTCCCCTGCCCCGCAATGAGCTGCTCATCGTCGAAGGGATGGACATAGACCAGCCCTTCGTCGCGAACGAGCTCCCGTGCCTTCTCGTTGGCCTCGTCCCAGATGCTGCCGTGCAGCACGACCTCGGCGCCGTAGGCGCGGGTCGCGGCGACCTTGGCCGGCGTGGCGTTGGCTGCCATGCACACGACCGCGCGAATGCCGTGAATCCCCGCCGCTAGCGCCACGCCCTGCGCGTGGTTGCCCGCCGAGGAGCACACGACGCCGCGTGCCTTGTCGGCCGGGGACATCAAGGCGAACTTGTTCAACGGTCCGCGAATCTTGTACGAGCCCACGCGCTGGAGCATCTCGGCTTTGAGCCGCACGTCGTATCCCGTGATCTGGCTCAGCTGGCGTGAGGTGAGGAGGGGCGTTCGGTGAATGTGGGGCGCGATCCGCGTGCGAACAGCCTGAAAGTCCGCCAGGGAAAGGGTCAGCACTCCGCCTATTCTGACCGTTGGAGCGGTGGCCGGTCCACCCGCCGATCGCCGGACGTGGGCTGACGCCGCGTGGCATCTGCCCCCGAGCCGGGCGCCGCAGGCGCGCGCGCGCATGGCGGCGGCGTTGATTCGGTCCGTTGCGTCGCGAGGGTTCCCAGAAGGACCGGTCGCCGGGCGCGCGGGGGTGCTTGTTGACACTGTATCGCCTATGGATATAGTATGCCAATCGTGGCACGATTCGACGCATCTCGATACCTGCCGCTCACTCCGGCCATGTTCCAGGTCCTCGTGGCGCTGGCCGACGGTGAGAGGCACGGCTACGCGATCATCAAGGACGTGGCTCGTCGCACCGACGGAAAGGTGCAGCTCCGAGCGGCGACGCTGTATACCGTCATCAAGCGCTTCGTCATCGACGGCCTGATCCAGGAGTCGGCCGAGCGCCCGGACCCCGCCCTGGACGATGAACGCCGCCGGTACTACCGGTTGACGGATCGCGGGCGCGCGGTGGCGATTGCCGAGGCCGAACGGCTGACGGAGACCCTGGCGCAGGCGCGGGTCAAGCTCGACTGGCACCCGCGCCGGACCTGAGCCGGCGCGCCGGGTCCGCGGATCAAAGGAGGCAGGGCAGGCATGCAGGACCGGCTGTTTCGTGCGCTCGTCAGGCTCCTGCCGGACGAGTTTCGCGCGGGATACGCCCGCGAGATCGAGGCGACCTTCCGCGCGGAACGTCTGGGCGCCGGGTCAGGCGGGGGCCGGATGAGGCTGGCTCGGCTGTGGCTCGCGACGGTCGGCGACCTCCTGCGCGCGGCGCCCGCCGAGCACTTCGACATTCTCGCCCGTGACATCCGATTCGCGCTCCGTACGATGTTGGCGCGGCCGGTGCACACGCTCACGGCCGTCGTGACGCTTGCCCTCGGGCTCGGCGCCAACGTCGCGATGTTCGCCGTCATCGACGCGGTGTTGCTCGCGCCACTCCCGTACGGCGATCCCGAAACGCTCGTGACGATCGAGCAGACGGAACACGGGGCCAATCCTCGCAACTTCGGCTACCAGACGTTCGTGGACCTGCAGCAGCGGTCCCGCAGTTTCGAAGGGCTCGTTGCGGTCGGCGCAGCGACGGCGACGCTGACCGGTGATGGTCTTGACGCCGAGCGCGTCAACGCGATGCGTGTCTCGCGGGGATACTTCGGCATGCTCGGCGTGACGCCCGCGTTCGGCCGGCCGTTCACCGACGACGAAGATCGTCCCGGCGCCGCCCGCCGGGTGGTGATCTTGAGCGACTCGCTGTGGCGCCGGCGATTCGCGGCCGATCCCGGAGCCGTCGGCCGCGTGATTGACATCGGTGGCATCGATCATCGGATCGTTGGCGTGCTGCCCCGAGGTTTCGACGACCTCGTGGCTGCCCGGATGTATCAAGGAGCCGAGCTGTGGTACCCGCTCGGCTACGAGGTGGGCGCGCCGTACGCCTGCCGCTCGTGCCGCCACCTGCGCGTGTTCGGGCGCCTGGCACCGGGCTCCGATGCGGGAGCGGCGGCCGTGGAGCTCAACCGGATCGTTGCCGACCTCGAGCGCGACCATCCGACAGATTACCGGGGCGCGGGGGCTCAGGTCACGCGACTTGCCGACGTCTTTCTCGGACCAGTCAAGCCGGTGCTGCTCGTCTTGTGGGCTGGCGTGGGGGTCCTGCTGCTGGTGGCGTGCGGCAACGTCGCGAATCTGCTGCTGCTCGGCGCCAGCGAGAGATCCCAGGAAGTGGCCGTGCGGGCCGCCCTGGGCGTGACCCGCGGCCGGCTCACGCGCCAGCTGTTCACCGAGTCGGCCTTGTTGGGATCAGCCGGCGGATTGGCCGGCCTGCTTCCTGCGTGGGCCGCGGTCAGGGTGCTGGCCGTCACCGGTCCGGAGCAGATTCCGCGACTGGCCGAGGCGGCCATCGATGGCCGCGCCGTGGCCGTCGCGCTCAGCCTGACCACAGCCTGCAGCGTCCTCTTCGGGCTGGTGCCGTTGCGTGAGCTGCGACGCCGCAGTCCGTCGGCAGGCGTGTTCGGCGGCGGCCGGCGAACGGCATCGACAGCGACCTGGCGCGTCCGTTCCTCGCTCGTCGCCGCAAACGTCGCCATGGCCTCCCTCCTGTGCGCCGGCTAAACCGGCGAGGTGTAGTGAATGAAAGAGTCATACGGTGAAGGACTAGCGACCCACACCGACCCCGAGTCATGCGGAGCGGTTTGCAAGGACCGCGTCGAAGCGTTGACA
>JBQTIE010000420.1:0-36620 GCA_052389315.1 Acidobacteriota bacterium
TACGCCGTGGTGAAGCGGCGCTTGACGTGGCGTGCCGGCACTTCAGGGTCGGGTGGGGTCGGCATAACCGCGCGCTCGATGGGAGGAGACCCTCCGCTACGGGGCGCCTCGCTTCGCTCGTCGCCCCTTCGCTCCGGCTCTCCCCCCATCGACTGGTCTGCCAGCATCGAACGGATCGTCGTCATCAACGTCCTGACACCGCCCCGCCCTCAACAGTCATTTCCGAGGAGTGAAGTGTCTCATCTATCTTGGCAGGGAGGGCGCGTGCCCCACGCGTCACGGATGTCGCGCGCAGCCTCGCATTGTTCAATCCAGATGTCCGAGAATTCGTCCATCCCAGGTCCTCCAAGAATCGGCCGCGCTGTACGATGTCCTATTCGCTGATGCTCAGTCCAGGTCTGGCAACTGCGCTCGGGAAAGCCGAAGCTTGATCGAGCGGGCTTTCCCGGGTTCCCGGTCGATGAGTCCGTGCGTGTGGAGCGTCTTGATCATCTGATGCACAACAGGCGGTGTGACTCGAAAATACCGTTGAAAGTCCGCTTCGGCGGGTGGCGTGCCGTGAATCTTGCTGTAGTAGTAGATGAACGCGAGATACTGCCCCTGCTTGACCGTAAATAGCTTCAACGCCTCGATTGCGGCAGCCGGTTCGGAGGCTGCCAGCTCGGCTCGCTGTTTGGGGTCGATTCGCTTCTGTTGCATAACGTGAGACTGGGTCGCCGGCCGCCGGCTACTCGTCGATTGTTGGACGAGAACGACGACGGGGAAGCGTCCAGTTCTCGACCGTCAGCCCTTTCAGGCGGCCGAACTCGGCGGTGTTGTTCGTGACTAGCCTGAGCCCGAGACTGCGTGCGTGGGCGGCAATGAAGAGATCGTTGGCGCCGATCATTTCGCCCCGGCTCTTGAGATCTGCACGTATCTGCGCATAGTGCGTCGCGGCGTCGTCGGGGTACTCGAGAACCTCGACGTGGGGAAGGAAGGCCTTCAGGGCTGTTGCGTCCTGCGTTCGGCGCGGCGACACTTCAACACCGTAGAGCAGTTCCGACTTGGTGATGACCGAAATGCAGACATCCGTCACGGGGACCGCCTGCAGTCGGGTCAACACCATCTGGCTCGAACGCTTCATGATGTAGGAGCAGGTGTCGGTGTCGAGCATGTAGCGGGCCATCAGGGCTCGCGCTCCTGGACAGGCAGATCCTCGACGTGCTCCATGAACGCGTCGGACGCTACCGGACCAGTGTCGAGGTACGGTCCCCAATCCGTTGGCCGGGGTGACAGGATCACGTCCTCGCCCTCTTTGCGGATGAACACTTCGTCGGTACTGAACTGAAACTCCTTGGGCAGCCGCACAGCCTGGCTGCGGTTGGTCATGAAGACCTTGGCGGTACGGGACATGAGGATACCTCCGAGGACCAGTATGCCATATACGATCGTATATAGCATCCCCCGTGCTCAATACGTGTCTCTACCACGGCTTTCGTGCGGTTCTAGCGGATCGTGAGGAAGGCGAAATCCGCTAAGTTCTTTGTTTTCAACAACGGGCAGTGGTGCGAATCCCACCCTCTCCGCCAGATTAATCCTAGTGCCCTGCTCAATCGATTGGCCCGGGTCGCCAATTTCCCGTTGAGCCGCTCGATGCCGTCACCGTTGTCAGATCAGTCGCTGCTTCTCAATCTTATTGAGTCGAGGATGTTCGCGCGTCGAGTGCAGCCCACCAATTGAGCAGGACGCGCAGTCGTGGGGTCGTTCGTGGCTCGTCGTTACGCATCATGACGAAGCGCTTCCCATCCGGCGACACATCAAAGTCGCGACCCGTCGCACGATAACGACCCGAGAAGAGCACCGCTGCATTGCCCACGGCGACACTGGATGTCGTGTCGACGTCGACCTTCACAATTCGATTCTCTTGCCGGTAGAAGATCTCCGCTCCATTTCGCGACCAAATCGGATTGAACCCGCGGCCCTGCGAGACGAGCCACTTGCCTCCCGGGCCGGGGAAAGGCTGAACGTATACCTCGGTGCGTCCCGATTCGTCGGAGGTGTACGCCATCCAGCGGCCATCGGGCGATAGGCGGCCGGCCCATTCGTTGGCAGCCGTCTGTAGCCACGGCTTCGCTGTTCCATTCTGGTCGAGCCTCAGCGTCCAAATGTCGTCGGCGGTGTCTTTCCCCGTCGTGGCAAAGATCAGCGTCTTTCCATCCGGGGTCCATGACTGCGGGTCTGGCCAGATAGAAATCGGACTGGCCCAGATCGATTTGGCTGGCGTTTTCCCATCGACTCTCTGCAAAAACAGTCCAAACTCGGATGGTCCGCGCTTGGAGCCGAACGCGATCGATTCGCCGTTTGGCGTCCAAACCGGATCCCGGCTCAATCCCTCGAACGTGATACGCGTGAGCGTCCCGCGTTCTGCTGCCATTCGGGGCGACATAGACGACCTGACGGCCATCGGGCGACACGGCGAGTGGGCCCGCGCTCACGCCGGGTATTTCAAGCGTCACAAGCGGCGCATTGTCGGGCAGTTCGATCGTGAAGTGACCTTCCGCTGGATTGTTCGATGTCGCGCGGACACCGGTCCACATCGCCCAGGTTGCAACGACTCCGGCGAGAGCAGCCACTGACCATGCGATCCACGCTCGGGCGAGGATTGGGGTGAGTTGCCGTTCGACTGGACCGGGTCGACCGATTTCGCCGAGGACGATCTTGGCATCTCCAATGTCGCGCAGGCGCTCGCGCGAGTCCTTGGCAAGACACCAGCGCAATAGCGTGTGCACAGCCGATGGCGTGTCCGCCGGAAGCGTGCTCAAGTCGGGTTCGCGTGCCAGCACACCGGCGAGCGTGTCCGTGACGTTTTCCGCTTCGAACAGGCGTCCACCCGTCAGCATCTCGAACAGCACGACGCCGAAGGCCCAGATATCGGCGCGCTTGTCGACCGCTTTGCCGCGCGCCTGCTCGGGCGCCATGTACGCCGCCGTTCCGAGAATCATCCCCGCCACCGTGCCTGCTGGCGGGCTCGTGAAGGTCGGAGAGTTCAACGGGCTGTGAACTGCCGATGTGCCGGCAGGATCGAGCGCTTTGGCAAGACCAAAGTCGAGCACCTTGACCGTGCCATCAGAGCGCACCTTGATGTTGGCCGGCTTCAGATCGCGATGGATGATGCCAGCCTCGTGCGCGGCTTCGAGCGCCTCGGCGATCTGTCGTGCGATCGGCAGTGCCTCGTCGAGCGGGACGGCGCCGCGCGTGAGGCGCACTGCCAGATCCTCGCCATCCACCAGCACCATCACCAGCGCGCGTGTCTCGCCCGTCTGCTCGAACCCGTAGATTTGGGCAATGTGAGGATGGTTCAGCGCCGCCAGTGCCTGTGCTTCACGGGTGAACCGCGCGAGCCGCTCGGCATCAGCGGCGGAGAGCGCCGGCAGGATCTTGATCGCGACGTCGCGATGAAGCGTCGTGTCGCGCGCACGGTACACCTCGCCCATTCCGCCCGCCCCGAGCGAAGCGACAATCTCGAAGGAACCGAGTCTCGTGCCGATGGCGAGGCTCATCTTCGTCTCCGTCACGACGTCGAGACGCCCGCCTCGAGCGGAGCGACGATTTCGTACGCGCCGATACGGCTCCCTGGCCTCACCATGTCGCATTCAGGCGAGTCGAGTGACCTGCCGCGAGCATACGAATCTCGAACGGGCCTAGTCGAGAGCCGGCCTGAAGTATCACGATCCGATCGTGCCCGAAGAACCGATCATCAATTCGGGGCACACTGTACTACAGCGCTCAGCGCTTCGGCGGCCGAACGCGCCGATGATTGGCTTTGCGGGATTCCTCGAACCCTCGGCGCGAATCCGCGCTGGCCAACGGTCCTGAGTTCGATGAACCTTCACGGCGTAGCCCGCCCTGATTCGCGCCGGATTGACAGGCGCGACCTGTGTTAGCTAGATTAGCTAATGATGATAGCCGTCAACATGCACGAGGCCAAAACTCGCCTCTCAGAGCTCGTTCGGGCCGTTGAGGATCGCAACGAGGTGATCGTGATCTGTCGTGACGGCGTCGAAGTGGCTGAGATTCGTCGCCGCGGTAAGCGACGTCGGGTGCGAAACCTCGAGCCCGATCCACGGTTCCGCGTCACGTTCGCGTCCGGCTTCGATCCGACCGAGCCGTGGCCCACGATGAGTGGCCCGGCGAGGATCGATGAATGTTCTCCTGGACACCTGCGCGCTGCTTGCGTTGACGCGCGGGAAGTTGCCGGATCGCGCAATGCGCGCGTTGCGCGCAGCTCCCGAGGCAAGCGTCTCGGTGGTGTCCGCCTGGGAAGTCGCCATCAAGGTCGCCGGCGGCAAGCTGCGGCTCACCCTGTCCCCGCGCGAATGGTTTCACGGCGTCATCGAGCGCTACGCGTTGCGCGACGTGCTGCTCGATGCGCAGACGGCCTGCGCCGCAGCGGCCCTGCCTCGTCTTCATCACGATCCATTCGACCGTGTGATCGTCGCGCTGGCGCAGGCACAAGCGCTGACGGTGCTCACCTCCGACGAGAACATCGCGAGGTATCCGTCGATGAGGACGATCTGGTAGGACCGAGAGTGGAAAAGTGGACCGCCGTTATGAGATCGCGAGGCGATCCGTTCGCATACTTCAGCGAGTGTAGAATCCTCCGATCCGCTGGGCAGTGGAACGGAGACAAAGAACCGTTGAATGAGAGAATCACCGACGCGCGAGCCGAATAGCTCCTGACTTGGTCGCCAAGTGTTGACCAGAGGCTGGACGATGCTGCGCGCCGCCGACGCGCATTTTCGGGGCTGGAGTTGTCGCCGGGAGCAGTGCCAGCGGGCAATGGCGGGCAATGGCCGACGGCATCGGCGGCATTCACGGCAACCCTGGCATCCTCGTGTCTGTAACTTACAGATTCCACTAGGTCCTGAAGGGTTCGAATCCCACCCTCTCCGCCAAATAAGTCATTCAAAACCAATTAGTTACGGCATCGCATTTGACGGTGTGCCCTTCGTTGTCTTTTCTGCGTCATTTTCGACAGCCGGACATGCGGAATCTCGCCTGATTTCGTGTCTCAGGTGGGAATGATGTCCGCGTTCCACCCTCTCCGTTCAAGCATGCTCGGAACAACGTGAAACCTTCTTGCGTGAGACGGCACCGTGGGACAATAACGGGAGTATGCCGAATGCCACGATCAGCGTGGACGCCGCGCTGAAGGTACGACTCGCCGAACTCGCTGGCCAGACCGGTCAACGCGTTGACGAGTTCGTCGAAGCCCTGCTTCGGCGGATAGCCGATGCGGACGTGCGCTTCGAGCGTGGCGTGCCAGTCTTCCCTCGGCGCCCCGGGGCGCCCACGCTCTCCGTCGACGACGTTGACCGCCTGGCGGACGGCCCGATCGAATAGCGTCGGGCCGTGGTCGGTCTTCTCGACGTAAACGTGCTGGTGGCTTTGCTCGTTCCCGAGCACCAGCACCACACCGCTTCGATGGACTGGTTCACGACTCAAGCCGGTCAGCACGGTTGGGCGACGTGCGCCGTCACCGAGCTCGGCGTCATTCGCGTCTGCGCGCAGTTGCCTGGCGGAACGTGGCCCTCCGAGACGACCGCGGATCGACTCCTGCTGCTCACCGCCACCGGCCATGACTACGTGTTCTGGCCCGATGCCGTCTCGCCGGCGGTCATGCCAGAAGTGCGCAGGGCAAGCACGGGGAAGCAGATTACGGACCGGTATCTCCTCGGCCTGGCGCGCCGACATGGCGGTCGCTTGATCACGTTCGACCGCGCGCTTGCCGGAACGGGCGGCGACGACGTGGTTTGCCTGTTGCCGCCGGGCGGATAGTCGGCGCGCCTCCGTCACGTCCGACCCCGTCGCGCGAAGCTGAGCGGAGCCACCAGTGGAGTTGCCGACTGACGGTGAGCGAGCGCTCTCAAGATGGCATCGAGCACCAGGTCCAGTTCCTTGCCCACGTCCTCGGCAAGGAAGCGCAACACCAGATAGCCGTTCTCCTGGAGTACCTGATCCTTACGCCGATCGCGCCGGTACGCGACCGGATCCGCGAGATGCTGCGCGCCGTCGAGTTCCACCGCCACACGCGCGTCGGCGCACAGGAGATCGACTTCCAATCTTCCCAGGCCGTCGAACGCGATTGGCAACGAGACATTGATGCGGAAACGGCTCCTGGTGTCCGCCAGCGTTTCCAGGCGCCGATACAGGAATGCTTCCGTCGCACTTCGCGCTCGATCGGCGCCATCGGCATCTGGAGGCACCGGACGAGCGGCGTGGACGAAAAGGCTGGCGAGTGGCACGTCGACGCCGTCGCGGACAAGCCTGCGCACGCTGTCGGAATAGTCGCGCTTCCACACCGGGTCCGATGGAAGAACGACATCGGCGGGCCAGCCCGGTATGGCGCTGGCCGGCAGCAGAATGTCGTAGCCGACCGCCTCATAGCCACGGCAGCGCCGATCGAACATCCGCGCGAGCATGGGAACGTTGAGGTCCGCGTAGTCGTAGATGCGCACCTCCCGCTTGCCGTCGAAGAGGCGGTGCAGCCGGCCGGCGTACTGCGCGACGGTGCCGCGCCATGAGACCGGCAGGGTCAGAAACAACGTGTCCAGGCGCGGGTCGTCGAATCCCTCTCCGACGTACTTGCCGGTGGCCAGGATGACCCGTGCCTCATCGCGTGGGATGGCTGCGAGCCGATCGGTGACGGCCTGCCGCTGCTTCTTGCCCAGCCCCGCTCGCAAGACCACGAGGTGAAGGACCCGTGCAACGAGTCCCTTCTCGAGACAGTCAAGATGGTCGTTTCGCTCCGTGAGCACGAGCGGCGACCGGCCGTTACCCACAGATTCCACAATGTCGTCGCAGATACGACGGTTGCGCAGCCCGTCATCGATCAGTGCCTGATACAGCACCTGGAACTCGACCCGTTTGTCGGCGTCAGGTGTCCTGGCCAGCTGGAACGTTGTCGGTTGCACAAAGACGAGATGCTCGAACGGTCGCGCAGCCGCCTGTCCTCTCGCGTTCACTCTGTGACGAACCGGTCCGCATTGCATGAAGATGATGGGATGGTGACCATCCTTGCGTGCAACGGTCGCCGACAGCCCAACGACGAATCGGGCCTTGGCCTGGCGCGCCAGCTGCTCAAAGCTATGCGCCGACAGGTGATGACACTCGTCAACGATCACATGGCCGTAGTCGGCCACGCGGTCATCAACCACGCCCTTCCTGACGAGACTCTGAATGACGGCGACGTCGAGCTGTCCGGTCGGACGGGATCGTCCGCCGCCGATTCGGCCGATCGACTTCGCGGGAATGCCGAGGAACGTTGAGAGCCGCTCGATCCACTGGTCGAGCAGTTGGCGACGGTGCACGAGCACAAGCGTATTCACGCCGCGCTGAGCGATCAGCCAGGCGGCGACCACGGTCTTGCCAAACGCCGTGGTGGCGGCGAGGACGCCGATGTCGTCCGCCAGCATCGCGTGTGCGGCCGCCGTTTGGTCGGTCCGCAACTCGCCTTGAAACGTCTCGTCGAGAGGGCGGCCGGCGTATCGTTCGTCGCGGATGATCACACGTACGCCCAAGTCGCCCAACGTTTGTCGAACATCGTCGATGCATCCCCGCGGCAGGCCGATGTGAAGCGGGTGGTCTTCGGCGCAGGCGACGACCCGTGGCTTGTCGTACGTGGACAGGCGCATCGACTGCGCTTTGTAGAACTCGGGATTCTGAAATGCCGCCAAGCGAAGCAGTCGGTTTCGGAGACCCGGATGCCACCCTTCCTTGACGATGTAGATCTGATTGCCGAGCACCAGCTCGAGCGTCCGAGGCAGTTCGCCGACGATCGGCGGCTCCTTGCGGTGGCGGGATGGAGGGGCAGTCCACGGCTCCTCTTCTCCGTCATCCTGTGGCGGCAGACGCACGCCGAGGATGCGACCACGGCGTTCGGCTTCTTGGACGGTTCGCTCGACCTGCGCTCGGCCTATCTTGCGCACGCTCGCGAGAAATGCCCACTGGTCTGCCCACGGCTCAAGATTGTCATCGAGAAAGACGCTGTTGTTTCGATTGCGCGGTCCTTTCTGCAATGGCAACGCGATCAGGTTCCCGAATCCTCCCTGCGGCATCGTGTCCTGATTCGGAAAGAGACGGTCGTACGAATCCAGTCCGACGTCCGGCCGCCCCTCCATCATCTCGGTAAGGACGTGCGATCCCAACCTTCGGGCCAGGGCGGCTGGAATGGCTTCCTCGAAGAAGAGCCAGACGTGGGCGCCTCGTCCGGAACGCGATCGTTCCAGGGCGGCTGGGAGGATCAGCCGACGGCACACATGGAGAAAGGCCGCGGCATCTTCCTGCCAGTTCGCCTTGTCGAAGTCGACAGCCAGGAAGAAGCACGTTTCATCCAGGAGCAGCGGATAAACACCCGCGAAGAAGGGTTGTCCAGTATCGTCGCAGCCGGACAGGTGCCAGCGGATGACGTCGTCTGTCACCGGGAGGAATCGACGATGGGGGCAGTCGGCGCACTTGATGCGCGGCTTCTCGCAGATGCCTCGCACCCATTCGTTCGCGCAGGCAGGCGCATACCCAGACTTGCCGGTCTTCCGGCTCTCGAAGCGGCGCGGGTATACGTCTTGGCGGCCCCGATACAGGGATCGGAAGAGGGCAATCTTGGCCTGGGACGACGACGACTGGCTGACGAGGCCGTTCACCGTCGACTCTCGCTATCCGTTCGTGACGGGAGGCTCCGGCGGGACGATGGGTGCGAGCGCCGTCACGAGCTTGGGCAAGTCTTCCGTGACGACCTGCCACACGATGTCCTCATCGACGCCCAGGTAAGCATGGACGACTTTGTGGCGCATCCCGATGATGTCTGCCCAGGGAATCTCGGAATGCCGGTTCGAGAAGTCCGCGGACACTTGCCGCGCGGCTTCACCGATGACCTGGATGAGGTGAATCAGCGCGAGGCGGAGATTCTCGTCAGCGTCGTACTCGTCTCGTGGCAACCCTTGCGTCTTACTAACAGCCTTCCTGGCCATGTCGAGCATGTGTCCGATGTAGACGAGGTCACGCGGCGACGTACAGCGGTTCCGCGCTGCGCAGGACCTGATCGCGGATGCGGGGCGTGAGAAACTTCGGCGTCACGATGTCGACGCGCCGGCCGTGCAAGATTCTGGAGAACTCGCGCTCAATGCTCATGAAGCTGAGGCCCGGTACATGGCCGACCTGAAACTCAACGAGCACGTCGACGTCGCTGTCAGGACCGAAGTCGTCACCGAGGACTGAACCGAAGAGCGCCAGTCGCTTGATGTGATGCCGCCGGCAAAACGCCGACACCGCGTCGCGGTCGATGGAGACATGCGGACTCATGGCTCCATAATATCCACGAGGCGTTCAGGTACCCACCCCGCAAGAGGAGGCGAATCGCATCGGCCAGCTGGGGCTGATTTGGGGGTTTTCGCCGCGTTTTGAGCGGAGTCGGCGGATCGAGCGGATCGATTTTTCTGGGGATTCTCGAAAATCGGCCTGCTCCCGAAGACCGTGTCAAGGCCGAATCCCACCCTCTCCGCCAATAACTACTTACAAGTCATAAACCATGGTGTCCGGTAGCAACCATTGACTTGCAATGAGTTAGTTAATTAACTGGATGAAGTGAAGAACCGTCTGGTCAGCCGGGGCGGTCGGCCCGCTGATCCCTCGCCGACGGTGCGGCGTCTGGTCCCGTTCAAGAAGCAGGTGTGGAGACGGCTCCAGACACAGGCCCAGCATTTGTCGGGTTTGGGAAAGCCCGTCAGTCCTGGTCAATTGGCCGCGATGCTGCTCGAGCGGAGTGTCGACGAGCTGGAGCCGGCCGAACCGGAGAAGTCGCCTGTCTGATCTTAAAGTCTCGACGCCTCCGACTGTTAGATGTGCATTACTCGTCGGATCACAAGCGCAGCGGGAGCGGTAGCCGCGGTGCCGTCAGAAGACGTGGCTCAGGGCGAAGCCGGTCGCATGATTCGACGGCTGAATGCGGTGCTCGATTTGCAGCCGCACCGCCTGGCGGAACGCCGGCGGTCCAAACGGCAGATGCCCGTTTCCGTACAACAGCACGGCGGGGTCACGGCCTGCGCCGGTACGGTGGTCAACGCGGAGCCCTCCCACCAGCCACGGCGATATCGTGGCCTCGCCGCCGAGACTGAATCGTGCGTCAGTGACGCCCGCCGCGTGGAAGGCGCCGGCACCCGCGAGCAGGACGAGGCGATTCCCGAAGTCGTGCGTCACAACCCCGGTGGCCAGCCGGCGACCCGCATCACCGATGAACGTGTGGGCTCCAATCGAGGTCAGGCCCGATCGCCAGTAGCTCTCGATGAACACCCCCTTTGGACGCCCCTCGAGCTCGAAGCTCGCCGCTTCGGTAAAGGGAATCGTGAGCTCACCCGTCAGGGGGACCGTTGCCGCCGTAAACCAGCCGTCCGCAGGCGAGCTGGCCGGTGACCGCTGGTATTCGAGCCGGACAGCCGGCTGACGGCCAGAAGCGGAGAATCCGCGTAAGCCCGTGAGCCGGGAAGTCGTCGCGCGGCGTCCTGGCAGACCAGCGCTGAAGACCAGCGGCTCGGACAGGGACAGCCGCTGCGAAACGTCGACCTGTGTCAGCGCGCGAAACTGTCCGACCGACAGCGCGAGATTGCTGCCGGAGGTCACCGGCGAGCGTACGAACAGATCCTCGAACCGGCCCGACCGGTCGAGCAGCCGGCGGTTACTGCCGATGTTCTGGCTGAGCGCACGCCATTCGACGAAATATGCGGCCCGTGTGCGCCCGATCGGGCCAGCCGAGATAATCTCGACTCGGCTCGGAAAGCCCTTCCGCAGATCGGCGGAGTGGCGTAATTCCAGGTCGACCGTGTTCCAGACCGCCACCGGAATCGTGGGCGACCGATCCTCCCCGTCTAGGCGGTAGCCGGCGGCGAGGAAGCGAAGGCCGCGCTCGTTGAGCCGCGGGGGAGAGGCGTGACAGAACGAGCAATCCGCCCGGTAGGTGCGAGCGAATTGTGGAGTCGCCTCGGCCGTGACGGCGAGCGAAAGGATGAGGTTGGCGAACAGCGTCAGGCAAATGGGCAGCGCGGTCACGGGCGGTATTAGGCCACTGAAAACACAAGGTTTGAGTATACCAAATTATAATTTTGCGTGAACGTCTTAAAGGGTCCGCAGGCAATGTCCAGCAATCCCGTCAGCAGTGCCGTATCTGATGCAAGCACGCACCCGATCAGCCAGGGGAGGTCCCGTCGAAACGTATCGGATCGCCGCTGCGAAGGGTGCGACCGCGGGCAATCCAAACGGCAGGACGCGTAGCGAAAAGTCGAAGAAACCACCTGATGACAGGACTACTGACGAGGATGCGGATACCAGTCGGCGACCGGCGCGCCTACCAGGTCGGCGCCGGCCTGCGCGTAGGCCACCGCTGCGCGGGCCAGCAGCGGCAGCGTGGCGTCGTTGTCGACACCGGCGCCGTCGAGCACGCCGCAGTGGCCGTGGTCGGTGTACTCGCACAGGCACACATCGGCCCACACGGTCATCGATGGGACGTCGTGCTTGATGCGCCGGATGGCCTCGGGCACCGGGCCGTCGGGATCCCACGCTGCGGTGCCCTGCGCATCCTTCTCGGACGGGATGCCGAAGAGCAGCACCGACGCGACGCCGAGGTCCGCGAGGGCGGCGGTCTCCTGGTCCGCCAGATCGGGCGAGAGGCGCGCGAGACCGGGCATCGAGGCGATGGGCTCGCGCACTCCGCGCCCGGGCCGCACGAACAGCGGCGCCACCAGCTGGGCGGGCGCGAGGCGCGTCTCCTGCACCATCGCACGCAGCCCTGGCGTCTGTCGCAAGCGGCGTCCGCGGTAGATCGGGAAGCTCATCGGGTGGCTCCTGACACAGTCGGCTCCTTGAGGCGGGCGGCCTTGTCGAAGGACGCCAGGATGGCTCCGGCGCCCAGGTCGAGCAGCCGCCGGGCAAGGGCCTCGCCCAGGGCCGACGGGTCGGTGCCACTCTCCGCGACCCGCAGCGCCTGCGGCGCGTCAAGTGCGAACACCCCGGCCGAGAGCGCCACGTACTGGCCATCGCATGCCGCAACCGCGCCGACGGGCACTGAACATCCGCCGCCGAGCGCGTGCAGCAGGGTGCGCTCCGCGGTGACCGCGCGTCTGGTGGCGGCGTGCTCGAGTCCGCCGAGCAGCCGGCAGACGTCGGCGTCGCCGACCCGGCACTGCACGGCCAGCGCGCCCTGCGCGGGCGCCGGCAGCATGACCTCGACCGGGAACAGGTCCGTGATGTGCGCGTCGAGGCCGAGGCGCACGAGCCCGGCGCGGGCCAGCACGATGGCGTCGAGCTCGCCGCTCGCGATCCGGCCCACGCGCGTCGGGACGTTGCCGCGCAAGGGACGGATGTCGAGGTCCGGACGGAGCGCTCGCACCTGCGCTGTGCGGCGGGCGCTGCACGTGCCGATTGACGCTCGGGGCGGGAGGGCCTGGAGCGTCAGCCCGTCCCTTGCGCACAGCACATCTTCGACCGGGCCGCGGACCGGCACGGCCGTGACCGACAGGCCGTCGGTCTGCTCCACCGGCAGGTCCTTGTGGCTGTGCACTGCGACGTCCACCCGGCCGTCCAGCAGCGCGCGCTCGAGCGTGGCGGTGAAGAACCCGGTGCCCTCGACGTCGGTCAGCGGTACCTCGGTGATCTGGTCGCCGGTTGAGACGATCTCCACGATCTCGATACGCAGGTCGTGGACGAGAGCCGTCAGGCGAGCCGCGATGTGACGGGTCTGCCACAGGGCCAGCGCGCTTCCGCGCGTGCCGAGCCGGACTACCGCCACGGCTGCGCTCCGGACCCCAGCGCGAAGAGCCGCCGGAGGTACTGCGCCTGAGCGACGTCGAGCGGCACGTCGCCGGCCTCGAGGGTTGCGACGGGAATGGCCAGCACCTGCTCGAGCAGCCGGCGGCTGAGCCGATCGAGCACGTCGAGGGACGGCGCCCCAGCGTGCGGCAGTTCCTGCTGCGCGCGCACGAGTTCTGCACGGCGAATGGCCTCGACCTTGCGCCTCAGGTCCGACACGATCGGGCGCAGGGCGTGATGGCGGGCCCACGCGTGCAGGCGCTCCAGCTCCCGGGCCACGATGGACTCGACGTTGGGGATTTCGTCGGCGCGCCGGCTGCGTTCGTCGGCGACCTGCTCCTCCAGCGCTGACAGGTTGACGCAGGTCACGCCGGGCGTCGTGCGCGGCTCGACGGCGCACGGCACGCTGAGGTCCACGACCAGGAGCGGGCGGCCGCCCCGCGCGGCGGCGGCGCTGCGGAGGTCGTCGGCGAGGATCACCGGCTGCGACGCCCCGACGGCACAGACGATGGCGTCGGCCCGGCGCAGCTCGCCGGCCAGACCGTCGAGGCCGATGGCCTCGGCAGACACCGTGTGCGCGAGCCGCTGCGCCCGCGCCACGGTACGATTGGCTACGACCAGCTGGCCGACGCCCAGCGCCCGAAGCTGCCGAGCGGCCTTGAAGCCGGTGTCGCCGGCGCCCACGATCACGACGCGCGCACCGGCTATCGAGAGCGTCCTGGCCAGCAGCTGCACGGCGGCCGACGCCACCGACTGCGCACCGACGCCGATGGCGGTTTCGGCCCGCGCCATGCGACCCGCGCGGAGGGCCGCCTGCACCACGCCCTGGAGGAACGCGCCCGCGCCTGTGCAGGCGTCGAGCGCCGCGCGCACCTGGCCCAGGATCTCGGCCTCGCCGAGCACCAGCGACTCGAGGCCCGCGCAGACGCGGAATAGGTGACGGGCGGCCGCCTCGCCTGCCAGCGGCGCCGCGGCCTGGGCCATCCGGGATTCGGGCGCCCCGACGGCGCCTGCCAGCAGGCGCTGCACGGTCTCGCTGTCGCCCGGCACGCGGGCGCGCCAGTAGATCTCGGCGCGATTGCAAGTCGCCACGACGACCGATTCGATGCCGGCCCCGGACAGGCCCACGTGCAGGGCCATGGCCTGCTCGCAGCCGATCGACAGGTCCTGCAGCGCGGTCATGCCGACCGCGCGGTGATTGATGACGAGCGCCCGGAGCGCCAGCAGGCCGCTCGTCTCAGCGACGGCGTGGAAGTGGGCCGGTGTCGTCGAGCAGACGCCTTGATGCGGGCAACGGTGGGATTCGGACATGGGCGCCGGCTCTCCGCAGAGTACGCGGCGCGTCATGGGCGGACAATTCGCAGGACTACGGAGACGCCTCCGTAAAACTACTGAGACGCGGGTGGCTCGATGATGCCTTCGCGAATCGCCGCTTGGATGAGCACGGCCATCGACTTGGCGCCGAGCTTGTGCATCAGATTCGCGCGGTGCGTCTCGACGGTGCGCACGCTGATGTCGAGTTCGCCGGCGACCTGTTTGCTCGACAGGCCGCGGGCCAGCCAGGCGAGCACCTCGCGTTCGCGTTCGGTCAGATGGGCGTGCGCGGACGCCGGTCCGGTGCCCCGCACCAGGTCGGCCATCTGCTGCTGGATGGCCGGGCTGAAGTACGACCGCCCCGCGACGACGGCGGCGAGGGCAGCGACGAGGTCCTGCACGGCGGAGTCCTTCAAGAGGTACGCGTCCGCGCCCGCCCTCACCGCACGTGCCACGTACTCCCGACCGGCATGCATCGTGAGCACGATGATCTTGAGTTGCGGCTGGATGGCCTTGGCGCTCCGCAACACCTCGATGCCATCGATGCCCGGCATCTTCAGGTCGAGCACCAGCACATCGGCGTCGGTGCGCTGGCGCACGAGCGCGATGGCCGCCTCCCCGTCGGCGGCTTCGGCCAGCACCTCGACGCCAGGCTGACTCTCGAGAATGCGGCGGATGCCGCTTCGAACCAGCGTGTGATCGTCGGCCAGCAGCACCCGCAGCGCCAGCGCGCTCACGGCACGTCCCCCGCGGGGATGTGCGCGTCCAGGCGCACGCCGCCGTCGTGCGCCTTCCCGATGTCGAGCCGGCCGCCGAGTGCCGTCACGCGCTCGCGCATGCCGAGCCATCCCAGGTGCGGCGCGGACTCGTCGGGAATCCCGCGTCCGTTGTCCTCGACGGTCAGATGCACTTCGTCATCATCGCTCACGATGCGAACGCGCGCATGGGTGGCGCGGGCATGCCGGGCCACGTTAGTGAGGCCCTCCTGCACGGCACGGTAGACCGCGACCTCGACGTCGGGCGGCAGGCGTCGGTTCGCCCCGTCGAGGTCGAGGGTCACGGGGATGCGCGTGTGCGCCGCGAAGTCTTCCGCGAGCGCCCTCAGCGCCGGGGCGAGCCCGAGGTCGTCGAGCGCCGAGGGTCGGAGCAGGTTGCTCAGATCGCGTACCTGCGACAGCGCGCGGCCGACCATGGCGCCGGCCTCGAGCCGGCCGTCGAGTTCGAGATCGATCTTAACCGCCGTCAGCACCTGCCCCGCCTCGTCGTGGAGTTCGCGCGCGATGCGTCGGCGCTCGTCTTCCTGGACGCGGAGCATGAGGCGCGTCAACTGCTCGAGCTCCAGCGTGCGCGCCGCCAGGCGGTCGCGCTCGTTGCCTAGTACCACGAACAGGAGGCCGAGGCCGATGGCAAAGAGGAAAAGGACATCGGCGAATACTCCATAGAGGACGGCCGCGCCAAATCCTCGGAGTAACGGATAGTCGAGGTGATGGAGGCCCCACAGAATGAATGCGCCGGCCAGCACGGGCGCGGCGCCGCTCGACATCCGATCGCGCTCGCGCCAGAAGACAACGCCCGTCCAAATGGTCACCCACGAGAGCAGCAGCGTGGCCGTGATGCCGGCCACCAGCATGCTGCCGATGCCGTATATCATCACCCAGGCCCAGGCCACCGACAGCGGTACCGCCAGTGCATGGATCGGCCGCAGCACGAAGCCGCGCGACAACTGCAACGCGGCGGCCAGTAGCAGCAGCGCGCTGATGCCCGTGGCCGCCTGGTGGAGGAACAGCCAGACCATATCGCGGCGGACGAGGAACGTGGACATGCACGCCAGACGCACGACGTACACCGACCACGCGGCTGTCCAAGTCAAGAAGTACGTTCCGCCCTGACGCCGCCACAGCACGTAGCATGCGATGGCCAGGATGGACGTGACCACGGACTGGAAGCCAAGCGCGCTGCACTCGACAAACGTGCGGTCGAGCATCTCCAGCGTCTGCGCGACCGACGTGTCTGGATTCATGACCCCAGCGCGGCAGTGCGGCGCGCGGCGAGCAACCGCGCGACCTCGGTGAAATCAGCGCGGGAAGGGATCTGGCAGGGAATGCCCAATCGCCCGAGGGCCGCCGCCGTGGTCTGGCCGAGCGCGACGACCCGGCGTAAGGCGTTTAGGGTGCCGGCGCCTAGGACGTCGACGAGGACGTCGGCGACCCGCGCGCTGCCGATCACCACCGCGTCGGGTGCGGCGGCCCAGTCGCGCGCGATGGCGTCGGGAGCCCGCGGAGTCATTCGATAGGCCTCGACATCATCGACGATCGCGCCCGCCTCGCGGAGCCGATCGATCAGCACCCGCCGCCCGCCTGGCGTCGTCGGCACGACCACGCGCTGCTGGGTCCAGATGGCCGCGTGTTCCAGAGACGACCACAACGCTTCGGCTCCATCTCCGGCAGCCGTTACGGGCGGCGGGGCGGCGCCCGCTTGCGTGAACGCGCCGGCGGTGGAGCCACCGACGGCCGCCATGCGGACACCGGGTGGCCACACGTCACCGCGGGCGCGCGTCAACGCGCGAACCGATCGGGCACTTCCGCACACCACCCAGTCGTAGCCTCCGAGATGACGTGCCGCGTCGTCAAGGCCCTGTCGATTCTCTGGCGGTGACTCGACAAGCACGGGACACCGCACCGGCTGCAACCGATACGTCCGCGGCGCCGCGCTCAGCGGGCCATCGGCGGGCTCGTCGCGTGTAACGCACACGCGCCAGGGGCAGTCGATGGACGGGGCGTTCAACACGACGACTTGAGTGTAGGGCAGAGGACGAACGCTGCCAAACGGACTCCGGGAATGGCATGTGGTTGGTGAGGCCCGCCTCCACTGAGCGACAAGTGGGTCCGCTTCAACAGCCGGGGTGGGCGCGTGACGCCCCTTGACACCATCGACTCTCTTGCGATTCAATGGTCGCGTGATTATGAGATTGAGTCTCAGTATTGATATATGTCGCCGGACGCTCTCGAGCCTGCTCGTCTTCTTTGCGCTGCTCGCCTCTTCTTCCCCAGGGTCGGCGCAAGCTCAGTCAGGCATCTCCGGCCGCGTCGTTGACGTCACCGGCGCGGTGGTCCCTGGCGCAGCCGTGGGGCTGCGGCGTGAGAATGGTCAGGTTGTGGGGGACACGGTGACTGATGCCGCGGGTGGATTCACGTTCCCGGTCCTCGACGCCGATCGTTACGTCATCACTGCTGCGCTCGAGGGATTCTCGCTCGCGCGGGTGGAGCTGAGCGTCACGCGATTCCCGGCGACGCTCGAGCTGGTCCTACGACCTGGCGCCTTTGCGGAAGATCTCACCGTGATTGGCTCACGGCTGGCCGGATCGGAGGAGATGCTGCGGCGCCTCCCCGGGTCCTTCCACCTGCTCACGCGCGACACGCTGACCGCGTCACACGTGTTCTCGACCAGCGAGGCCCTGCGCAAGGTGCCCGGCGTGATCGTACGCGACGAGGAGGGGCTCGGTCTCCGCCCGAACATCGGGATACGCGGACTGAATCCGACGCGGTCGGCCAAGGTGCTGCTGCTCGAAGATGGCGTGCCGACAGCCTTTGCGCCCTATGGCGACAACGCCAGCTACTATCACCCGCCGATCGACAGGTTCGACCGCGTCGAGGTGCTCAAGGGGTCGAGCCAGATCGCGTATGGCCCGGTGACGCTGGGCGGCGTCATCAACTACATCACCCCCGAGGCGCCCGTGCGGCCGTCGTTCGCGCTCGACGTGACGGGCGGCAACCGGGCGTACGCGAACGTAGGCGGGTCGTTCGGCGGGACGTGGTCGCGCACGGGTGTGTTCGCCCAGGCCGCTCGCAAGCAGAGCAACGGCGCGCGCGACCATGTGCACAGCGACCTGCTCGACGTGATGGGCAAGGCCACGCGCAGCTTCGGCGCTACACAGCAGCTATCGGTGAAGGGCAACTATTACGGCGAAGACTCGCAGGTCACCTATAGCGGACTCAGCGACGCCGAGTTTGCCACGAATCCTCGCCAGAACCCCTTCGCCAACGACGTGTTTGACGGCGGGCGCGTCGGGGTGAGCGGTGCGTACCGCGCGGTGGCGTGGTCCCGCGTGGCGTTGACGGGGACCGTCTACGCGTCGCGTTTCGCGAGAGATTGGTGGCGCCAGTCGAGCAACTCCGGGCAGCGCCCCAACGATGCCGCCGACCGGCAATGCGGCGGGATGGCCAACCTGAGCACGACATGCGGCAACGAAGGCCGACTGCGCCGCTACCGGCACGCGGGAGCTGAGGCACGCGGGCGCGTGGCCTTCCGCGCCGGCATGGCCCAAGAGACGGACTTCGGCGTTCGCGTTCACAAGGAGTATCAGGACCGACGCCAGGAGAACGGGGCCACGCCGCTGGCCCGCACGGGCGTGTTGGTCGAGAACAACGAGCGGACCGCCGATGCGCAGTCAGCGTTCGTGCAGCACCGAGTACTGGCCGGAGCGTGGACCGTCACGCCGGGTCTGCGCGTGGAGCGGATTCGCTACTCGCGCACTAACCGCCTGGCCTTGGTCTCGGGTGCTACGGACCTCACGGAGCTGGTGCCGGGACTCGGCGTGTCATACGGCCCGACCCCGGACGCCACACTGTTTGGTGGTGTCCACCGCGGATTTGCACCTCCGCGTGCCGAAGACATCATCAACAACACGACGGGCGGCACCATCGACCTCGAGCCCGAGCGCAGCTGGAACTACGAGGTCGGTGGCCGCACGCGACTCGGCTCTACCCTGCGGCTCGACGCTGCATTGTTCCGGCTCGACTACGAGAACCAGATCGTCCCGGCCAGCCTGGCGGGCGGGGTCGGCGCCACTCTGACCAACGGCGGCGAGACCCTTCAGCAGGGAGTGGAGATGGGGGCCGACGGGGACTGGCGGCGGTTGCGCGGGACGGGCCACGGTCTCTATAGCCGGGCGGCATTCACGTGGTTGCCAGTCGCCCGGTTTACCGGCGTGCGGTCCAGCAACGTCGCCGGGTTTACCACGACGAGCGTGTCGGGCAACCGGCTACCGTATGCGCCAGAGACGACGGTCTCGGTCACAGTCGGTTACCGTCACGAAGCGGGTCTTGACGTCGAGATCGAGGCGCAGCACGTCGGCGACCAGGTCGGCGACGACCTGAACACGATCGCCGGCACCGCGGATGGCCAGCGGGGACTGATTCCCGCGTACACGTACTGGAATCTCGCCGCATCGTGGCGCGTGTCTCGTCTTCCTGGTTCGCTGTTCCTGGCGATCAAGAACGTCGCCGATCGCACGTTCATCGTCGATCGGACCCGGGGCATTCTGCCAGGGCATCCGCGCCTACTCCAGATCGGCACGTCATGGCGATTCTGAGGCCCGGTGAGGGTCCACATCCGTATCGTCTCGACGACCGACACGTTGATGCTCGTTCACGACGCGACTCCGGCTCCTGACGCTCGCCCTGCCTTCGCGCCGGTCACACCGCCAAGGGTTCCGAACTGGCCACCCCCTACTTGCCAGAACCCAGCCAGAAACCCGGAGGATCGGGAGACGACCGCCTGCCGCGGATGGCCACGAAGACCTCGGCGGGTGGGGGGCCATGGTCTGAAACCTCCGAGGCCATTGCTCGCCATATACCAAATGTATATGGCGCCACGTGCGCAATACGTGCGTCTACCTGGGCCTTTGAGCGTTTCTAGCGGATCTGGAGGAAGTCGAATTCCGCTAAGTTCTTTGTTTTCAACGGGTGGACGCAGTCCGAATCCCACCCTCTCCGCCAACACAAGTCCTTTAGAGTCAGTTGTTCATATCCACGAGATGATTTCACCTATGTGCGTGGCACCCACAACGCCGTCCCACCCTCCCACCGCCCGCACTCGTGGTCAGGATTGCGGGTCCTGCTGACTCGCCACATGGCGACTTGAACGAAGCCGCTGGCGCGGCGGCCGACGGGCAGCCGGGTGACTCGTAAGCCATAGGGCGTAGGGTGCGTCACAGGAGGTAGAACCTGTGACGACACTGCAGCAACGCCTGCGCGAGGAGATGGTTCGGCGCAATTATTCGCCGAGCACGATTCGCACCTACCTACACGCGCTCCGCACCTGCGAGCGCTACCACCGCGGCCGCCGGCTCGAGCAACTCGGGCGGGAGGCCCTCCGCCGGTACCACGCGCATTTGTTCGAAGAGAAGAAGCTGGCGGTGGGGACCGTCGGCCTGCACGTGGCGGCCCTCCGCTTCGTCTTCGTCCGCGTCCTCAAGCGGCGCGAGCTGAAAGAGGAGCTGCCCACGCCGAAGCGCCCTCGCCGGCTCCCCACCATCTTGAGCCCAGACGAAGTGCGTCGGCTGATTGCCGGGGCGAAGAATCTCTATCACCGGACGATGCTGATGACGCTGTACGGCACGGGCCTGCGCCGGAGTGAACTCCTGCAGCTCAAGGTCGCCGACATCGACAGCCAGCGCATGGTCCTCCGCGTCGAGCGAGGCAAGGGCGGGCACGCCCGCGAGGTGCCGTTGAGCCCGACGTTGCTCACGGCGTTGCGGGAGTACTACCGGTGGATGCGGCCGCAGACGTACCTCTTCCCGGGGCAAGAGCATGGCTGGCGCGCCGACCGACCGCTCACGTCCAAGTGCATCTGGGACGCCGTGCGCGTCGCAGCGAAGGCGGCCGGCATTGATCGTCGCGTGAGTCCGCACACGCTGCGCCACTCGTACGCGACACACCTGCTCGAAGCCGGCGCGGACCTGCGCACGATCCAGGTGCTCCTGGGTCATGCGGATCTGACACACACGACGGTGTATCTCCACCTGTCGCAGCGACACCTGCAAGCCGCACCAAATCCACTCGAGCAGCTGCACGTGCCCGCGCCCGTGATCCTCTGCGCGGCGACAATTAATAGTTAGTTAGTTAGACTAACGCCCAGAAACGGGGGACGTCTACTTGAGCCGAAGTGGTGGTCCGTCTCCGCGGCTGGCGTGCCAGACGGCCAGAACGACCAGCTCGTCGTCGAGCGGCGCGTAGTAGACGTGGTAACGACTGCGCGCCAAGAGGACTCGACGCGTGCCTCCGACGGGCGATCGTCGATAGGGATGTCCGACGTTGGGCGCCGAGGCGATCAGCGCAAACGCAGTTTCCAGCTCGTCGAGAAACAGGCTCGGCGCTGCCGTCCGATTTTTGCGCCACCACTCATCGATCGCCCGAACGTGATCGTCGGCTTCAGGAGTGGTTCGGACGTTCAGGTTCACCCCTTGCGCCGAAGCTCGCTGATGATCGCGGCACCGGGACGGAGCTTGCCCGCTTGCGCAGACGTCCACGATCTCGAGAGCGCTTCGTGCAGGGCCTGACGTTCGTGCTCGGTCAGATCGTCCCCCTCATCGTCGATAACAAGGTCAAGTTCAGTGCCCTCGGGCAGCCCTGTTGGCTGGTCGAGGTGCAACCGCCCGTTCTGGACACGGGCACGCAGCGGAGTCATGTCACCACTGTATGGCGTCAGGAGGCGCATAGGCAAGCCGGCAGTCGGGAGTCCAGAACCGCGCGCAGGACCTCGCTCGATGAATCTGTCGGCGGACGCGCGTAATGTCGAGCCTGCTCTACGAGGTTGAACCAAGCGATCCGCAGACGTTCGTCGTCGTCACGGCGGCGTTCGCCACGGTCGCTCTCGTTGCCTGTTGCGTGCCCGCACTGAAGGCGTCGCATGTCGATCCTGCAATCGCGCTCCGTTACGAGTAACGCACCGGGCGCAGGCGATTCGCAAGAACCGCCACGATGCACGGTGCGCGACGGCTACTGGTCCCAATCGCAACCATCAAAGGTTGCGGACACGTCCTGTGTAACGCCGCAGGGGCGATCTGGCCGCAGCCTGGCCGGATTCCTCGAGATGGTCGACTTTTCGGGGTAATCCGGCCGGGTCCACGTCAATTCCCACTCAAGCGCTACTCACCTCCGTTTCGGTGATCCGAAACGGCTGAAATCACCAGCCAGTGCGTCAGTCGAACCACGATGGCCAGCACGTTCGAAATGGCGGCGACGTGTCCACGGTTCGGCCATGTGTTGGCTCAGAACCATCAACGTACCACCCGGAACCCTCGTCTAACGCAGCATGTCATTTGCTCACGACCTGAGTTACGGCATCCGCGTCCTTTCGAAGGCGCCACTCTTCACGGTCGGCGCGATCGTCGTCCTCGCATTGGGCATCGGTACGACGACCGCGATGTTCAGCCTCGTCGATACGGCGCTGATTCGTCCGCTGCCATTTCCAGACTCAGAGCGGCTGGTCATGGTCTATGCGCGAGTGCCGCAGAACCCGCGCAACAGCGTCGCGGCGCTCGATTTTCTGGACTTCAAAGAGCAGAACCGATCGTTCACGGTGATGGCGGCGACGCTTGGCGCCGGCGCCCCGATTGCCTTTTCGGCAACGGAGACCGAGATTGCCGACACCGTGTCGACGGCGCGCGTCACGCCCGGCTACTTCGAGGTCCTCAGGATCGCCCCACTCGTCGGCAGAACATTCGTTGACGACGACATTCCCGCGGGTGCGGACCTGCGCCCCGGGGTGGTCAGCGACGTCGCCATGATCAGCGATCGCTTTTGGCGGAACCGATTCGGCGGCGATCCGACAATCATCGACCGGACGATTCGTCTGGGATCGCCGCCACAAATCCGTCGAATCATCGGCGTGGTGCCGGGTGATGTGCAGTTTCTCGGAAATGCCGACATCTGGGCCCCAACGCCGGACCTTCGACTCGCGGGCCGGCGCCTACGATTCCTGCGCGTCATCGCCCGCCTTCAGCCGGGTGTGACGCTCGACCAGGCGCGCGCGGACCTGAGCGCGATCGCCGAACGCATTGCGCTCGAGGCGCCCGACACGAATCGCGCTGTTGACGTCACAATCGAACCCCTCCACACGGCCATCGTCGGCGACGAGTTGAGAGCCACCTCGGTCGTGCTGGGGGGCGTCGTGGCGTTCGTGCTGCTGTTGGCGTCTGCCAACGTCGCGAACCTCATTCTCGCCCGCGGCGTTGGCCGGACGCGAGAGATCGCCGTCCCGCGCTGCGATCGGTGGCAGCCGCGGGAGAATTGTCAGACAGTTGATCACTGAAAGCTTGGTGCTCGGCCTCGCCGGCGGGGCGGTCGGTCTACTGCTGTCGGCCATGATTCTTGGCGTCGCGCCGGCGGTGATGCCGGCACGCACGATTCCCGAGCCGCTGACGCTCGCGCTGGATTGGCGGCTTGCAAAGTTCGCCGTGAGTCTCACCGTCGTGACCGCCGTGGTGGTGGGCGTGGTCCCGGCATGGCATGCCGTGCGAGTGCCACTCACAGAGAGCGTGAGCGCTGGTGGCCGTGGCGCGACCGACGGCGCCGGGTGGATACGTACCGGGCTGGCGGCCATCCAGATTGCCGCGGCGCTTCTGCTCCTCGTGGGGTCGGGCCTGTTCGTGCGCACGCTGGCTGCCATGAACCGCAACGACCCGGGCTTTCGCGGCGAGCACGTCGTCACCATGGCGATCGGCCGGGCCGGGATGTCTCAATCGGTTCTGGAGTCGTTCTTTCAAGCCATCGAAGTCAGCGGTGTACCTGGGGTACGGATGGTCGGACTGACGAGCGATTTGCCGCTCGATGGTCAGACCGGGACGCAGCCCTTCACGATCGTCGGCGATCCGCCGGTCGACGAGGTGCTAAGAACCAACGCGCACTTTCAGATCATCACACCGCGTTACTTCGCGACCATGGGGATGACATTGTTGCAGGGGCGCGCCTTCACAGAACGTGACAACACGGCGTCGGTGCCTGTCTGCATCGTCAACGAAGAGTTTGCCCGGCGGCACTTCAGCGGCCGCACCGCCGTCGGCAGTCGCATCAGCGTCCCGTCCATCACCTCCAAAGTGTCAGTCGATCGCGAGATCGTCGGGATTGTTCGCCAGATCGCCATTCGGCCCGGCGAGGTGGAGCGACCGCTCGAGATCTACGTGCCGCTCGCGCAGAACGCGTGGGGCAACGCGATGCTGGCTGTCCGAACCGATGGCGAACCCTCAGCGCTGGTTCCGGCGATTAAGGCGGCGATCGCGCGCGTGGATCGCAATCAAACGGTGTCGCGACTCCGGACGATGGAGCAGGTGGCCGCGGAAGCGACGGCGCGTCCTCGATTTCGGGCGCAACTGGTGAGCGCGTTCGCTGCCGTCGCGGCTGCGCTCGCGGCCGCCGGGATCTTCAGCCTCGTGATGTTCACCGTGCAGCAACGCCGTCGTGAGTTCGGCCTCCGCCTCGCGTTGGGCGGAAGTCCTCGCGACGTGTTTCGGCTGGTGCTGCGCTACGGTCTCCGCTTGATCGCCGCTGGTCTCGCCATCGGTCTGGTCGCTTCGGCCATCCTGGTCAGATTCATCAGGTCGCTCCTGTTCGGAGTGGAAGCCTTCGACGCCGCTGCATTCGTGGCCGCAGTCGTAGTGGTCGTAACGGTCGCGATGCTGTCGTGTCTGGCCCGCGGCCCGGGCGGTCCGCGCGAATCCGGCGGACACACTACGCGTGGAGTGAGTCCGCAGCAAGTAAACGTCCTGACCGTATTTTCGCGGCCACTGGCTCCTCGGATCGGGACTGAGGACGGCGACACGCGAACCGAGCCAAAGACGACGCAAATTGTCGTCGCCTGAGACGTACTGAGCGGCCTCCGGCGAATTCATCCAAGCGGTCCATACACGGCGACCACACAGGATTGACGCGTTGACACTGATCCTCCAGCTCACGACCGACCTCATGGAGGCGCGGCCTACCGGGACTCTCCCAGCCGCAATCCACGTCACGGCCTAAACCGAGCCGTGAAATACTGATCGCTTTCGTCTTGACCTAAACGTCCGCGGAGCGTGTCTAACCGCTTTAGGAGTACAACCATGCATGTCAACGGCTGGCAACGGCTTTGGCTGCTCGCTTCGATTCTCTGGGCGGTTGCAATCCTCGCGCTTGCGGGAACTCTTCAGTCCGGTCACGCCGTCTCGAGTGCGCACGTAGTGCGGTTGTGGATCGCGCCAGTCGCGGCGGTTTATGCGTTGGGCCTTGGCCTCGCCTGGGTCGGCCGCGGATTTCGAGTCGAGTCAAAGTAGCACCGTTACTTGCCAGGGTTAGCTCCTGCTCGCGTGAAGGCAGCGGTTAGGCCACCCTAAACGCCGCTGTGGCGATAACCCGGGACACGGGCTCTTGCCATTTGGCAACTCATGGTCGGTGTGCAGCGCGATCGAGCGCGCTGAGCGCTGACCGCTCCGCGAACGTCAGGCTTGCGGTTTCCATTCCAGGATCAAGGCGAGCGGACTATTCCACCCGCAGCGCGCGTACCGGATCGACACGTGCCGCGCGCCGTGCCGGCAGCCACACGCCGAGCCACGCCACGGCCGCCAGCACGAGCGGGACTCCGATGAAGACGACCGGGTCGCGTGGCGCGACACCGAAGAGGAACGTCGCCATGACCCGTGCCAGGCCAAGGGCCGCCGCCAGTCCGATGAACACCCCGATCAACACGAGCGTCATCCCTTGACGGACCACCATGTTCCTGACGCGCGACTGATCGGCGCCGAGCGCCAGGCGCACGCCGATTTCCTGCGTGCGCTGCTGGACCGAGTACGCCATCAGGCCGTAGACACCGATCGCCGCGAGTATCAACGCCGACGCGGCGAAGACGGTCAGCAGGAGCGTATTGAAGTCCGACCGCGCGGTGGATTGAGACACGACGTCGTCCATCGACCTCAACCGCGCAACCGGCAGTCCGCCGCTTGCATCACGCAGTTGCTTCTGAATGGACTCGGACACGCTGAACGGCGCTGCACGGGTTCGAACCACCCATGCGAGCGACGTGATGTCGAGGAGGTTCGCGCTGTGGGCGTCCGGCAGCTGGGCCCACGGCACGTACATGATCGGGTTGGGCTCGCGATTCAACGCGCCGTCGCGCACGTCGCCGACCACGCCAACGATCTCGCGCGGCGGCTCATCCATTCCGGGTCCGAGCCCGCGGCCGATGGTGATGCGCTCGCCGACGGGATTGCCGTCCGGCCAATACTGGCGGGCCATCACCTGGTTGATGATCACGACCCCGGGAGCGCCGGTCGTATCCTGCTCGGTGAAGGAGCGGCCGCGCAGCATGGGGATCTTGAACACGTTGAAGTAGTTGGCCGACACTGGCGTGAAGCTGCCGCCACCGTGTGCCGAACCGTCGAGCGGACGCCCCTCGATGATGAATCCGAGTCCGAACCCTCCTTGCAAGGGCACACAACAACTCGCCGCGGCCGCTTCGACCTCGGGCAAGGCTTCCAGCCGCTCCCTGCCATCGCGCATCAACTGGCCGACGGTCGCGGCCTTCGCGAAGCGAGCGCCGGTGAGCGACATCCGCATCGTGAGGACGTGCCGGGCGTCGAACCCCGGATCGACGGCACGCAGCGCCGCGTAGGTGCGGATCAGCAATGCCGCACCGACCAGCAGGATCAACGCCAGCACGACTTCGGCGACCACGAGGATCGCGCGGGTTTTGTTCTGCCTGAACCCGGTGCCCGATATCGCCCCGCGCTCTCTTTCATGGTGGTGCTGAGATCGACGCGCGCCGCCCGCAGCGCGGGGAGCAGCCCGAACACGAGCCCCGTCACGATCGACAGGATCGCTGTGAACGCCAGGACGCGTCCGTCGAGGGCGACGGCTTCACCGTCCACGCCAACGCGCGGGATATTGCCGGGATTGAGCGCCAGCAGCGCCCGGATACCTACCGCACCGAGCGCGAGACCGCCGACGCCGCCGACGAGCGACAGCACCAGGCTCTCGGTCATCAACTGCCGGGCGATCCGGCTGCGCGCGGCGCCGATCGCCGAGCGAATCGCGATCTCGCGCTGACGCACGGTGGCGCGCACCAGCAGCAGATTCGCGACGTTGGCGCAGGCGATCAACAGCACGAAGCTGACCGCCCCGACCAGCACCCACAGCGACGACCGCACGTTCCGCACGATCATTTCCTGCAGTGTCTGCACACCGAAGCCGACCTGCGGCGGCATCGCCTGCGGGAAGGCCTGCACGAACTCGGCACGGGCCGCGCCCAACTGCGCTGATGCGCTCTCGACCGACACCGCTGGCTTCAACCGCCCGGCAACGGTGAAGAAATGCCCCTGCATGGTGCTGTTGGGATCGATCTGGAATGGCAACCAGACGTCCGGGGCGCCGAGCGTGGACTGAATGGCGGTGGTATCGAAGGCGCCGAGCACGCCGACGATTTCGTGTGGCTGGCCGTTGAACGGAATGGTCCGTCCGACGATTGCCGGATCGCCGCCGAAACGCCGGCCCCAGAATCCCTGGCCGAGCACCACCGTGAAGCCGCCGCCAGGCCGATCCTCTTCCTGCGTGAACGTGCGGCCCACAACCGGGACGGCGCCAAAGAGGCGGAAGAAATCGGCACTCACGTAGGCCGTCGCCACCTGTTCCGGCGTGGCATCACCGGTGATGTTGGTCACACCGAATCGATAGGCGAGACATCCTGAAACGCGGAGGTCTGCCGTCGCCAGACGTTGAACTTGGTCGGCGAGGCCCCGCCCCCGGAGCCCTGCGGCGAGACGTTCAGGAACATCACCAGTCGTTCCGGCTCGGGATAGGGCAGCGGCCTGAGAATGACCGTGTTGAGAACCGAGAAGATGGCGGTGTTCGCGCCAATCCCGAGCGCCAGCGCGGCGACGGCAGCGATCGCAAACCCCGGAGCATTGCGCAGCAGGCGCAGGGCATGGCGCAAGTCCTGTACGAACGCTTCCATAAACCATGCGCCTCCGGGAAGATCGGCGTTGTTGACTTTGCCTACTATAACATAGTAGACAATGACGCCACGTAGTAGCACGACATGCCGCGACCACGATTGACCCGACTCGAGCTGCAGATTCTGGAGCTGCTGTGGACGCGCGGCAACGCCTCGATTCGCGAGATCCAGGAGTCGTTTCCCGAGCCGCGACCGGCGTACACGACAGTGCAGACGACGGTCTATCGCCTGGAGACGAAGCGGGCGGTGCGCCGGGTGCGGAAGATCAGCAACGCCCACATCTTCGAACCGCTCCTGCCTCGTGAGGATGCGCGGCGGCGGCTCCTCGACGAGGTGTTGAGCTTCTTCGGCGGGCGCGCGCAGCCGATGGTCGCACAGCTCGTCGAGGCCGGAAAACTGACGCGCGACGACCTGCGCGCGCTGGAAGAGGCCATCGACGCATACGAACGCCAGCGGACGCACGACCGGGCCGGCCGTCACGAGCCGCGTGATGGACCGCACACGCGCGAGCGCAGCCGCCCGGGAAGGACTCGCCGATGATCTTCCGCGCCGACGGACCACCACCTCGCCGTCCTTACTCGCTCGGTGTCGTCGGCTCGGTCCTGATCCACGCGCTGCTCGTGGCGGCGGTGTCGTACGTGGCGAGCGTGGTGGCGCCGCAACCGCCGGTCGAGCCGGGATACGGTTCCGGCGGGTCCTCGTCGCGCGACGTGTCGGCGATCGTGCGGCGTAGTCGCGTCGGGGGCGATCCGACGGGGACCATGGGCGCGAGCCCGTCGGCGACAACACGGTCAGCGCCCTGGCCCGTGCGGCAGGCGACGCGTCTCGAGCTGCGGCTGGCGATCGCTCATGCGATCGACCACATCTGGCAGTCGACGCTGTTCGCGATCGCGGTCGGGCTGCTCACGCTCGCCTTTCGGCGCAATCGCGCCCGCGTGCGCTTCGCGCTCTGGTTCGCCGCGTCGGTGAAGTTTCTCGTGCCGTTCTCAGTGGTCGTCTGGCTCGGCGCATGGTTCGCGGGGCGCGCCGTCGCCCTCGTCGGCCCGTTCACTCCCTTCGACGCGTCCGGTTCCTTGGCCGGGCTGGCGCTGATCGGCGGGATCGGCCAGTCGTTTGCCAGAACGGCGACGACCGCGCTCTGGCCGTCGACGATGACGATCTCGGAGGTCACAGGCGCCTGGCTGAGCCTCTTGCTGCTGGGCGTCTGGACCAGCGGCTTCACGGCCATTGTCGCGGCCAGGGTCCGCCTGTCGCGGCGACTAAGGGATGTCGTCCTGACCGCGCGGCGCGTCGTGCTGAACGATGTGCCGGTGCCCAGGCGGCTGCAGGTCGGGCTGGCCAACGGGCTGCTCGAGCCGGGCGTGATCGGCTGGATGCGCCCCGTCCTCCTGTTGCCGGCGGATATCGAGGATCATCTGACGCGCCCGCAAATCGAGGCGATCGTCGCCCACGAACTGTGCCACGTGCGCCGGTTCGACAACCTGACCGCTGCGATCCACATGCTCGTCGAGGCGACCTTCTGGTTCCATCCGCTGGTGTGGTGGCTGGGCGCCCGGCTGATCGACGAACGCGAGCGCGCCTGCGACGAGCATGTCCTCCGCACAGTCGGCACTCCGGGGCCGTACGCGCAGGGCATTCTCAATGTCTGCAGGCGCTACGTCCAATCGCCGCTCGCGAGCGTCTCCGGCGTCGGCAGCGCCAACGTCCGTCAGCGTATCGAAGCCATCCTGGCGAATCGCATCGGGGAGGCCACGGGCGTCTGGCAGAAGATGTTGGTGAGCGCGGTGATGCTGTGCGCGGTGATCGTCCCGCTGGCGGCCGGCGCGCTACAGGCGCCGCCGGAGACGGCCGCGGGACCCGGCGCATCCGGGTTCCGGACGGCCTACGCGCTCGTCGTCGTCCGCGCGGATCGCGAGCTTGGGCCTGCCTGACGCGCGTGCCCGTCTCGGCCGACGTTGCTGGCGCGGATACTGTCCAGGTCAGGTTCGGTACCATCTCCGCGGACGGGATCACGTCGGCCCAGCTCGCGGCGTTGATCGCGAGCGTCCTCGAGCACCCCGTGATGGATCGCTCGGGCCTGACAGGCCGTTTCAACGTTCGCCTCACCTGGGACGCCCACGCAGGTCGTGTCTCGATGCAGACGGCAATGCAGCAGCAGCTCGGACTCCAACTCGTGTCGAGCGCCCGCATCAACGGCGGGTCGTCTATCGACTCACGATAGCCCGTTCAGGGCGTGCGCTGGCGCGTATCGCGCGCGCAAGCCACTCGGATGGGCGCCCTGCGCTCGGCCTGTCGGCGGTCGAGCCCTGCGCCTGGCGCTCGTACGTCGCGATGACGTTGTGCAGCCACCCCATTGGGATACTGTTCTCCGGACGAGAGGGAGATCATCGATGCTGTCCGAACTCGCCACCATCCGCGAGCATTGGGTCCGCTATCGCGAGGTCACCGTGCAGCAGCTCGACAGGCTGGCCGAGGAACATCTGGCGTGGCGTCCGCAACCGGAACTGTTCAGCGTCGGGCAGCACTTCGTCCACATTCTCCAGACTGAGAAGTATTACGCACGTGGCTTGTTCCATCAGGATTGGGATACTGCGCGGTTGCACTTCCCGGCGAGCCTTCCGGCGATCAGCAACTTGCGGAGCGACTTCACCGCGACTCGTGCCCAGACGCTGGCCGACTTCGACAGGTTGATCGATGCAGATCTAGTCGAAGTCAAGCTGGTACCAAACGCCCCTGTGCAATTGCCGTTGCGATGGTGGCTCTGGTTCGTGCTGGAGCACGAGATTCATCACAAGGCACAACTGGCCTTGTATGTTCGACAACTCGGAAAGGTGCCGCCGTTTTTCGCGATGATCTTAGCCGATCGCCCGGATATTCGGATTCGATCGGAGTGGGGCGGAATCCAATCCCGCAGATCACTGGGTTCGGCGCGCCGTTGGCACTCCGCATCCAAGTGATCCGAGGGGGCGAAGAACGGGATCCCGTTCTGCTCAGGGTCTGGCGCGAAGCCGAGGCGACGTTCGTGTTGCTGGAGGGCGAGGAGCAGGCTCTCGATTTGCCGCTCTTGAGGTTCGAGCCTAGTGGCGAACCCTCCGCAGAACGGGATCGGTCACGAGAACTGGGTGACGCATGAAGACGATGAAGAGCGCGCGCAGCCTGGCCTTCGCGGGCGTCGTGATCAGCCTGATCGACGCGACCGCGAGCGCGCAGTCCGTACAGATCGGCAACGTGCCGTGCGTGTCGCCACCGGCGCTCCATTGCCCGGACGCCGATTGTGCGAACGACCTGGTCGCCCATCGAGGGACGGCGTTGCTGCCCAAGAGCAATCGTCCGTTCTTTCTCGACTATCCGTGCGACCTGAAACCGGGCGAACCCGTTACGTTCATCCTGAGCCTGCATGGCGGCGGGATGATCGGCAACTGGCATCGACACTATTTCCCGCTGGTCGATCTGAAGGATAGATACAGACTGGTCGTCGCGACACCGAGCGCCGTCAAGGTCCTGTGGGACCCGGCCAGCGACGACGCTCAATCTCCGGAGAATCGTCAGCTTCGTCTACGAGCAACTGGGGGAGAAGAGCATCAAGGCGTTCTGGTTGGCTGGCCATTCTCACGGAGGCGCGACCGCGAACCGGCTGTTGAGGACACCGTTCTTTCGCGACAAGCTGACCGGGTGGGTCAGCCTCTCCGGCGGTCGTCTGGGCTCACCGCGCGCCTACGTGCCGCGCGAGACGCCGTCGGCGTACTTGGTGCCCTTCCGCGATCGGTTGCGTCCGGGCGCGACGCCTCCCGATCCGCCATGCTCGGACGGGCTCGGGGTCGGGTTGGGGGATACGTGCTCGCTGCCAGACTACGCCTTGTCGCACATCTACACGTCCGGCGAGTACGAATTGACGGCCGCCGGGCTGCCTGACCATTCGCTGTGGGCGCAGACGCTCGGATGCCAGGGGCAAGTGCGCGAAGCCGACCTCGTCGATCGCAAGGCTGGGTACGTGTGGGATTCGCGTTCGCCGCGCACACGGAATACTCAGGCCGGCCGCACGCCCCGGCCCGGTCGGGCTCGCGTGTACGTGTACTCGGGGTGCCGTGACGGTCATGTCGTCGCCGACGTGATTCGACTCGACAAAGGGCACACCGAAGGCCTTGAACCAAACGTCACCGAACGCATCGTTCGGCTGATGTTGTCCGTCCAAGAGCGCGCGAGCAGGCCGTAGAGCGAGCAGACTCCTGTGGCGTCAGCCTTCGACGAAGCCGTGACCATCTTCCTCGACGCCAATGCCCTGGCTGGCCCAGAGGGGCAACACTCAGAATCCGAGCGCGGTACCGCCGCCTGGAGTTTCGGTCGATGGTCGCGTGCTGATGGTCGTTGACACAGTATGGAGCACGAGCGGTGTCGAGCCGATCCGCATCATCAGCGCGCGTCGGGCGAGCCGGGAAGAGCGCGCGGCATGCCGCGCGCCGGGCCCAGGATTGATTTCTCGGACATCCCCACGATGCCGCGCGATTCGGCCGTGCCGATCGGTCTGGGCGTGCTCCTCGGCCTCGGCGGGGCAATGGTGACGGCGCGCACGATCGAGACTTTCTTGTTCGAGACCTCGCCGACCGATCCGCTGACGCTGGCGACTGTCGCAATGATGCTTGCGGTCAGCGGCGTCCTCGCGGCGCTGGTGCCAGCCCTCCGCGCGGCGAGCGTGAACCCGCTTCCTTGCGCCACTGATCTCGTCGAACGTTGACGAGCACGCGGACCAGCCACGCCTCTTCATCCCTCAATCCGTGAGGAATGGAATCCCGTGAATGCGCGGCCTTGAGGAACGTTTCCTGAACAAGCTCCAGGGCATCATCGGCAACCGGGACGAGACGTCGGGCGAGGCGGTACAGCCGGTCGGCATGCGCCTCGAACAGGGCGGACAATCGGTCGGCCTGCTCCGCCAACATGGTCGGCTGAACGCTCGTAGCGGGCCGTTGGCTCATACCCTATTAAACGTTTGACGTGCTCAGAATGTTGGTGGGTACGCCGGACCACCCAAAGTTCCAGGCGGAGTAGGTCCTCGTCAACGTCGCAGTGTGGACCCAGCCCGCCGCTAGCTCTTGCGGCGACGGGGGAGAGTCCAGTTCTCGAGTCGCAGGTCTCCCACGCGTTCGAACTCGGCAGTGTTGTTCGTCACCAACGTGACGCCGAGCGCTCGCGCGTGCGCCGCGATGAAGAGGTCGTTGGCGCCGATCATCGCCCCGCGCCGCTTGAGGTCCGCGCGGATCTCGGCGTAGTGCCCCGCCGCCTCCTCGTCGAGCGCCGTGGCCTCCACGTATGGAAGAAACGCCGCCAGCGCCGCGGCGTCCTGCGCGCGCCGAGGCGACACCTCGACCCCGTACAGCAACGCGGCCTTCGTGACGACGGACATGCAGACGTCGTCGACCGCCATCGACTGCAGCCGCTTCAGCACGAGCGGGTGTGAGCGCTTCATGATGTAGGAGCACGTGTCCGTGTCCAGCATGAAGCGGGGCATCACCGCTCCCGTTCCTGAACGGGCAGGTCTTCAACGTCGGCCATGAAAGCGTCTGACGCCACCGGAGCGGACTCCAGGTACGATTTCCAGTCGCGGGGCCGGGGCGAGAGGATGACGTCATCGCCGACCTTGCGGATCAGGACCTCATCGGTGGCGAACTGGAACTCCTTCGGCAGGCGCACGGCCTGGCTGCGGTTGGTCATGAAGACCTTGGCGGTCCGAGGCATGGTTGAACCCTCCGAACCCATTATGCCATATACGAGAAGTATATGGCGCCGCGTGCGTAATACGTGCGTCTACCTGTTCCACCTGAGCACGGCCTGTGAAATCTGTTGAATGCGCCTGGCAATCGCGAACCCGTGGTTCGGGCCCGCCGCCAGCGTGCGCAAGATCAGGAGGGGCAGGGTGCCTTGAAGCAGCCCGCCGCGTGGGTCTCCCATAGATGCTTGACACGAAGCTGTCGTGGCGGCGCGGTCATGTCAAGCATCTCGATGACTCGCCCACAGCGGGCGGCCCGATGTGTTCCTGAGATTACTCACAGCGCAGGGCTTCGGTTGGCGCGATTCGGAGCGCCCGCCGTGCGGGCACATACGCGGCGAGAAGGGTTACCGCCGTCACGGCTACGATCAGGGCGGCGAATGAGGCCGCGTCCGCAGGCGTCAGCCCGGCGCCCCCAGGCAAGGCCGCGGCGATGACGCGACTGGCGACGATTCCGCCCGGCACGCCAATGATGAGACCAACGACGACTGCCGCCAAGCCCTGCCCCAAGACGAGCCGTAGTATGTCGACGGTTCGCGCGCCGATGGCCACGCGCACGCCGACCTCCTTCGTGCGCCGGCTCACGTCGTACGCCACCAGGCCGTAGAGTCCTACGAGCGCCAAGCCAATGCCCATAGTGGCTGTGCCCGTGACGAGCGTCATGAGGATGTCGAATACGACAGCGACGCGCATGCGGTACTGTTCTGACAACGGGCGCAAGCTCAGGATCGGTTGCCGGCCATCCAGCCGCTTCACGAGGGCACGCACCGGTGTCGCCAGCGCCTCCGGGGCATCCGCGTGGAGCACAAGCGCCATGGTGCGCCGGGGGCTCTGACGCCGTGGGAAATACACGAACTCGGTCGTTGGTTCGATGAGGAAGAAGTACGGGGTCGTCGGCGCGACGCCGACGACCTCGACCCACGGCGCCGAGTCGTCGCCCGCGCGAAACCGCTTGCCGAGCGCCGACTGTCCTGGCCAGTACTTGTCCGCCACCGTGGTGTTTACGATCGCCACCGGCGTCGTACCTTGGTCGTCCGTCGGCGTGAACGAACGCCCTTCACGCAGCGTGATGCCGAGCGTCTCGAAGTACGACTCGTCGACGGCGGCGCTCCAAGCCTGCACGTCGCTCTCGCGCGGACTCGCCGGAACACCCTCGGGGCTGAACGGGATCCTCAGCTCCCCTCCGTCCATCGGCACGAACGACGTCAGCGTCGCCGCCCGGACGCCAGGAAGGTCGCGCGCCTCTCGCGACAGCGCCTCGTAGAAACGCTGGGCCTGTTCGGCACTGGTGCCCACCATGTCGGGATCGAACCACGCCATGAGTCGACCGTGATGCTGGAATCCGGGACCACGGACCAAACGTCCTCCGAGGTCGTGCCGCACGAAAGCCGCAACGATCAGGAGCACGACCGCGAACGTGATCTGCAACCCGGCCAGCCAGGCCCCCGCCGGCCACCGGCCGCGCCCAGATGGCGTGGCCACAGGCTTCATGGCCGCCGTGAGGCTGGAGCGAGAGACGAGCACCGCCGGCAGGAGGCCCGCGACGACAGCACTGAGGGCGGCGACCGCCAGACCGGCAATCAGTGCGCGGTCATCGAGACTGAAGTCCACAGCGATCGGCAGGTCCGTGGGCACCCGGAAGCGTCGAAACACCTGGAGCGCCGCGTAGGCGACCCCGAGCCCGCCGACGCTCCCGACGGCGGCAATGGCGACGCTTTCCGCGAGCAGCTGGCGCAAGACGCGGCCACGGCTGGCGCCGACCGCCAAGCGAAGCGACACTTCTCGGGCTCGCGATGGCGCCCGGCTTGTCAGCAGTCCCGCGACGTTCGCGCATGCCGTGAGCATCACGACCACCGCGAGCGCGAGGAGCATCGCCGAAAAGGTCACGATGCCGGACTCCTCCGCGAACCGCTGGGCGAGCTCCGTTCGCACGACGAGTCGCACGTCGCGATTCGTGTCGGGAAACGCGCGCGCCAGGTCGCGGCCGATGTTGTCGAGCTCGACTTGCGCCTGGGCCACCGTCACGCCGTCGCTCAGCCGTCCCCGCACCGAGAGGTACCTCGGCACGCGCGTGTCCAACACGTCGCTTGGTATCGTGGACCGTACGCGCGTCCACATCGCCGCCGGCACGTAGAACTCGTTGCGGTTGAAGAGGTCGAGCCCGTGGAATCCCGGTGGCGAGATCCCGATCACGGTCAGTGGTGTCCCGTTGAGCTGCACCACGCGTCCGAGAACGCCTGGGTCGCCGCTGAAACGGCGTTGCCACGCGTCGTGGCTCAGGAGCACGACGGGATCACGCCCGGGGACTGACATCTCATCGGCGCGGAAGTCTCGGCCGAGGGACGGCGTCAGACCAAGCGTGCGAAGAAAGTCGTCTCCGACCACCAGCCCAATACTGGGCTGCGGTGCCGACGTGGCGTCGTTGGCCAGCGCGCCCTCAAAGCCTGAGAAGGCGGTGAGGTTGGCGAAGCTCACGGCTCGCGTCCGCAGGTCAAGGAACTCTCGGTATGACATGGCCAGGGAGGCCGCGCCGTTCGGTGCCTGAAATCCCACGTTGACCAAGGCGGCTGGCTCAGGGATGGCGAGCGGGCGCAGGAGCAGGGCATCCGCCCAACTGAACGCGGCCGTATTCGCGCCAATGCCCAATGCCAATGAGCCGGCCGCGATGACCGTGAAGCCTGGTTGCTTCCGCATCAGGCGACAGGCGTATCGAACGTCGGCCAACGCGTCGACCAGCCACGGAAGGCCGCGTTGATCGCGGAGCGATTCCGTGGCTTGCATCACACCACCCGTCCGGAGCCGCGTGCGCCGCTCGGCTGCGTCAGCCTCCTGCGGCGCCGCCGACCCGCGCCCGGGGGGGGGGGCGCGGGCGCGATGGGGTTGGAGCGCCCCCGGGAGGGCGGGGGCCCGGCGACCCGGAACCCCCCACCCCCCCCCGCCCACAATACACACACCC
>JBQTIE010000421.1:0-2892 GCA_052389315.1 Acidobacteriota bacterium
GGATTCATCACGTCGATCGATGGGTCGGATCCGACCAAAGTTGTCGTCCATTTCGACCCCACCGTGCCCAATTCGAAGTTCATCTCGGCAGGGTTTGACCTGACAATTCCAGACGGGATTGCGCCAGGCATCGACCTGGTCCTCAGCCCGCTGGTGGTGCCCGATCCGAGTTTCCCGGCGCATGCGATGTGCCGGAACCTGAACCCGTAGCCGGCACGCCGGTGGCCCTCGACGGATCGATGCCGCGTCGAGAGCCATCGCCTGATCAGTGTCGAACAGATCGAGCACGCGATGAGGCCCCTGAGCGCTGTCGCGCTGTTGCTCTTCCTCGGCTGCTGGCCGACCGACGTTCTTGCGGCCCTGCCGGCCGCGCCAGGACAAGCGGGTGCCACGAGTCCCGGGCAACCCTCGCCGACGAGCCAGCGCACGCCGGTGCGCGGTGTGCGACCAGGCGAGGAGCCCGAACAGGGCACCGCCATCCTGCGCGGCTACGTGGTCGCGGCTGACACCGGCAGCCCGCTGCGCCGCGCCATGGTGCGCGCGACGTCGCAGGATGGCCGCGGCGGGGGACTCACCACCACCGACGCGCAGGGGCGGTTCGAAATCGCCGGCCTTGCCGCCGGCCGTTATTCGCTGAGCGTGTCCAAGGCCGGGTACGTGACGATGGCGTACGGGCAGCGGCGCGCTGACCAGCAAGGCACGACGCTCGAGATTCTCGATCGTCAAGTGGTGGAAAAGATCGCCTTCTCTCTGCCGCGTGGCGGGGTAATCGCGGGCACGGTGACCGATGAGTTCGGCGACCCGATTGCGGGTGCGCAGGTGAGCGCGCTGCGTTACCGTTACGTCAACGGTGCTCGCCGATTGCAGTCGTCTGGCACCGCGACGACAGACGACCAGGGGTCCTTCCGGGTATTCGGCCTGGCGCCCGGCACGTACTACGTCTCAGGGGCCATGCGCGTCCCGACGCTCTCCATGCCGGGGGTATCGACCACGGTCGTGGAGGGCTACGCGCCGACGTACTATCCCGGCACACCCAACGCCGCCGACGCACAGCGTGTCGCGGTGAAGGTCGCGCAGGAAACGACGGGCGTGTCGTTCCCCCTTGCCGCCACGCGCTTGGCTCGCGTCTCGGGCCGCGCCGTCTCGTCGACCGGTGAACCCGTGGCCCAGGGGTTCATCAGCGTCGTGCCGCTGGCGTCGAGCGCCGGCTCGTTCACGATGTTCAGCGGCGGCCTGACACGTGCCGATGGCTCGTTTCAGATTGGCGGGTTGGCGGCGGGGACCTACAACGTGTCACTCCGGCCCAGGAACCCGAGCGATCCCAACAATGAATTCGGACTCGTGCGGATCACGGTTGGTGGCGACGATCTGGACAACGTGCTGATCGTGATGTCGCGAGGCGCCATCGTTCGCGGCACGATCACGACCGACGAGAACACCCCCCCGCCGGTCAGACCGCAACAGGCCAACATCTTTGCGCAGCCCGCCGAGCCCGAGGTGATGGCCATCGGAGGCAACAGCCGCGTGCACGACGACTGGACGTTCGAAATCACCGGCCTCACTGACCGGCGCGTGATCTCGGCCAGTCTCGCCGAGAGCCCGGACTGGGTGTTGAAGGCCGTCTATCACCACGGGGTCGACATCACGGATACCCCCGTCGAATTCGTGCCCGGGCAGATCCTCGAAGGTCTCCAGGTGGTGTTGTCGCGAAAACGCACGGAGCTGTCCGGCCGCATCCTCGGCGGGCGCGACCGCGCCGACACCGAGGCGACGGTCATCGTGTTTGCCGAGGACCCGGCGCGCTGGATCTACGCCTCCCGGTTCCTCCGCACCGCGCGCCCCGACCAGGACGGTCGCTACGTCCTGCGCGGCATGCCGCCGCACGACTATTTCGTCGTTGCCGTCCGCGACCTCGAGCCGGGCCGTTGGCAGGATCCCGAGTTCCTCGAGATCATCCGCGACCACGCCGCACGCGTGTCCCTTGGCGAGGGCGAAACCAAGGTTCAGGATCTGAAGGTGGTGGCGCAGTAACCGCGCCGCGCCGCGACGGTCCTCCCCGCGCGAACGAGCCGGGAGCTGAGCCCGGCCGCGAAGGTCAATTCAGCAGAACGCGTCGATGTTCTCGAAAGTCGTCGGGTCGTCCACGATGCCGGTGATCAGCGCGCGGCCCGGATCGGGGCTGAAGATGTGCGTCTCGCTCGCGGTGCCTTCGTTGAAGATGAAGTCCGGGACAGCGAGGTGACCGGGACCGAAGCAAACACCAGCGCGGTCAGCACAGTGCCGGTAGGTCGATGCGTCATGATGGCACCTCCAAGAGGCGAGCGGGGACCGGATTCCACCAGAAGCCGCGCTTGCTGGACGTCTAGAACAGGCCGGAATTCTGGCGGTTCGCGACCTTTTTGGCAGCCTGGGCGACAGCCGGGCGAGCTCGTCCGCGCGCACAGCATCGCGATCGACTCGAAGAACCAGAGGTACACGAGCAAAGCCGGCAACGGCCGGCGCCTGCAGCCCTGGACTCTCAAGGGCATCAGCCCACTTGCGGAGGGCAGCGGTTCTCCGCTCTACTAGCGCAACCGAGAGACGAGGAGGTCACATGTCCATTTCACGCATCCTGCCCTGGGCCCTGGGCGCATCCGCCGCGATCCTGCTGGCGGCGTTTGCCAGCCCTGGCTCCGAGGCGAACGCCCAGGCGACGGCCAAGCCCGCCGCGACGATGGGCAACCCCATCACCGGAGAGGGGCTGCCGAACCCGGCGCCGAACGTCACACGCAACTGGGGTGAGCTCCCGGCAGGCCGGAAATGGGGCTCGTCGGCCGGCGTCGACATCGATCCGAAGGACGGCCACGTCTGGGCCTACGAGCGCTGCGGCGCGGGCACCTTCGGCGCGGGCGC